>JBFLVX010000072.1:0-11452 GCA_040758255.1 Nitrospirota bacterium
AGCGTAATAGTTTATTTTCATAAACACTTCCTCCTTTTAAGGTTTAAACCCTCTGTCAAGGAAAGCATTGTGTATCGTAATGCCATCCTCTAGAGTAACTACCCTGAGGTATTTGTTCTCCATTATTACTATTTTACCCCAAAACCTTATTCTTCCGTCAGGTTGAATTTCTTTTTTAATTGGATTTCTAATTATCGCTCTGCAAATCTCAATTTCAAGATATGGTCTTTTTCTCAAAATCTCGTTTCTGAAATAAGGGGTTGTTCTTTCCATGAGAAAGTCTAACACAGCCTCTCAATAGTTTTCATTCATCCCCTCCACAATCGCGATCTTTCCCGGTGTGAGCCTGCCTGTCCCTGCCTACCGGCAGGCAGGGCCGTAGAGGGCGGAGGCCATTTGGTTATCGAAGATAGGTATAAGAATTAGAGAACTGCTACATATTCAGCATAAGACGTTGACTCTGGGACTGGCAGACTGTCTTCAATCATGCCGCGCACATGCATTTCAATCGCTTCATGCATGTTGCGTTCTGTTTCTTCCCTGCTTGCGCCGGTTGCGATGCAACCCGGAAGATCCGGAGAATATGCCGAATAGTTCGCCTCAGTTTTTTCGATTACAATCAGAAATCTATGCATTATTTTACCTCCTTGAGACATGCCTGCTTCAAAATACTGTTCAGCGTGCCGGGAGCTAAATCATCATTAGGATGTCCGGCGATAGTGACCCTGCCGGTTTTCCCCGGATGCTTGTATTGCCTATGACTGCCTCTTGTGGCGACCAAGTACCACCCGTCAGCCTCAATCTGCTTTATAATATCACGCACCTTCATCGTTTTTCTCCATTTTACCCCTTCCCCTCCACAATAGCAATCTCTTCCGGCGTGAGGTTGTGTTTAAAATTATAGTATGGAAGGTATTATCTTCTGTTGTACTTCACGGCGTTGTCTTTTGAGAGGTCAACGGGATATTTCTTTTTATTGAGGGCGATCTTGGCGAGGACTTCTTTTTCGATATCGATGTTTAATTTATCGGCAAGGCGGACGAGGTAAATGAAGACATCGGCTATCTCTTCTTTCACCTGTGCTATCTCTTTTTCGGAATTGTCGATATCCTTTGACTGTTCTTCTGTCAGCCACTGGAAGATCTCAAGCAGTTCAGCCGCCTCGGCGGCAAGCGCCATTGAGAGGTTCTTCGGGCTGTGAAATTGGTCCCAGTTTCTTTCTTCTGCGAATTTGCGGAGTTTTTTCTGGATGTCGGGGAGGTTCATGATATATTTACAGATGATTACTTATATCTTCTGATTTACCTACTAACATTTCTACATCCAGGCCGCTATTTAGGTTCTCAAAGGATTTATTAATACCATCAACTGCTTCATACGAAATATACCTGACATCCTTTTCTAATCCCAGCTTCTTAAATGCAGGCCTTTTTAGTTGCTCAAAAACCCTATTCTTTTTTGCCATTGGAGCAACAATAAACAATGGATAATTAATGTTTGGCGCTATAATTTTTAAATCACTGAATCTCAGAAGCCCTGAATAAATAGCAGTAGTATGTTCTATTTCAAATGCTGCATCAATACGGAACTCCTCTTTCCAGACAACATCAATATTTTCTACATATTTTGCAGGCATGTCTATTCCTGCTGAAAAAGATTTTTCAAATTCATGGAAGTCGTATTCTTTTTCTATTCTTTGTTGATCGTTTCGTGGAATCCATACTCTCGATCCGGTTTTTAATCCAAGCAGTGTAAGTTTCCACTGCATTTTTACATGCTCCGAAAGCTCTTTGTCCTTTAATATTTCTTCAACATCTTCTTGTTGCAATTCTAACCTGACATCTTCCTTAATCTGAAATGTTTCAAATTTCTGCTGATATGTTTTCCCCTGTTTTATTCTCTGAAGAATAGAATAGAGATCATCATATTTGTCATAGAATTCATTAAGTTTATTTTCAGATATGTTTGTAAACCCTTGTGGCTTATAATTCTCTTGATAAGCAAATAGCTTATTGATTTCTTTAAATGGCAGTTCTATCTCGATAGGATTAGCTATGAAATAAATCAAACTCCATACGTCAGATGCATCACCTCTTAATCCTTTCCAAAGTTCCCTTGATAGATCGGGATTAATGGTTTTTTCTGCAACCTTGCCTAATAACTTGATTGTGTCACCTTCAACGATAAGTAAATCATCCCCCGCTACCATTCTTTCAAAACGTGACCGATTTGCATTAGAGTCCCTTGATCCCCAAACAGCTATGGGTTTATTTGAAAAGAAATTCTTCAACTTGGACTGTAAATTATAATCTAAATATTTAAGAATCCGATCATGTGGAACTTTGTTTTTAATGGTATCCTGATAATGTACCATTTGCTCATGATTGCCGGGTGCCATATAAAGTATGAAAATATTAACCATGTCTATTTGCCTATGTTAGCTATTCTGTACTATTTGTTGCCTTCCCCCAGCATCTCCTTTGCCGCTTCATATTCTTTCTTAAAATTAAGCCCTGTATCTAAAAACGGGTCTATGACCTGAAAGGCTGCGTACATGTAAGCCAGCAAATGGAGCCCTGTGAAATCTTTATCAGGGATACTCTTCAACGTGTACTTCTTGTCATGATTAGACGGGTCGATCCCTTGCTGGCCAAGCAGAGCGATTTCAAAACCAATCTTCTGGATTTCAGGAAGTTCCATGCCTTCAAAATGCTCTAAGGCACTCAGACAATACATTGTCACTGCTGCCTGCCCTGCAGGTTCGTTCGAATAGTCTATCCGGCTCTTGGCAACCTGCGCAGGTTCAGCCTTTATGAAGTGTTCAGGCTCCTGAAGAATATTCTTATCAGGTACCTTCGATTTCCGGTAGTCGTTCTCTTCGATTAGACTGAAGTAATTTTCTACTCTTAGTTCTTTCGCCCATTTTAGGATCAGAATGTGTGCATCAAGTGACTTATCATCTCTCAGATATTTTAAATACTCGGCGTAGAATTGTTTTGCAAGTTTTATTTGTGGAGATGTCGCCTTAAATAGATGGCTTAAATCATATCCGAACAGATCCTTCAACTGAAAGCTATGGACGAGACTTAAAATGATATTGGCGGTTCTTATTTTAGCTGGGATGTACTCGATGATCTTCTTGTTTGTTGCTGCGTCTATATATTCCTTGAGCAATGACAGAAGAGAAAGGAACTGAAAAGGCCGCAATTGCGAATAGGTTTTATAGAGAAAATCTTCTATAAACAGATCGGGGGGGGTATTAAAAGTCTGGCTGTTGATTCCGTTGAAGAGGGACGTGATATATTCGGCGAGAGCCTTGTCATCAATCCCTTGCCCGTTAAGTTTTTGTATTATGGGCTCATTTTCTCTTATGAAGAGCTCTTTCTGTTGCTTGGACGCAACGAAAAGAAAGTTGGCGTTCTTCTTGCGGCACTGTGTGATAAGATCGAGATGGACAAGTTCGTGCATCATCAAATGGGCCACTGCCAATCTGTTTTTCTTGAATTTGATCATGTGCTTGTCCCGTCCGTAGTTCTCGGCTATCTCGATCTTCGCCGGTGACGGGATGGCGTCATCTTGGATGATATCTATGTTCTTTCCTGATTCAATGGCCAACCGCTGGGAATACTGATTGAACATCTCAGCCGTATCTACGCTTTGAGCTACTTTTAAGCTTTCCTGCTGTGCCATCTCTACCGCATTGTTGTATACAGGATGGCCCGCTTTGCATTTCTTCATTGCCTGGATTGCATATTCGAAAGCGGCAAGACTATTGCCCCGCATCGCATTTGTCATGCCCAACCCGTAATACGTGTTTGGAAAGTCGCGGTTGATCGATAGTGCCTTTTCAAGGTATTTCTGTGCTTCATTTAGCTTCCCAAGATGTATCAGATTGGCGCCTATATTGTTCATTGCGATGTGGTCGTTGGGCATCACTTTTAATGTCTGCTCATAATACGTCATTGCGATAGGAATATCATTCTTTTGCTTAGCAAATATATTGCCCATCATCGTTAATGCATGGGTATTCTTGGGGTCCCAGCGCAGGGCATCAATAAGGCAATTTATGGCTTCCTCTTGCTTGCCTTCTTCTGAATAGATTTGCCCTAATATTCGGTGATACTCTGAAACGGTTGGATTTTTCTTGATGAGCTTTTCAAGTATAGGTTTTGCCTTATTGAATCGCCCTGCTTCACAGTACTTTACCGCAGCATCAAATTCTGATTTCTGGGAAGCAATAGAAGATGTGTCGATCTCAATTCTTAGAAACTCGCCTTCAATATCTACCTGAGGACGAAATGGGCCGAATGTATAATAGTCGATAAGCTCCTGCTTGAGTGCAGGAAGATTATCTCTTTTTTCATGCGCGGACGGGAATAGTTTAGAAAGGAAGTCGTCTATTTTAAGAATAATGATCATTTCCCTGCCTCAATAATATCTATCAGTACATCAATTCCATAAGTAATTGCACCGCTTAATTTTAATCTAACATCAGACTAAACGGCAAGAACAATTATGAGAATTATAAAAGAATGCTACGCGCAGGGGCTTACTTCCCTATGCAGAAGTCGCTGAAGATCTTATTGAGAATCTCTTCAGGCGTTGTAATGCCTATTATCTCTCCGAGGGCGTCGAGGCCGTCTCTCAGGTCTACGGCAAGAAATTCAGGAGAAAGCCCTTTTTTGAGGTTTTTTGTAAATGAATTGATTGAGTGATACGCCCTTTCAATTGCTTTTATATGCCTTACGTTTGTTGCAATGGCAACGCCTGTCCCGGCGGCTTCTTTAAGAGACGTTCTGACGATCTCATTCTTCAGTTCATCCAAACCTGTGCCTTTAAGGGCTGATATTTTCACTGCAGGCCTGTCATTCGGCAGTGCATCCTGCGTAATTTCTGAAGGCAGGTCTGATTTGTTTATAACCAGAATTGAATTGCCCGAACCTGATCTCTCTATAAGCTCAATATCTGTATCATGAAGGCTCGTGCTTCCGTCAAGCACTAAGAGTACAATATCAGCATCCTTCATTGCTCTAAGACTCCGCGCTACGCCTTCGCTCTCGGCAATATCCGCTGACTCTCGTATTCCGGCAGTATCCATTATCCTTACAGGAAAGCCGTTTATATCAAGGTATTCTTCGATAACATCCCTTGTTGTGCCGGGCATCTCTGTCACAATGACCCTGTCCTGCTCAAGGAGCGCGTTTAACAGAGAGGATTTCCCTACATTAGGCCGGCCGATAATGGCTGTTTTAAGCCCTTCTCTCAGAACTCTCCCATGCCTTGCATTCTCAATAAGCTGTTTCAGTTGCCGCTGAATTTCAGCCGCTCTTTCTTTAAGCTCTTTTTGGCTCGCAGGCTCAATATCTTCATCAGGAAAATCAATGAACGTCTCGACAATCGCCGTAAGGTCAACCAGTCTATTCCTTGCAAACTCTATCTTGACTGACAGGCCGCCTCTTAACTGTTCAAGAGCCGCCTTACGGCTCTGCTCAGTCAATGAATTGATTATGTCCAGCACAGCTTCGGACTGAACAAGGTCAATCCTGCCATTCAGAAACGCCCTCTTTGTAAATTCCCCGGGCTCCGCAAGCCTTGCTCCTCCTTCTATCAGAAGCTCCAGAACCCTTTTGATAGGCACCATGCCGCCGTGACAATTAATTTCAACAATATCTTCTCTGGTGTAGGTGTTGGGGGCCTTCATTACAGATACGAGCGCCTCATCAACAACCTCTCCGTTTGAAGGGTTTATGATATGACCGTAGAGTATTCTGTGGGAGGGGGTCGAGATAAGTTTTTTATTTTTCGGGGAAGAGAATAGTCTGTCCGCTATCTTAACAGCGTCTTTGCCGCTGAGTCTAACTATCCCGATACCGCCGCGGCCTGACGGGGTTGAGATTGAGGCGATTGTATCGTCAGTATACATCTGAATATTTTACAGAAGTGGAACAAAAAAGATTAGCCTACATATGAACCACAGAGAACGCAGAGAAAGACCTGGAAGTCAAGATATTAAGACATAAAGTCATTTTACTTATTGGGTGAAAGTAAAACAATACTAATAACGTGAGTAAGCTTTTGAATATGAATTCTTTTATCTCTGTGTACTCTGTGGTTAACTGCCGTTTTTAGGAGTAAAGAAATAGCTGATTACGCTTCGGCTTTTTTGTTTGCGTAAAGCTGCTGCGCTATGCCGAGGACATTATTTACAAGCCAGTAAATAACCAGCCCTGAGGGGAAACTGAGGAACATGAACGTAAATACAATCGGCATGATCATCATTATCTTTGCCTGCGCCGGATCCATAGTGGATGGGGTCATCTTCTGCTGAATCACCATTGACGCACCCATTACAACAGGCAGTATGTAATACGGGTCTTTCATTGAAAGGTCATGTATCCAGAACATAAAGGGCGCTCCTCTAAGCTCGATCGCCTTTGAAAGAACATTGTAGAGCGCGATAAACACAGGAATCTGAAGGAGCATGGGCAGGCAGCCTCCTACAGGATTTACCTTGTGCTTCTTGTAGAGCTCGGTCATCTCCTTCTGCATCTTCTGTGGGTCTTTTTTATGTTGTTCCTTTATTGACGCCAGCATAGGCTGTATGGCCTGCATCTTCTTCATTGACTGCTGGCTCTTGTGCATTAAGGGGATAAAAGGTATCCTGGTGATTATGGTAATCAGGATTATGGCCCATCCGTAATTGCCTAAATATTTATAGAAGAACTTCAATACCCAGAAGAGCGGCATGGCAACGATTGAGAACCAGCCGAAGTCAATTATGTGCTCAAGCCCGACATTCAGCCTTTTAAGCCCGTCGTATTCTTTAGGCCCCGCATAAAATAGAAAATCCTGTTTCTGAGCGGAGACCTTTAAAGCGATCTCGGCTGTCTCCCTTTCTTTCCAGACTTTTGCGCTCTCAACCTTCACAAGGGGCGCTATAGCAGCAGTAAAGTATTTATCTTCCTGGGCTATCCAGTTTATATAGCCCGTTAAAATCTGCGTCTCTTTCAGCTTGTCGTCAAACTCTTTCCTGCTGGAATCTGCCAGCAGCACCGGCCCTTTATGTTCGCTCTGTTCCTTGTCATAGACTCCGAAGTGCGTGCCAAGAGCAAGCATATAGGAAGGGGCATTCATCGTCTCAATGGAGAGATCAATCTTGTAGTCATCATTGTAGAAGACGAGTTTTTTCTTTATTGAGATACCCTGATAGGTATAATCGAATACTATTTCTTCCTTAGAGATTCCGTTTTTGGAGAGTGTCAGGCCGTCTCTACTCGCAGTGTATATTATATTTTGCGGCAGGTTGCGATCACCGCTATCAAATAATATCGCAAGAGAAGGCACGGCGCCGGACTCCTTCAAAAGCACTACGGGCATGCCGCTCTTGTCAAGGTACTTTTTAAGCTGCCATGATTTTACAATTGCGCCCTTAGTGGAGAATACGGCCTTGTATAGGTCTGTCTCAATAGTAACATCGCTCCCTGTGCTGCCAGTTACAAGAGGGATCTGGCCGGGGATTTGAGAGACAGGCTCTGATAATGCCGCTTCGGGCTGGACTTTTTCCGCAGGTTTCGTCTGTTCAACCGGCGCAGGCTGCTGCGGCACGGGTTTTGGCTGAAAAAAATATGACCAGCCAACCAAAATCACTATTGATAAAACAACAGCTATAAGTGTGCGCTTTTCCATTTTTCCTTTAATCCCTTACCGGATCATATCCGCCAGGGTGCAGCGGATGACATTTTGCGATTCTTCTCAGGGAAAGCCCTAACCCTTTTAAGATGCCGTGCCTTTCAATCGCTTCATGAGAGTAGCTGGAACATGAGGGATAAAATCTGCATGAATCAGGCAGAAACGGCGAGAGGTATTTTTTATAACTTCTTATGAGAAAGATTGCAAAAGTCTTCACTATACAGAAAGTTTCTTGCGGCCCTTGGCGCGTCTTCTCTTAATAACATTACGGCCGCCTTTTGTGCTCATCCTCTCAAGAAAACCATGGGTTCCTTTCCGTTTTCTGACGGAAGGATTGTAAGTTGGTTGCATGTAATTCTCTGCTCCTTAATTTAGCGTGATTAAAAGAAAAATTTAAATCTGAGGAGGATATTTTACTAAATAACTCAGAAAAAAAGCAATCAGCATGTGCCGTTCTTATATTTTGGATGTTAAAAGGCCCTTGCCTGAAAATCGTAAAAAGTTGCTTTTTATGTGATAAAATGTCTGCATGACCGGGAAAAAGGAAAAACTTCCTCTTGATGCCCGCATGCTTAGCGACGCCATTATAGAGCTTAATATCGCGCGCCGCAATGTCTCCGTATATCCCAAAGGACATCATCTGGTTGAAAAATCATTGGACCGTGCCTTTGAATTTTTTGAGGGCCTCTTTGAGCTGAGAAACGAGATCACCATCGCTGTTGCAAAAGACATGCTCATTATTGACGGCCAATCCCTTGACAGGAAGAACCCCGTTTACAGGGAGGTTGCCCTGAGTTTCAGTAATTTAAACATCGCCTCAGTAACATTTATCGGCGGACTGACAAAAGATGAAATATACTCTTTTCACCGGTTCCTCATTGAGTCTATTCAGGAGTCTTCCAAAGACACGCTTCAGGAGAAACTGAGAGAATATAACCTGACCCATATTCAGTTGGAATTCATTGATTACGGCGCCTTCGGTTTTGATGAGGGGAAGACGAAAGGACAAGAACATCTGTGGGAACAATACACGAGCGGACTCCTGGAGGGAAGACTGCTCTCAGGTGATGAATCTGAAGCTTTTAACGGAATTTCTCCTGAAACGCTTGCAAGGCTGTTAAACAGGGTTGAGACCGAACCCCATAAAGAAGAGGCGTATGACAGGGTCATAAGTTCATACTTAAGAAGATCCTCAGAAAGGGCTTTTTCAGGGAGCGACCTTAAGAAGATCCTCGATTGTATTGATGGTTTGCGCCCTGAATTAAAGAAACAGTTTCTCTCCTCATCTGTCAAGATTTTCTCTAAAGATATAAACGCCGCAAATAAAGCGCTCAGCGATATGTCGGCTGATAAGGTCATGGAACTGCTCCATGTGATTGATCAACAAAAGGTAGCTATCCCTGACGCGCTCAAGAATCTGCTTGATAAATTCTCAAAGCTTAATCCCGATGATATAGAGGCATTAGCCTCCGTAGACAGGTTTATTGCGGATGATATAATGCTCTCCCCCGGACTTATGGATCTCCTTGTAGAGAGCAACTTCAAAACTTTTGTGTCCGATGCATACCAGAAAGAGATAAAAAGCGTCATGGAGTTTGATGCCTCTAAGGCCGGCCTGAAAGCCGCTGATAAATTGGGTGATGAGTGGCTTGATGAGTATCTTGAGAGAGAATTTAACCATGTAATCCTTGAGCTTATTTCATCTGAAATATCTGATATTCTTGAAGATAAAGACTATGAATATTTTGTTAAACTCCTCAAAGAGCAGTCAGAACAATTTATAGGCACCGGCCAGTATGAGCAGATATTGAAAATAAACAAGGTGCTGAAATCACTTGTTACAAATGAGAAGTCTGCTGATATGGTTTCCAAGCTTCTTGAGCATTTCAATTCTCCGGAGGTAATATCTCTGCTTATTGATTCCCTGAGGATTATGGGCAGGAACGAAAGAGAGAACGCCCTCTCTTTATGCGAGCACTATGGGGAAATTATAGTTAAACCGCTGATAGATGCGCTTATTGAAGAGGAGTCGCAGTCAACCAAAAGATTCTTCATAAGTATTATATCATCTCTTGGAGATAAGGCATTTCCGGAAGTGATAAAGCATCTTAATGACGACAGGTGGTTTGTACAGAGAAATATGCTCTTTATACTGAATGAGATGAAGAGCGAAGAGGCCGTTCCTAATGTAAGGCGCTGCTGTCATCATGAAAATCCCAGGGTCAGCCTCGAGGCTGTAAAACACCTGCTGAATATAAAGGATAATTACGGAATTAAAGCGCTGAGGCAACACTTAAATGCGGAAGACAGAGATGTGGTTGAGAAGGCAATATCATTCTCAGGAGCCTTTAAGATAAGCGCCGTGGTGCCTGATTTGATCAGGATGCTCAGGAAAAAGGCGATAATCGGCACAGACTTTTATCATAAGATCCCGGTTGTAACTGCGCTGGGACAGATAGGAGATCCGCAAGCGCTGGAGG
Source organism: Nitrospirota bacterium (assembly GCA_040758255.1). Classification (GTDB taxonomy): domain Bacteria; phylum Nitrospirota; class Thermodesulfovibrionia; order UBA6902; family UBA6902; genus JACRPZ01. The sequence continues at coordinate 10,170 of JBFLVX010000072.1, forward strand.
CTTTAAGGGAGATTCTTGGAGCAAAGAGCCTTCTCTTTAAGTCCGCCCTTGGGAAATTAAAAGAAGAGATATACAGCACACTGAAAAATTATCATTCTGAGCAAGTTAAAGACTTGATGGTTTCCGAGAAAGGCCTGTAGATAATACCTGAGAGATAAGGTGTTGATCATATGATAATGGATACGGTAAAAAAATTTATTTCATCACTGATGATCGCCATATCCAACTCCGCTCTCTACTCAAAAGAGCATGAATTGGTGGAAGAATCAGCCAGGAGAGTCTTATCGCACCTTGACGCACTTCTGAAAGAAAAAGAGAAGCTTGAGATAATGATTATCGAAAACGATTTAGTGGCAGACAAGATCGCTTTGAAGGATACAGGGCTTTACGGAGGCAATCTTGTAAAGCAGCTAAAGAGGAAGGGCATCTCGCGCATTGATTTTCTGAAGGGTGTAACCTTGGCCGAGATAATCCAATTTATCGAGGATATGTCAGACCAGGAAACAACACTGAAATCGCTCCCGCATTTAAAGACCGGGGTTGTCGGGGTCAGGGCAAAAGAACTGAATCTGAACTTTGATGTTGATCTGCAAAACCTGCCCGCATACACTGCAGAGCAGATTGGAAAAATAAAGGATGTGTACGATAACATATCGCCTTTCAAGAGGCTGGAAATGTCAGGGCTTGAAGAGATAGTAGTCGGCTTTATCTTAACCTTCAAAAAAGAGGCGAATATTCTGAAATTGCTGAGTCCGGTAAAATCTTACAGTGAATACACTTATACGCACGCAACAAATGTTGCGGTGCTTTCAATGTTTCAGGCGGAACTTTTAGGCATAAAGGGTCATCTGCTGCGTGATATCGGCATTGCGGCGCTTCTGCATGACGTGGGCAAGCTATTCATATCCAAAGAGATTCTTAATAAAAAAGATACTCTTGATAATAAGGAATTTGCGGAAATCTCACTTCATCCATTGTATGGAGCGAAGTATCTTGCCGGGATTGACGGGCTTACTCGGCTTGCTCCTATTGCCGCGTTTGAACACCACAGAAAATATGACGGAACCGGTTACCCCGCAGTTAATGTAAATGGCAGGAAGCAGCATATTTGCAGTCAGCTTATCTCTATTTCTGACGTCTTTGATGCATTGAGGAGTTTCAGGCCATACAGGGTAAGCTGGGACACAAATAAAATTCTTGCTGTTATGAAAAATGGCGCCGGGACAGAATTTGAAGCATCGCTGGTGGATAATTTCACAAGGATGATCCTTGCAGCTACTTCC
>JBFLVX010000073.1:0-11279 GCA_040758255.1 Nitrospirota bacterium
TGTTGACAAGCACGGCCTTATAGATCCGGCTGATGTCCAGAAAGCGATAACAGATGAAACCATCCTGATATCAATCATCCATGCAAGTCCAGAGATAGGCACAATCGAGCCTATAGCCGATATCGCAAAGATAGCGCGCGCAAAAAAAGTCATCATTCATACTGACGCGGTAGTATCTGCCGGCAACATACCTGTTGATGTCCGATCTCTTGACGTTGACCTGTTGACGCTCTCTGCGCACCAGTTTTACGGACCAAAAGGAGCAGCTGCGCTTTATCTTAAAGAAGGAACGCGCATAATTCCGCTTATCTATGGCGGCATACAGGAAGGCGGCAGGAGGGCCGGTACTGAAAACGTGCCTGCAATAGTAGGCATGGGAAAGGCGGCGGAACTTGCGCGTAAAGATATGGATGCGAGGATCAACTATTTAAAACCTCTGAGAGAGAGCATGATCAGCAATACCTTAAAGAATATAAAGAAAGTCACACTCACAGGACATCCTGAGCAGAGGCTTCCGGGGCATGCCAGCTTTGTTGTTGAGTATATAGAAGGCGAAGCAATGCTTCTCCTTCTTGCCGGTAAGGGAATTTACTGCGCGAGCGGCTCTGCCTGCACATCACGGGCGCTGAAGTCTTCGCCTGTGCTTGCCTCAATAGGCGTGCCTGACCATATTGCGCAGGGTTCCGTAGTATTCAGTATCGGGCAGGGGACAACCGAAGACGACGTTAACTATTTCAACAAAACATTTCCAGAGGTTATAAACAGATTAAGAGAGATGTCTCCCTTTACAGACGGGTGGGAGGGATTGGAGGATACGCCATGTACAGTCAAAAAATGATGGACCATTTTTCAAATCCGAGGAATGTCGGCGAGATACCGGATGCCGACGGCATAGGCTCGGAAGGCAACCCCGTATGCGGGGACATGATGAAGATATTCATAAAGGTTGAGGACGGAAAGATCACTGACGCAAAGTTCAAGACCTTCGGCTGCGGTGCTGCCATAGCTGTCTCAAGCATGATAACTGAAATGGCTAAGGGAAAGACCATTGATGAAGCACTCAGCATCACAAAAGAGTCTGTTGCAGAGGCGCTTGACGGGCTTCCCGCTCAGAAACAGCACTGCTCAAACCTTGGCGCAGACGCCCTTCATAAGGCTATAGCAGATTATAAAAGCAAACAGAGCATATAGTAAAGGATGAAGCCACTATCTCTCGGCTACTCGCCCTGCCCTAATGACACCTTCATCTTTTATGCAATGACCCATGGAAAGGCAGGGGATGCAGACCTGAAATTCAGGGAGATACTGCTTGATGTTGAAACGCTGAATCAGAAAGCGCTGCGTTCTGAGCTTGACCTCACTAAAATTTCATATCACGCATTCGTACATCTTCGCAAAGACTATTGCATGCTCCGCTCAGGCGGCGCTCTCGGAAGAGGCTGCGGACCGCTCTTAGTATCAAAGAAAGATTACAGAATTTCGGATCTTAAAGATAAAAAGATAGCCATTCCCGGCAGGCTCACCACAGCCAATCTTCTCTTACAGCTTCATGAGCCTCTTTTCATCTCTCACACTTCAGACTTATTGTATGTCATGTCGTTCGAGAAGATACTTGCCGCAGTTGCAAGCGGTGAGGTTGAAGCAGGTCTGATTATTCACGAGAGCAGATTTACATACCCTTCACACGGGCTAAGAAAGGTTATCGATCTTGGAGAATGGTGGGAGGATGAGACAGGGCTTCCTATTCCCCTCGGCGGCATTATTGCAAAACGCTCTCTCGGCGGAAACCTGCATAAAAGAATTAACAACATAATTAAAAGCAGTATTGAATACTCATTACTTCACCCCTCAGAACCTATGGAGTACATAAAGAAGCATTCTCAGGAGCTCTCTAATGATGTCATCAAACAGCATATTGATCTTTATGTAAACAAATATTCTCTTGATATTGGGGATGACGGCGAGAAGGCGGTACAGGAACTTTTCCGCATGGCTGAAGAGGCCGGAATAATCCCTAAGTCAAAAGAGCCTCTATTTATATGAAAAGCAAAACCCTTACAGGCATTGACATCGGGACAAATACCTTCAGGCTCCTTATTGCTGATGTTGATGATAAAGGCATCAATGATCTCTATTCAGGAAGAGTAATAACAAGACTCGGCGAAGGCGTGTCAGTCACGGGACTGCTTAAAGAAGAAGCTACAGAAAGAGGGCTTAACGCTTTAAAACAATTCAGAAATATCATAGCCGCACATAAAGTTGACGCGGTTGAGGCGGTTGCAACAAGCGTATTAAGGGTGGCAAAAAACAGCGGTGAGTTCGTTAAGAGAGCAAAATATGAAACCGGACTTGATCTAAGTATAATCAGCGAAGAGGAAGAAGCATGGAAAACCTTTCGCGGCATGAAGATGGGAATTGAGGTGCCTGAGTCATCCCTGATGGTGGACATAGGCGGCGGGAGCACTGAATTCATACTATCAAAAAAAGGCGAGGCATTATTCATGCGGAGCCTAAAACTCGGCGTTGTTTATTTAGCGGATATTTATATGAAGAACGACCCGCTTTCTGACGATGAAATAAAGGGGATGCGAAATGAGATATCACAAGCCCTCGCCTCACTTGAGCCGCAATTCTCTGAAGCAAAAGCGCTCATCGGCACTGCGGGAACTATAACAACAGTTGCTGCCATGTCTAAGAAGTTGCCAGCCTTTGACCGCTCTAAGATACATAACGCAGGAATTTCCTTTAACTCTGTCAAAGATATATTTACGGCAATATCAGTTTCCAACAGAAAAGAGCGGGCGAAATTATATCCGGTGCTCGATCCCTCCAGGCTGGATATTATAGTGCCTGGCGCAATGATCCTTCTTGAAATAATGATGAAGTTCGGCTTTAAGGAGATTATTGTGAGCGACAAGGGGTTAAGGGAAGGAATTTTGCTTGACCTATATGATAAAATCGCTTAATATTTATCCTCAAACATGAAGAAGAATCTTAAAATAAGAAAGGCAACGGTCAGGGATGTAAAGACAATACAATCCCTCATCAATAAATTTGCCGCCAAAGAAAAGATGCTTCCGCGTTCATTGAATGACATCTATGAAAACGTGAGGGATTTCTTTGTCTGCGCTGACAACGGCGAGACCGTAGCTGCTTCAGCGCTGCATATAGCATGGGAAGACCTTGCTGAGATAAGGTCGGTAGTAGTCTCAAAAGCCTATCAGAGTCAGGGGATCGGGAAGAAGCTGTTATCACAATGCCTGAAAGAGGCAAAGTCCCTTGGCATAAAAAGGGTATTTGCGCTCACCTATAATCCAGGCTTTTTTGCGGAAATGGGGTTTAAAGAGATAGATAAAAACGACCTTCCGCATAAGATTTGGGGCGACTGCCTTAAATGCCCGAGGTTCCCCGACTGCAACGAAATAGCCGTGATAAAAGATTTGGATTGATTGTTACGCTATAACTGAACCCTTATATAAGAGTCCTTTCTTAAGTCTCTTATATGCTCCAGCAATTTCCCCTTCAGCTTCGTTTCCACCAGCTTCGCCTCTATCTCGTCTTTAACATCGTAAAATTTTCTGCCGCCATATAGCGCCGTATTTTGTATGTAATAATCCTCCATATCTTTCAACGGGATATGAATAAAAGCCTTGACCCTTCTCTCAATATAGTCATTGATCATCTTATCTTCGGCCTCAAGCGGCTTATCAGATTCAGCGCCGGTTTCCAGCTTCATCTTCTCAGCCTGCGCTAAAAGGAGACTCCTGTCTATCATCTCATCGAGGACTTCTGCTTCGCTGATTTCGGCGCTACCTGCTTTGCGAAGCTGAGCCTCATCTTTTAATTCGCTAAGCAATATCACCTCTTCATTAACTACAGCTACTATCCTCTCGAGCATCTCCGCATCAGCAATATTGAGAGATAAAATACATGAGAGTATAAATAAAAAAATTGAGACTGCCCTTTTTTTATTATCGCCCTTATTCATTTGCACTAATTTAGAAGGCATGGCCGAAGCTAAAATGAACCTCTCCCGCGCTCTCCCCTTCCTCCCTCTGAAGTTTATGCCCGTAGTCTAATCTTACAGGGCCGACTGGCGTTGCGTATCTCAAGCCTAGCCCTGCGGTATATTTTAATTCAGCATCTACATCGTTAGTTCTTATCCAGACATTTCCAGCGTCAATAAAGGTTACAATGCCGAAACCCTTGCGAATAGGGATTCTGAATTCTCCGTTAACAAGGGCAAATACGTTTCCACCCGTTGGCGTATTATCAGCCCCCTTAGGACCGAGCAGATCGTGGCCGTAACCCCTTACCGTGGTTCTTCCGCCGAGGAAGAACCTCTCAATAAGAGGAAGCTCATCAGTCTCGCCAAAAGAATGTGCAATACCGCCCTTTAAAGAAACCGCAAATACTATCCCCTTTTTCAGAGGAAAGAACCATGAACTCTGAAATGTTCCCTTAATAAATTCTGTCTCGGAGAGATACGCCTTTGACGCGAACTTCAATGTTATGCCTTGAAGCGAACCCGATGCAGGGTCAAAAGGATTATCCCGCAAATCATAGAATAATGAAGGCGAGATACTGCCTATTGCGAGAGTGCCTGTATCTTCCTTGCTCAGGATAACGCCTGGGGCTACGTCCGTCGTGTCATTATAGGAATACTCGTAATTGAGCGCCGCCCTCAGGCCTTTTCTAATCTCTTTCTCGACTCCCGCAATAAAAGAGGTCTTGTCTATTTTGTAAAGCACCTCTTTTGTCTCAACATTTATAGCTCTTCCCTTCTCTTTTGAGAGAGAAACAATAAAAGGTAGAGAGGGATTATTTAAAAAGCGCGGCTCCCTGAAATCAAGAACATATTTTTCCTCAACGGCGTTAATCTCGGTTCGGAAAGCGGCCTGCCTGTTGTAGCCGCCTATATTCCTGTATCTCAATTCAATGGAACCCCTGAACTTCTCATAATCACTATAGCCGAGACTCATCTCAACTGAGCCTTGAGCGGACTCTTTTAGAGTGATGAGCATGTCCTTTATACCTGCGTTCTCTTTATTGTCAGGTTTAATGATATCTATCTTAACCTCGCTGAAGAGCCCGAGCCTGTAAAGGCGATCTCTGGTATTTAATACCTCCCCGTAATTATACGTCTCGCCCTCCGCAACCGTGAGTTCCCTTCTGATGATCTTATCCTTTGTCTTCACGTTGCCGCGAATGATGATCTTTCCCACAACGGAAGGCCTGTTTTCCGTTATCATGTAATCGAGGAACGCCTTGTCATCATAGATCGTGCTCTGAACCTCGATGCGCGCATCCATGTATCCCCGGTTATTGTATAGAGACTGTATCCGGTATCTCGCGTCTCGGATATCAATTATGTTGTATGGGATATCCTCCTTAAGACGCAGAGCGTCCCTTATATCGGAATTGCGAATATCCCTGTTGCCGCTGATCCTGAATGACTTAATCATTGTCTGACGCCCTTCATTAATGACAAACTGAAGGCTCAGGCCATTATTGTCATCATGAAGCACTGTCTTCACTTCAGAGACCTCGGCCTGCAGATATCCGAGGGCATTATAAAAGATGATCAGCGCATCTTTACTTTCGTCAAGGAGCGCCGCATTGAAAGGCTTCTTCTCTTTGAAGGGGATAATGCTCTTAAGCGCCTCTTCGGATATGGTGTTCCCTGAAAAGCTCACATCCCTGAGAAAGACCCTCTCCCCTTCAAATATAAAGAAAGTGATGCTGAAATAATCCTCCTCAGTTTCGTAAGCCGATGCCACTGTTGCGTTATGGTATCCTTCGCTCAGATAGAGGTTCTTTATTCTCTCGGAAGCATCTTCCACAGATTCGTCAGTTACATCTCCATCCTCCATAAACGGCAATTCCTGCAAGAGCCTCTTCCTTTTTATCGCTTCATTCTTTTCAAAGATGATCTCCAGCCTTCTGCCCAGGTTAATGGGGATCGTAAGCTCACCATCGCTGAACTTATACGGGCCGATTATAGGGTTAATATAATCGAGTTTCTTGAAATACTCCCTTAACTTCCTGATGTCCCTCTCTACCTTCTCCCTGTCAAAGACATCGCCGGCCTTTGCGTGAATGTAGCCCTTAAATTCATTAGGCATATTAAGCGCCTTTATGATCTGAGGCTCGCCTTCGTCAATGCGTATGCGCACGATTACTGCGCCTTTTGACTCTTCTTTAACATCGGCGTCAATCCTCGCGTCAGGAAAACCTTTGTTGCGGTAGTGCCTGTAAAGCCTTGAGACAGCGCTCTCAAGGAACTCTCTCCTGAAGTCCAGCCCCTCTTTGTATGCGAGCGCCTTCTTTATCTCCCTTTTGGAGAGAGCCTTGCCGCCCTCGATATGTACTTTTTTTACAAGTGTCATCTCTTCAGCGGTATATATTAATTTAATGCCGTCCTTATACGGCTCAGATTCAACCTTTAGATCATAAAAAATGCCCTTCTTAAACGTCCTTCTGACACCCTTTCTGAGTTTAGCTTCGTCAAGGATATCTCCTGTTCGGATAGATATTAGGTCAATGAGCTCCATATTGGTCATCCTTGTCAGCCCCCGTACCTCTATCTTCTCGATTACATCTCTTGTATCTGAGGCCTGGCTGACAGCAGGATAAATAAGATAAGAAACGAGCGCCAGGCACAAAGCGATAAAAAGAACCTCACGCCGTTTTACAGCTACATATTTCCTGTTTCTGTTAACGATGTTTAGTTTCGAGTTTCTTATCATTTGAATTCAAACCTCAGTTTCAAATCCATGCCAATGCTTCCTGTTTCGTCCCTCGAGCCGACAAGCGAGAAGTTCTTCTCCAGAAGGTACTCCAATTTAACAATATTCTCTTCTGTTGTTCCTATGGATGTTGAATAAATTACCATGAGCTTGTCTTCCAATAAACGTTTCCCTACCGTGATCCTCGGGCTCACAGCACCGGTGACGGTAGTCTGGGGATTTATCTCAAAACGCTCAAGGCCTGTGGCAAGCCTGAACTTCTCCTCTATGGTATCCTGAAGAGTTCCCGTAAGTATTGAGGCGGCTTCACCAGCGGCGATGCCGCTCTCAAAACCCTTCTCCTTCAGATTTATTTGGCCTGATGTGAGAAGTGTCAGCAAATCCATCTCAGAGAGGTGAGGGTCTGAAGACAATGCCAGCGTAAATTTATCCACTGTCCCGTCAAGATCGAGCTTAATGCGGTATCCCGCAGTAAATGTCTCAGCCTGAATATGGAAGACAGGAGTTATATCATTCGGGTCAATAAAGTCCATCCTGCCGTCAATAATGTCAAATTCATTCCCCCTGAAAAAGATGCTCCCCTCCTTTGTCTCAATGCTTCCTAACAGGCCGTATCGCGCAAGGGTCCCGACAACATTGATATCCGCTTTTACAGGCGTACGCGCGATGTTGTTGTCAATCAGGATATTTTCAGCGCCTGAGACCCGGATGTTCAGCCTCGTTCCGCTCCGGAACACCGTGCGAGCCAGTACGTTCTGTTTCACTTCCTTAAGCCCGAGAAGCCAGTTCTTCCACTCAAAGCGCTTCTTGTATTTTGCCCGACTGACATAAATATCGCCGGCAAGGGTCGAATTATCGCGGTCCGTTTCGTAAAACAGGTTCCCGTCAAAGACCGCGCTTACTCCGTCTTCGAAGTTCAGCCTGACCCCTCGCAGAAGGGAAGTGACAAAGAGCCTCTTCAGAGAAAACCTCTCAAAGTAGCCTGCGCCCGACAATTCGGCGATGCCGCCTGAAAGCTCAGCCCTGAGAGACTGAAACGTAAACCTGTCATTGGTGAACTGGAGGCTTCCGTTAATCGGGCCTATCTTGTAAGGAAATTCGGACATGGACGCGGTTGCATCCTTTACACTTACCTGCCCGGCAATTTCGGGCGCTTCCCATCTGCCTGAAAACTTCAGATCAAATTCAGCTTCACCCCTTATCGCCTTCACTTTCCTGATTACGGCCTTAAGAGGCGCCGCGCTCAGATTGCCCTTCACCTTTACATTGAAATCTCTACCGATGCCTATATCTCCGCTTGCGGACAAATTCGCCACATCTCCCGCCATCAGGAAAGATTTTATGTTTAACCTCTCGCCTTCAAGCTCCAGTGCGATGTCTCCTTTATTCGTTAATTTATAACCGTAGAGATCAAAATACGCGTAGTTGAATATTGACCTCAACGAGACTTCTTTATCCCTCCCTTTTATCTTGATAGTGCCTTCAAGAACTGCTGAGACATCCTCAGGCTTCTCGCCCAAAAAAGCCGCCAATACGGAATTATATGCCCCCTTCTTAAAATTCACATCAGCATTCCACAATATCCGGTCGGCAAACCGCGCAGTTCCTTTGGCAGTGATCAACCCGTTAAGAAAACTTCCGGCAGCGGTAAGCTCTTTATTGTTCACCTCCCCTGAGATCTCTCCGCTTCCGACATGAACGTTCTTTAGCGCGACGTCGTTAATATCAAAACGGAAATTAAACCTTGGGTTCTTAATAGTTCCGGAACCCTCGAGGCTGCCTTTTAAGAAGGCTTTTGCAGGATAACCATGAAGAATTGTTATGTCATCTGAATTGAAATTATCCGACGATAGCGAAAGGGTAAACCTTTCATCGGCATATATAGCGCCTTTTGCGTTGACTATGGAATCAGCGTTGAAAGCTGTTACCGATTGGAAATTTATATTTTTTGAATCGAGGAGAGCTGTAGCGGTAATCTTATCAAACTGCTGTCCGTAAATAACGCCTTCCTTTATGAGCAGGTCGGCCTTGCCTGCGAGTCTATCCTGAGTTCCTTCAAGAGTGATCTCACCGTCAACTTTTCCTGACAGAGGCATTTCTTTGCTGTAGAAAAATTCTACCATGTCTTTTGCGCTGCCGTTAGACATTTTTATAACGGCTTTGTAGTAAGGCTTATCAAAAGAAAAAAGTTCTTTTGCCTCTTTGAATAATATAGCGCCTGCAACATTATATGTTGCTTGTCCGTCTTTGATCTTTAACGCATTTGAAGATAATGAGGCAATCCTGTAACTTAAATCGCCTGCTGCATGCGTAAACCTCATGCCATTTATGCTGCCGGGCCCGGCTTCAATCGAGCCTGATATTTCAGGATCACTGAAAGGCCCTCTCACCCTGCCGGTAAATCTTGCCGGCGACCTAAGCTGTTTGAGTGAAGGCGCTGTAATCTCTGAAGCATCTCCGCTCTCAAGAAGTGTTGCAAGATCCAGCGTACTGTTTTTAGTGTCCACGTCCCCGTTCATATTGAGCTTTGATTGAGCGGTTAAGAAGACGGCATCTTTAATGACTACAACCTTATGCCTGAAGTCAATCTTGCCCTTAATCCTCTCAAGGCTATTTAAAGGCCCTTCTCCAGGAGCGGTTTTATTGATATAGCTGACACCTGCAGTTACATCAACATCTTCGCCCCGGATCTTATTCAACTTAAAATCACCGGATATCCTGCCGCTTGGGAAAGGGGCGTCCCACCCTATAAACTCAAAAAACTTCGGACTGAGAACATTAGAGACATCGGCGGAAACATAATAGTCTCCGTGAGGGATAAGAATATGAGCGCTGCCCTGCATCTCACCGTCATATGTATGCGCGGTAAATTCACTTAGGGAAAATTTTTTCTTGCTGTAACTTATTTTGCCTGCGGCGGCATCAATCGGCAAGCGGTCAAATACGGCATCTTCCAGTTTTGCCTTTCCGTCTCCGGTAAGTTCAGGATATATGCCTTGAATTTTTCCTTTAACAAACAACTTGCCCTTTACATTTTCGCTGATTTCTAAAATATTCATTAACGTCTCAAGATAAAACCAGTTGTCAGTCTCAAGGTCAAGTCTGAATAACGGCCATTTTGCGCCTTCCCTCGAAAGCAGGTCTACAGAACCCGTAAATGCCAGTTCCCCGCCTTTTTCAGGTTTCAGGTCAAAATAATTTCCTAATGTCTCAACAGATAACCTCGCTTTGCCATTCAGCCTGCCCCCAGCCACTCTTCCGTCAGGAGAAAAAAGCACCTTCCCATCAGCCTCAAGCATGGAATCGGAAGATTTTACGTTAAGCTTTAAAAGCTCAACCATCTTATTATCATCAATAGCTGCTTTCACAGACATTTCTCCCTTCAAGTCTCTGGATATATCCTGTGATTGCAGTCTTACCTCCTTAAGTGAAAAGTCAGCCAGTGTCCTCTTTTTGAAAACTATATCTGCAAATAACCCATTACCCGTATATTTTTCCGTGCTGTCATTCAGAAGAAATTTGCCTTCAGTCACCTTGACATTATTCAGGTTGAGTTTAAAATTACCTTCTTTTCCTGAAGAGAGATATCGCCTGATATTGTCAGTAACCCTGTTTATATCTGCGCTGTCAGCTGTCAGGTCAGGTTCTTTTAGCGTTAAACGCCTTATTCTGGCCTCGCCGGCAACTAACCCGATCATGTCAATATAGGCCCTTGCCTTTGTAATCCACAAAAGTCTATTGCCGTCTTTATCAAAAACCTTGAACCCCTTTGCCTGAAGGTAAAAAGGGAAGAGATTGATAACCGCATTATCTATAATGATCCTCTCCCCTGTAGCGTTCTCTAATACCGGAATAATGACCCTCTTTATTGAATTGGAGAGATAAGGCCCTCTAAGGAGAAAAAAGAGAACAGCTACCAGAAAGAGTATGAGCCCGGCTGATATTCCCCATCTTCTTTTTTTACTTTTGCCGAATAGTTCCATTATCTATAATTTACCCAAGGCGTTAACAGAGTTTGAACATATGACGAGCAATAAATAGAGCATACTTATTTCTTAGACAAACACAGAGGCGATCTTATCAGCATTATAAGAAACCTAAAGCAAAATTCCTGTCATTTGTTATAATAACCGAACCTAAGATAGGCGTCAATTAAAGCCGCGGAATTAAAAGGGCGGTTAGCTCAGCTGGGAGAGCACCACGTTCGCAACGTGGGGGTCGGGGGTTCGAATCCCCTACCGTCCATTTTTCTTTCAGTTGCATTACATAAACCTGCCCTTAAGTTTAAAGTATCCTCTTTAATTATTGATTTCATCTGATTATTTATCCGCACTTTCAATAAATTTAGGTTGCCTAAATAGGGTTTAATTTATATAATATTCTGTTTTCTTGATTTATAATTTGGTGATTATAAAACTTTTGGTACCGTTTTACAGAGTTTTTCAACTAACAGGGTGAATATGTCATTGGCTCTATTATTGTATCTGAATTCCATCTCTTTTAAGTACAAAGGGAACTTCTCTTTGGAGA
>JBFLVX010000074.1:0-11094 GCA_040758255.1 Nitrospirota bacterium
TTGCCCAGAGGGATTGAATTAATTTCTGCCTCTCCCTGTCCATCCGTGACAGAACCTCTCGGATATCTTATCGCGCTTGGGCCGTCATGGGACAGGGCGGTCTTAAGCATCTGTCCGAGTTCATTCACGTCTTTTGGAGCCATGACAACCATATTAGGGATATGCCTGAGATAAGAGAGATCGAATGCTCCGTTATGCGTGGGGCCGTCCTCTCCGACAATGCCTGCCCTGTCAACCGCAAATACAACAGGCAGGTTCTGGAGACATACATCGTGAATAATCTCATCGTATGACCTCTGAAGGAATGTTGAATATATCGCCACTACCGGTTTCAGCCCCTGTGTCGCAAGGCCTGCGGCAAAGGTTGCGGCATGAGGCTCGGCAATGCCTACGTCATAAAATCTCTTCGGGAAATTATTTACAAATTCGCCAAGTCCTGTGCCTTCTGTCATCGCGGCGGTTATCGCAACAATACGTGAATCATCTTTTGCAAGCCGTACAAGACAGCTTCCGAAAATCTCGCTGTAAGATTTTTTTCCTGAAGAACGCAGTTCGCCGGTCTCTATATCAAAGGGGCCTATGCCGTGAAAGATGCCGGGGCTCTTCTCTGCAGGCTCATAGCCCTTGCCTTTCTTTGTTATTGTATGAACCAAAACAGGGCCCGGGAAATCCTTAAATCTTTTAAAGGTCTCAACCATCAAGTCAATCCTGTGCCCGTCAACGGGACCAACATACTGGAAACCTAACTCCTCAAACAATATCCCCGGCACTATGAAGCCTTTTACAGTCTCTTCCGCTTTCTGAGCGATCTTCAGAACGGATTCTCCGACACTCGGTATGCGCTCCAGAAATGATTTTGTCTCTTTCTTTATCTTTGTGTAAATATCACCCATCAATATTCTTCTTAGATAAGCGGATAAAGCTCCGACATTGGGCGATATGGACATCTCATTATCATTCAGTATGACGATAATATCCTTCTTCAGATGGCCCGCGTGGTTCAGGCCCTCAAACGCAAGACCCGCGGTCAAGGCCCCGTCGCCGATAACCGGGATTACCTTGAAATGTTCTTTCTTCCTGTCTCTTCCCTCTGCAATTCCGAGAGCGGCTGAGATGGATGTTGAGCTGTGTCCGGTGCCGAAGGCATCATGAGGGCTCTCTGCAATTTTCGGGAAACCGGAGATGCCTTCATGCTGTCTGATGGTAGGGAAACCATCGAGTCTTCCCGTTAGCAGTTTGTGCGCGTATGATTGATGCCCGACATCCCATATTATCTTGTCAGTAGGAGAATTGAATACATAATGCAGGGCGATTGTCAGGTCAATAACTCCGAGGTTCGAGGCTAAATGCCCTCCGTTGACAGCGACCCTCTCGATAATCAGCTCTCTTAACTCGCCCGCAAGTTCAGTTAATTCCGGCATTGCGAGTTTCTTTAGATCCTCAGGGCTTTTAATTTTTTCTATAAGCATAATTCAAATGTCGCACTCCTATAATCTAATTTCTTCTCTCCAGCATATATTTTGCTATCTCTCTCAGCGGTTCTGCTTTTTCGTCAAAATTCTTTATCGCCAAAAGGGACTCCTTTATTAGTTCCTTGGCTATCTCTTTAGATTTTTTTAGTCCGTATAATGACGGATATGTATTCTTGCTCTTTGCAATGTCTGAGCCTGTTGTCTTTCCGGTCTCTTCAGGGGTGCCTGTTATGTCAAGAATATCGTCAATGACCTGAAACGCAAGCCCGGCCTTCTCGCCGTACTTTGTCAATGCGTTGAGCCTGCCGGAAGATGCGTTTGCCATAATTGCTCCTATCCGCATGGCTCCTCTTATAAAAGTTCCGGTTTTATGTTTATGAATATAGCTAAGGTTTCTCTTCCCGGCTCTCTTGCCTTCAAGCATTATATCAACCAGCTGGCCACCTACCATGCCTTCGGGACCGCATGCATGAGTGAGCTCCTTTATAACGCTTATCAGCATCTCAGGTGGGGCATTTACCCCGGCAATGATGCTGAAGGCATCTGTTAGAAGGGCGTCTCCTGCAAGTATTGCGGTAGCTTCGCCGAAGACCTTATGATTTGTAGGTTTATTCCGCCTTAAATCATCATCGTCCATAGCGGGAAGGTCGTCATGTATCAGAGAGTAAGTATGTATAAGCTCAAGGGATCCTGCAACAGGGACGATCTCATCCGACCTTCCGCCTACAGCCTCATATGCCGCGATGCAGAATATGGGCCTTATCCTCTTGCCCCCTGCCATTAATGAATATGTCATGGCTTCATGCAGCCGGGCAGGGCACTCCTTCTGCTTCTTTATGCTGTCTGTATAAGCCTTGAGAAAGCTGTCTGTAAGTCTTTTCTTATTCTTAATGTAACGTGTTATGTCCACTGTAATAACTCAGGGAATTGCAATTACTGAAAGAGTTGAATTTATATTATAGTATACAGATATTAGGGAAATTTTTGTAAGATTCAAATCGAACAAAAAGAATAATCGCACTCGGAGGTATTCCTGTTGACTTTAAGCGCGTTACTAAAAGAGAGGGCAGTCAGCACGCCAAAAAAGACCTGTATAAAGTTTGGTAATAGAAAGCTCTCTTATGCCGAGACAGACAGTATTGTCAGCCTTGTAAGCGCTGGATTGAAGAGCCTCGGCTTACAAGCTGATGACAGGGCTGCCATACTTATGGGAAACTGCCCTGAATATATAATCTCTTATTTTGCGATACTAAGAGCCGGTGGAATAGCTGTTCCGGTCAACACTTTTCTTACCCCTGTAGAAATATCCTATATACTCAAGGATTCGGGAGCAAGGATTCTTATATACGACAATAGCTTTATCCCTCAGGTTCAAGAGATAAAAGAGGGTGTGCTGGACTTAAAAGCGGTCTCTTTTGATGATATACCTCAACGGATGAGCGAAGCTCACGAAGATGATAATGATAAGACAGCCGTGCTGCTGTACACATCCGGGACAACCGGGCTTCCAAAAGGGGTGATGCTGACACACGGAAATCTTCTCTCAAATGCCGAGGCTTGCATGAAAGTCATGCATCTTTCTGCCAAAGACAAGATTCTCCTTTTTCTGCCGCTCTTTCATTCTTTCAGCTTCACGGTCTGCGTTATCCTTCCGATATACGCGGGTGCGGGAATTGTCCTGCTCCGCTCGGTAAAGCCGTTTTCCCAAGTCATAAAGAGCATATTCAAAGACAGGATAACATTCTTTGTTGCGATTCCGGCTGTCTATAGTATCCTTTCAAAGAAGCGGATACCTGTTTTACTAAAGTATATGCTTAACCTTCTGATAAATATAAAGGTATGCGTATCAGGCGCGGCAGCCCTGCCTGAAGATACGCTGAAGGCGTTTGAGGATCGTTTTAAAGTGTCTTTGATAGAAGGCTATGGCCTTACAGAGGCTGCACCTGTTGTTTCTGTAAATCCCCCGGATGGCATTCGAAAGCCTTCTTCCGTCGGACCGCCGCTTCCAGGTGTTGATGTTAAAGTAATCGGTGAAGACGGCAAAAGCCTTCCGGCAGGAAATATCGGGGAGCTTTTGGTGCGCGGGCCGAATGTGATGGAAGGATATTTCAATAATTCAGAAGGGACAGAGGCTGTGTTAAGAGCCGGATGGCTTTATACCGGCGATATGGCGAAGCTTGATGAAGACGGCTATATCTATATTGTTGACAGAAAGAAAGACCTCATTATTGTCGGCGGCATGAATATATATCCGGGCGAGATTGAAAATGTTATAATTAAACACCCTTCAGTTGAAGAATCAGCAATGGTAGGAATACCCTACGGAAAGGGTGAAGAGCTGCCGGTGCTTTTTATCAAAAAGAGGGGAGATGCCATACTTGATGAGAAGGAGATAAGAAGTTATATGGATGGGAAGATAGCGCCTTTTAAGAAACCCCGGAGAATTATATTTGTTGATGATTTTCCAAAGACAGCCACAGGGAAGATCAAAAAGGCTGAACTTAAAAAGTGGAAGATATAAAATTTTACCACAGGAGGGAATATGCAGAATGACGCGGAGAAATTAATGGGATTAAGCATAGAGGAGAAGATCGGACACTCCAAAAAGATTATAAAAGAGGCGCTGGAGAGGTTTGGAAGCGATAAGATTGCTATAGCATGGACAGGGGGCAAGGACAGCACAACATTGACATGGTTATTCAGAGAGGCGTGCAAAGAAGCTGGAGCGCGCATGCCTAAGTGCATGTTCATTGACGAAGGGGATGTCTTTGATGAGATATGGGATATTTTTAACAAAGTAAAGAAGGAATGGAAGCTTGATGTGGTCATTGCAAAGAATACCGATGTAAGCGATAAGGCTCAAAAATTGGGGGATATGATAAAGGTGAGCAGCCTGAATAAACGCAACAGGGATGAGATAGCCAAACTTGAATATGAGGAAGAAGAATTTCCGTTTGCTCCTGAGTCATTTATAGGCAATCATTTAATGAAGACTGTTGCCATGAATATGTTTCTTGAGGATAACAAGATAGAGGCCCTCTCTACAGCTATCAGATGGGATGAACAGACCGCAAGGGTTGCCGAGACCTTCTTTAGTCCGAGAGAAAACCCTCCTCATATAAGGGTCCAAGGGATACTCCACTTCAAAGAGAGAGACATCTGGGATACAATCCATAAATATAAATTGCCTTTCTGTGAACTGTATAAACAAGGCTATCGTTCTTTGGGTGCCAGAAGCACTACGCACAAAAATTCCGATATCCCGGCATGGGAGCAGGACCTTGAGAATACAACTGAAAGGGCAGGGCGCGGCCAAGGCAAGGAAGAGGTTATGGATAAGCTCAGGTCTCTCGGGTATATGTAGGCTGTCTTTTCCTTTTTTCATTGGCCACACGTTAAAATTTATGATACTCTCACTTAGCTTTTCAGATAACTTGTTGGGTTGGCTATAGGAGAAAATATGCGCTTAAGAATAAGCGTTACCGCAATAGTTCTTTTTGTCATGGCAAGTTTTGCATGGGCTCAAGACTGCTATAAGTCTGCCATTCTCAGTCCGGGTCCTTTCACAGGCGCCGATGGCGAAATCTTCAAATTGGTTGACGGTTCATTTTGGGAGGTGAAAGACGGCATGAAGTTGTGTGAATACAATCCCGACGTGATGATTTGCCCATTACGGGGTAAGCTGTTAATAAATGGAAACTTGCTGAAAGTGGAACAGGTCAGAGGAAAGAAGCCCGAGCCAACATCGCAAGATCGAGAAGCTTCTACTATTAAGTAGCACACTATACTTTATTTCTTTAAAAACTAAATTATGCTGAAAGTCTGAGGTCAAGCGTTGAAGTTTTGATAACTGTTACAATTCTGTGCGTTAAGGTATAATAGTTCCAGCCAATTTCAGGAAAATCCTTTAAAATCAAGTATGCCGGAGTGGCGGAATTGGTAGACGCAAGGGACTTAAAATCCCTCGGGGTTTATCTCTGTGCCGGTTCGAGTCCGGCCTCCGGCACCATATCTTTCAATGGGTTATCTCCTGTCCGATCTCCTTTGTTAATCGCTCCAAGTTAGCGATTGTGCCCATTTTGTGCCCGGATGATATTCTATCAAGTCTTTCCTGTGCCTCATGATGAAGACTTGTGACCTTCTCAGAAGCACTTCTAAGGTCTGACTCGTTCACGATGTTATAGCGGTCAAATACAGTTCTTGTCTTGTGGCCTGATATTTTCATTGCAACGACTTCAGGAATACCGGCACGGATCATATTTCTAACCGCTGTTCTTCTGAGGTCATGGAATAACTTTCCCTCGATGCCTACAGCTTTGCAGCCAGTATCCCATGATCCCCTGAAATCCTTAATCCTTTCCCCTGCATTAAAGAAGACAAAAGGGCATTCTGGACATTGAGCATCCCTGACTTGCTTCTGGTTCAAAATGGTCTGGTACAGTTCACCGGAAAGATAGATAATCCGGGCCTCGTTGTTCTTTGTTGTTCCGGCTTCAAGGGTTATCTTACCTTCAATGAGATTAACTTTCGGCCATTCAAGGGACAGTATTTCTTCCTTCCTCATTCCAGTGTGATAGCCCATTGTTAATATAGGCTTCAAATACTCAGGCAATGTCCCTTTCAGCTTCAGATATTCGTCATGCTCAAAGTATCCTGTCCTGATATTGTTCTCTTTCAGCTTCGGGATATAAGGCACTCTGAGCACTTTAGGCGGGGTCTGACGTGCGCCTATGGTAAACATCCTCTGCAATGCCGATAGCTCCCGGTTGATGGTTCCATTCTCTGCGCCCTGTGCCTGTCGTTCAAGGATATAGCGCTGAATGGTATCTGTACCTATCCGAGCGGCCTTCATCCCTGCAAAGTAGGCTGTAAGGTGATGCAGGCTTGATTTAAGTCGTGCGTGAGATTTTCGGGCATTTAGCCTATAGTCGTTGATAATGTCCTGTTTGAGTTCATCAAAAAGGATTCTCTCGACCTTTAGACCCGTGAAAGTGCCTGATTCGCATTGGCCTTCCCTGATCTTCAAAAGACGCTTTGCCTCCATCTCTTTCTCAGAGTGCGCGGATTCACGGTAGGGCTTTCCATTGCGGTAATACTTAATCCAGAAAGTCTTTCCTCTTAAGTAAAGCATTCCCATACTCTTTACACCTCCTTTTTCTTTTTCGTTGCCCTGTAAGAAGCCTTCCTTTCGTCAATTAATAATATCGTTCGTTGACCGATCGGATACTGACCGGGCTTCCTCTTCAATTCACCTCCTTCTAATTCCAGGCATCTAAGGGCAAGATGCAGGAATGGTGGAATCTTTCTTTCCCCTGCTTCCCATCTTGAAAGACAGCCTTTTGTTACTCCAAGAGCACGCCCTAATTCTTCAAGGGTGAGCTTCCGGGATTGTCGCCATTGAATGAGTTCAGCAGGTTTCATGAAGATAAGCATATCATATCTCGTTGCCATTGTCAACTATTATTTCAATAGGTATATATCGTCTTGCTCTGTTCAATCCAAGCGTCCAGATCATAAATATCCAAAAGTACGCGCCGTCCGTCTTTAATGGCTGGTAACTTCCCGGCCCATATCATCTCACGCAAGGCGCAGACAGTCCGGCCCATGTAGAGGCTTGCCTCTTTCAGGTTATAAAGCCTCTTAGCTGGCCTGTCCTTATGTGAGATAGCTTTATTCATTTCGGGCACAATGCGGGCACATGCCTTTGCAGATTAGCCATTATCAATCTTCTACAAAGACGCACTGGATTTGATAACCTCTGTGTTTTTATTCACCATCAGGTTCTCCATCAATTTTCCGCTTTGGCAGGAACACCCATCCCAAGTCTGAGTCTGATTTAATAGGCAAGTCTTCTTCCTTGTCGTAAATCTGCCCGTCACATTCAAAACTTCCATCTTTTAGCATGTAAATAACTCCATCGCTAAAATTGCTCTTTGCCTCGGTCACTCTTTCAATTTTGTCAATTCTGTTTTTAATGTTTCTCATATCTTTCCCCTCCCCTTGCTTCTTTTTCTATATATTTCACAATCACAAGCCTTATCTGGAAAAACAACAAAACTTTTATTATCCCAATAAGGTTTCTTAGGTTCAGGACATTCTTTGCAATTAGGGGCGTCTTCGACATAACTTGTAATGAAAACTCTAATTTTCTTTTGCTTGACCCCGGCAAGCCGCTCAAGGTGTTCAATCCGTTTTTCGATACTCATTTTTTTAAAACCTCCTTTTCTATTTTGGTAAGTCGTTCTTCCAGATTTTCAATCTGTATGCTCTTCAAGACGTTCTCAATAATGGCGGTTGCTGTCTTGAACTGTATTCCTTCATTTTTAGCTGATAAGAGCTTCCGCAACACTCCTACAGCCTCAGCAGTGGAGATTTTCAATTCATGTAATGCAAGATCAATAAGCTCATTTCTCTGTCTTTTAAACTCTGCTTTAAAATCCGGGTTCTTCATAAATTCATAAAACTGTGTACGTGAAATCTTGGCTGCCTTAACGCCTTCACTGATATTTTTGCTGTTAAGTACAGCCGATATAGCCTTATGCTGCCTTTCGGTTAAAGCTGTGCGGTTTTGTGCGTTTTGTTCAGCAAGCGTTTTATTCATTATTGTCGCCTCCGTTCTTCGGACAGGGGTTTATTACTTCACAAAGTATTCTTTGAGCCGGAGTGAGCATGCAGAATGAGCATCTATCATCAGTCCGATGGGCCTGAGACATAGCTGAACACTTGGACACTTGGCTATTATCAAGGGGTTGCAGAGTATCGGTATTATTATCTGTCTGGACAGTTATTGAAGGGCCATCTGGGAAGTGTCCGTCTGTCCGATATATAGGGGTAGACACTTGGACAGTTTCAATCGCCTCATAGAAAACTGCATTTTTATCTCTGTGCGAAGTCCAGTATTTACCTTCACCTTTCCTGAGAAGGTTTATAACCTTGCCTTTACTCTTGATGTCTAATTCAACTTTGATAAGCTCAAATATCTGTTTCTGGTTAAGACGTTCTCTGTTTTTTAAAATCTCATATATTGGCCGTAAGTATTCATCGTCCGGGTCAGTGGCCTTAATAAAGCCCTTCTCCTTATCAAAAGACATAAAGATGTGAAAGTGTTCATACCGAGTTTTATCCTTTGTGCCTAATCTGTAATAGCAATTATGATCGTCTTCATCCTCGTCAACCTCCCCACCTTCAGGGTTGCTCTTCTTAACCTTATGCAGGCTTAACACCTGATCCGCAAGGTCTAAGATAGCGGTAGAGCCTTTATATGTCCTATCATTACCCTTAGGTGTATGATGCAGCAACAGGATTGTAAAGCCCTTATCCCGGAGTTCTTTGAGTCTGGTCATGATAAAGGCCATCTTCTGAGAATCGTTTTCATCCTGCCCTTGTGAAGCCCTGAGAGTGTCAAAGATAAGTAAACCTGTTGGAAGGCTTTTATAATATTCCCACTCCGGCTTATCAAGTTTTGACGGTCTCAATATTTCATTGGAATTGTGCCAGAAAAGAACATCTTCAATGCCTATCTTCTTTACTCTGTCAACAAGGACGGGTAACGAGTTCTCGAAGTCAATAAAAACCACCGGCATCTTCTGAGTTATCAGATTCATAAACTGATTCCCCTTACTGATGAAATCAGCCATGATTAAACAGAGCCACGTTTTGCCAATTCCGCCTTTGCCATGTAAAAGGGTAATGCTTTGCTTAGGCAATAACTTGTCAATTGCCCATTCAATATGGCATTCAAGGGATTGCAGGTCTGAGCCTTTTCTAAGGAATGAAAGAGGGTCAATTTTGTAAGTGTCCGTCTGTCCATCCCTTATATCTGGACTATTGGACTCTTCCCATTCAGGCGTATCTTTGATAATCTCAAGCAGTCTTTCTTTCGTTCCGCCTGCATGTAACCAGTCTGAAACATCCTGCTTTTCTTTCAGGTCTGGAAGTTCTACTATCTTGACTGATTCAGCTATGCCTTTAAGATTCTTTGCAATCTGCAAGGCGTGATCCCTGCCCGGCTTATCCGCATCAGGGATTATGATAGCCTTCTTGCCCTTGAAATACTGGTTATACTTTTCTTTCCACTTACCCGCGCCCATTGGGTTACAGGTTGACGTTAAACCGAGTGCCTTGAGATTGTCAGCGTCTCGCTCACCCTCTGGAATGATAATACTGTCAGCCTTGATTACTTCTGGCAGATTGTAAGGGACTAACCGGACACCTTGAAGATTGTAAATCCATCCGCCTTTATCATCATGTCTTCTCTGTTTAAAGTCTTTCGGTTCATCCCTCACAGTTTGAAAAAGAATCTTGCCTGATTCGTCAACATAGTCATATTCTTTAACGATCTTCTTTTGTGGTTCCGGGTTTAATCCGGCCAGTTTCGCAAGCTCAAATAAAGCTGTCTTAAAATTAACAGTATGCCTTTTCTGGTAGAAGGAAAAAATATCGCCTGACTGATTGCATCCGTGACACTTGTACAGTCCGGTAGTTAGATTTATTGAAAGACTCGGCTTAGTATCATTATGCAGAGGACAAAGAGCCTGCGCCATACCAGCGCCGTTAACCTTCAGAGAGGGCAATTCAGAGGAGTAGAAGGCTTTCATATCGAGTGTGGTTAAGATTTCTTGCCTATTCATGCCCACCCTCTTTCATGGTGAATATAATGCTTCTAACAGCCTCCAGCCGCTGAATGTAATCAAGGACATTAATAGAGGGATTAGTTTGCAATTCAGCAAGCGTTTTTGAAACATTGCCCTTGACTCTGAATGCAACTCTTCCGTTGTCTTTTACAAAGGGCGTGACATGAAGCTTCCTTAGAGAGCAGTAGGCAACCAGCGTTGCCTTCTCAATTACTATTTCTTCTTTTTCCTTTGGCATAACCTATCTCCTTTTTCTTATTCATAAGAGAATAATAGCAAAGGAGATTGGAATTACTCGAAAATAAAATGAGGGGAATATTTATTAGGTAAAATTAGCTTGAATGCAAGGAATTGTCTATATCTTTGGCGGTTAATTTTGGAAGGTTTAAATCCTTATAAGCTTCGTAGATAATGCTGGCTGTAAGCTTCATTGTCCAATTTTTCTTATGTTTTCCCTCGATTAATATCTTATAAATAACAATCTGAAGGGTCTTGAAAAATAACTTTTGTGGTCTTCCCTTTGGCAGTTTAAAAACAAAATTATTAATCTCGGAATAAAAAGCGTCACTAAAGTTATGTAAATCAACAATACGTTCATTAAAGCTTTTAGTTCCGTTACAAAAAGAGCTTGCACTGAGTGCATTAAGTTGAGCTTCCATAAGTGGAGTTAAAACAGAATTTTGACGTTGTGAAAGCATTTCTTCATGTCCTCGCTTAATTGATTCAAGCATTTTTATTTGTAATGTGTTTAGAGACACATTATTGATAATTGTGCTACATGCTGCGATGATTTTTTTATATTTTGTTTTGGGATCCGAATCCTTCATTAGAAAATGTTTTTTCTTGGAAAATTCACATGATATAACTCCTTCAAAATCAAGGATAGCCGTCATTACGTCCTTTCCGATAGAGCCATTATAATTTTTCAGCAGTTTTTTCTTTGTTTCTTTAGATAAGGTCTCAAATTTCTCAATAAGTTTTTCTTCCCA
>JBFLVX010000075.1:0-11020 GCA_040758255.1 Nitrospirota bacterium
ATGAGCTGTGCTATGAACATATGAACATGCCTGTGCAGTTTTCTTTAACACCCGAAAATATTACGGTGGAACAGATCGAACAGGAGCTTTATCATGTTGGCAAGTCCGAAAAATTAGGGCTTCTCCTCGGAATATTAAGGCGTGACTCCAACGGACGCTATTTGATCTTTTGCAATACAAAGGCCGCGGTAGAACGGCTTGAGGCATTTCTCAACGCCAATGGTCTGGCAGCCTCCCCAATCACCGGAGACCTTGACCAAAGGAAGCGTATGAAGGTGCTTTCACAGTTCAAGGCCGGTACGTTGCCTATCCTTGTTGCCACAGATGTGGCGAGCAGGGGTCTCCATATTGACGACGTGACGCATGTTATCAACTATGACCTGCCGCAGGACCCGGAAGATTATGTGCACAGAATCGGCAGGACAGCCCGCGCCGGAGCTGTCGGCAGGGCGATAACCCTTGCGTGCGAGGAGTATGTCCATTCACTGCATGACGTAGAGGAGTACATAAAGCAGAAGATACCGGTTATGCCGCTCACATCTGAGATGATCGTCACTGATTATCGCAGAAGGCCGTTGCATGAAAAGAAAAAGCCGTTCAGCCCTCAGAGCAAAAAGCCCCGTCAGATGCGCGGAAAAGAAAAATTCTCACGAGCAAAAAAATATTGACGGCAAAGTAGAAATATAACCCTCATGCCTCAAATGCGTCCCTGATCAATTCAAACTGAGGGTTCCCATCTTTATAGCAGATGCTCACAACATCAAACCTGCATGGGGGAATATCCTTCAGCTTCTTCAGATATAAGAGCGCCGCGCCGGAAATCTTTCTCTTTTTAGATTTGTTTACCGCCTCAAAAGGCATGCCGTATTCTATGCTCTCTCTTGTCTTTACTTCAATAAAGGCGAGCGTCTCTCCGTCAATTGCGATAATGTCTATTTCCCCTACAGGAGTCCTGTAGTTCTGAGAGATAACCTTATAGCCCTCTTTCTTCAGGAACTTTACAGCAAGCGCCTCTCCTTTGTCCCCCAGTTTCATAAGAACACTCGCTCATCCGTCTTTCTGTAACTTTCTGTAAAAACATGTCCTGTTGCCGGTATGGCATGCCCCTGAGCCGGCTTGTTCGACCTTTATAAGCAGGGTGTCCTCATCACAGTCATAGAGAATCTCCTTCACGATCTGAATATTTCCCGAGGTCTCGCCCTTTACCCAGTATTTCTGTCTTGACCTGCTCCAAAAACAGGTCTTGCCTGACTCAATAGTCTTTTCCAGAGATTCTCTGTTCATATATGCCATCATTAAAACCTCATTGCTGTTAACATCCTGAATTATCGCCGGGATCAGACCCTTTTCATCATACTTTAATTCCGGTATCATTATTCCTCCTCTTACGGTATCTTATTGTCAATATTAACCACAGAGAACACGGAGATATTTTTAATTAACAACAGCTTAAAGCTTTCCCACCTCTGTGACCTCTTCTCTCTTATTCTTTATTCTTCCTTACTAAGGCTTTTTTAGAGTTCACAGAATTACCTCTTTGAAATATTTGCCCTGTTCTTATCAGACATATTTGCTATATTAAATGCTGTGCCTTTCTGTGGTCTCTGTGGTTTCATTTGTATGGTATAATTAAATACATTTTTCATCATGCGATCAAGAAAGAAATGATTAAAAAGCTCTTCTTCCCTCTCTTCATAGTCTGTTCTGTATTAACTCATGCAATAGCCGTCGCCGCACCGATGGAACTTACAGCGCCTGAGGTGGAGATTAAAGAGAACAATATCATTGTAAACAGCGGCATTAACAATGTCAAAGAATTTGAAGAGACGATTAAATCAGGAGTTGCAAAAGAGATTATATTCAATATAGAGCTTATAAGGTCGTGGAGATTCTGGCCTGATGAATTTGTCGTGGCAAAGAAGATAACAAGGGTTGTTAAATTTGACAATTTGCGGGAGCAGTATCATGTATCTTCGGATTACGGGAATTCGCTCGTTGAGCAGCATTTCAAAGATCACAATCTTATAAAGGACAGGATATTTGTGACCGGTGCCGTAAATATTGCAAATATCAAGGAGCTTGATCCGGGCAAATATTATGTCAGGGTTGTGGTGGAATCAAAGGGCACTGAAGAGCCGCCGTTGGTCGGATTTTTAATGCACTTCATTCCCGAGGTGGAGATGAGGCTTGCGAGAGAATCAAAGGCATTCATCGTGAGAGGGGATAAATGAAGAATCTGAAGATTCTTTTAGGCCTCTTTATCTTCCTGATCGCGTCCATAATAATCACGGGCTTCACCCTCAATTACCTCGGCATCGAGCACGGACACCTTCTCATAAAGATAGGTGTTGTATTTATAGCCGTAAATATAATCTTATATCTGCTTCTTCTCATATTCTCCGTAGGCAGGAACCTCCTCAATCTGTACTCAGAAAAGAGGCAGAAGGCCATAGGCTCAAAATTTAGGACGCAGCTCGTATTCTCTTTTTTAGGGCTTACCCTCATCCCGTCAATACTTCTCTTCATCCTCTCATATCAGCTCATCAACAATTCCATAGACACATGGTTTTCAATAGAGGTTCAGAAGCCTGTTCATGATTCACTGGATATTGCGAGGGTATTTTATTCGTATGAAAGGGATAATGTTAAAAATTACGCTGAACTCATCGCGTCAGACCGGAACCTCCTTAATAATGCACGCGGGAGCACGGAGCTTAAGAGCTTTTTCCTTACATCGCCTGACTCGGAGGATTCGGAGATGATAAGGAATGCCTTTAACGGCGTCACTGACACAGAGATCATATCTCAAAAAAGCGGGGATGTAATAAGGGCTGCTTCTCCGGTAAGAAGCGAAGGGAGAATCACCGGCATTATCGTTGTTGAGAAGGGCATCCCACGTAGCATCGTGGAGAAGATGGAGGCTATCAGAAAGGCGTACAATGACTATAACCAGATCAGCATGCAGCAGCAGCCGGTCAGGTTTGTCTACTTCTTCATGCTCACGATCGCCACGCTCATGATTATATTCCTTGCTCTCTGGATATCGCTTCGTATTGCAAAGGGCATAACCGTTCCCATACAATCGCTTGCCGAGGCAACCAGGAATGTCGCTCATGGAGACCTCGATTTCAGGATAAACCTTGTACGAGATGATGAGATAGGGCTTTTGATCAATTCCTTTAACAAGATGCTTGAGGATTTAAAGGAAGGCAAGCAGTCCCTTGAGCAGTCCTATAAAGAGTCTGACAGAAGAAGGCTTAACATGGAGGCTATCCTTGAGAGCATCAATTCAGGCGTTATATTTTTTGACCGCACCGGTAGGATAGCAACAATGAACAATGCAGCATGTTCAATGCTGAACATAGAGCACGACAGTATGACAGGCAAGGGACATAAGGAGCTTACAGGCAGGCTTCAATCCGAGGAGTTGAGTTTAATGGTAAAGAATCTCGTTGAGAGCGCATCCGGTTCAGTGGAGAAAGAGATTCATATATACATTAACGGCAGGCCTATGGATCTGAGGGTTTATATGACAACCCTCAAAGACTCCGCTAAGAACTTCACCGGAACTCTCGTTGTGTTTGATAATCTTACCGAGATTATAATGGCTCAGAGGGCGCTTGCATGGCAGGAGGTTGCCAGAAGGGTTGCGCATGAGATCAAAAATCCGCTCACCCCTATAAAACTGTCTGCTGAAAGATTGTTTAAAAAATGGCATGAAAAGTCAGATGATTTTGACGATGTTTTGACAAGATCCACCAAAACTATAGTGAAGGAAGTCAATAGTCTCAGGTCTCTTGTTGATGAGTTTTCAAAGTTCGGGAAGATGCCTAAGATATATCTTGAACCGGCAGATGTTAAGCATATAATAACAGAGGTTGCCGAGCTTTACAGCAACGCAAAAGAATTGGAGATAATTGCTTCATTACAAGAGACACCCCGCATAGAGCTTGACAGGGAGCATATAAAGAGGGCGTTAATAAATCTTATGGATAACGCCATTCAGTCCGGCACCCGTAAGATATGGCTTAATTCATATTACCTTCCGTCATTCGACCTCATAAGGATAGAGGTCATAGACGAAGGGGCTGGAGTATCGGAAGAGAACAAGGAGAAGCTTTTCTCCCCTTATTTTTCCACGAAGAAGGACGGAACGGGTTTAGGCCTCGCCATCGTCAATAGTATAATATCAAAACACAGGGGATACATAAGGGTGCAGGACAATGATCCGAGAGGAAGCAAATTTATCATCGAACTGCCTGTAGGACATTAAATAGAGGTGAATATCTATGGCGATTAAATACATGCTATTCGGCCAATACCTTCTTAAAAAGGGACTGATAAAAGCAGGCGACACGATAAATGCAAGAATTTTACAGTTAAGGAATAATCGCAAGATAGGAGATATTGCAAGAGAGCGGGGATGGCTGACTGATGAAGAGATAGACAAAATCCTTGTTATTCAGGAAGAGACGCTGGATAAATTCGGAGAGATTGCCGTCAAAGAAGAATTCCTGACTGAAGCCCAGATTGGTGAATTGCTGCACGCACAGAAAGACAGCTATCTTTTCTTCGGAGAGGCGCTGGTTCAGCTCGGCGCTATATCAGAGGAAGATATGAAGAAGAACCTGAAGGAGTTCAATAAGCTCAAGTATTCCGCTGCCGATTTGTCCGAGAGTTAATTGACTTATTTCATAGAGTATTTTATAGTGATATGGCTTTAAAAAACCTCAAAAACCATATTTAATCGCAGAAAAGATGTTCTTCAAGCTCAATAAGCGGTTTTCGTGAGTCTCCTTGTGGATAGCTTAACACTATGAAAATACAGTCAATGACAGGCTTCGGAAAAGGCGCGGCGGGAAATTTTAAGGTGGAGATACGCTCGGTTAATCATAAGAACCTTGATATCCAGCTAAGCATCCCTCCGTATATGTACTCATATGAGCCGGAGATCAAGAATCTGGTGAAGCAGAGGTTTCAGCGCGGGCGCATAGACATATATATGCCGAGACAGGAGGGCGATGGCCGGAAACTTACACTGAATGCTTCTGCGGCAAGAAAATATTACGAAGCCCTCGTTTCTTTAAAAGAAGAACTTTCCCTTACTGACAATGTAAGCCTCGAACTTCTGGCTTCGCAAAAGGATATATTCCTTATGGATGAGCCTGTGATTGAATCGGCTGAGTTTTTCACCGCTCTTGATATGGCGTTAAGGGAACTTGAGGAGTCGCGTATTGAAGAGGGGGGGCATCTTGCCGATGATATAAGAGGGAGGCTCGCTCTCCTTAATAAATATCTTAATTCTATTGAGAGCAAGCGTGCGGAAGTTATCGCCGGCGCAAAGGCGGCCCTTCTGGAGAGGCTGAAGGAGCTTCTGGATAATACCCCCATTGATGAATCGCGCATTATTCAGGAGGCGGCTATCATGATCGAGAGGTCGGATATAACTGAAGAGATCGTCAGGGCGGGGAGGCATCTTAAGAGCTTTGAGGAGCTTCTGGGGTCTGACGACCCTTCTGGCAAGAAGATGGACTTTATTATACAGGAGCTTCGAAGAGAAGCGAATACAATAGGGTCTAAGACATCCGATTTTGAGACAGCGGAAAATGTGATTGAGATGAAGCATGAACTGGAGAAGATCAGGGAGCAGACTCAAAATCTTCAGTGAATTTTGATTGTTAGAGTAAGCAAAAAAATAGATAGTTCGAGGTGAGAGTTATGAAGGGAACAAGCAAAGGGCTGCCGATGATAAATATCGGCTTCGGCAATGTTGTTTCATCTAACAGGGTGATAGCGATTGTTGCGCCGGGTTCTTCTCCAATCAAGAGATTGCGTGAGGAGGCTGGCGAAAGGGGCAAACTTATTGACGCGACACAGGGGCGCAAAACAAGATCCATTGTTGTCACTGACAGCGACCATGTAATATTGTCCGCATTACAGGTTGAGACCATTACGCAAAGATTTTTATCCGAGGAATAATAAAGTATGCTGAAATCGAAGAATAAGAAAATACAAAAAGGCGTGTCGTTAACAAAAGGATCGCTTTTTATTGTATCGGCTCCGTCCGGCGCAGGCAAGACAACTCTCTGCAAAGAATTGTGTAAAAGCATGCCGAGGCTTAAGCATTCTGTCTCTTATACAACGCGTACAAGAAGAAAAGGGGAGAGGGACAAGGTACACTACTTTTTTGTAAACCGGACAGAATTCAGGAAGATGATAGAGAAAGGTGAATTTGCCGAATGGGCGGTGGTTTACGGAAATTTTTACGGCACTTCAATCAGGAAGATAGAAGAGCTAAAGAACAAAGGATATGATATAATTCTTGACATAGATATTCACGGCGCAATGCAGATGAAGCAAAAGTATAACGATGCAGTATATGTTTTTATACTGCCCCCGTCCATTAAGGTCCTTCAGAAGAGACTCAGGGGCCGTATGTCGGATTCGGATGACACTGTTAAAGAGCGCCTTGCCGAGGCCAGGGATGAGATGAAAAATTACAGGAATTATGATTATGTTATTGTTAATGACGACATAAATAACGCTTTGCTTGAGCTTGAGGCGATAATCAGGGCTGCAAGAGCGCGGACAGAGAAAATAGATCATACATTGATCGGGAAACTTTTAAAATAGGAGGTTGTATGGAAGTAATTTCATTGCCGATAGAGATTGACAAGGAGAAGATGGACGGATATTTCAGGCTGGTTCTCGCAACTGTAAAGAGGGCCAAGGATCTCGCGCAGGGAGCTCAGCCTGTTACGGAGAGCAAGGCTCAGAAGGTGACCATCCGCGCTCTTGAAGAAGTGCTTTCAGATAAGGTTCAAATACTTACAGGTGAAGCCGCGGTCAAGGCTGAAGAGGAAGCCGTCAAATTTGTTCATAAGAACATAATTGATGAGGCGAAACAGAAAGAGGAGATGTCTGAAGATATGACAGAGCTTGAGAAGGACCTCAAGGTCTTTATGAGTGAAAGAGGGGAGAGGGACAGTAAAAAGACGATTGAGGATATTTTCGGAGAAGATTAAAGAATAGTGCTTAAGGGAAAAACTATCCTTTTTGGCGTCACGGGCAGTATTGCAGCCTATAAATCCATAGATATAATTCGCCGTTTGATGGAAGAGGGCGCCGCAGTCAATGTTGTTATGACAGAGGCGGCCTGCCGTTTTATCCCTTCGTATACCTTTGAGATAATTAGCGGAAGGCCTGTCTATAAAGATCTGTTCAGTGATTCATTCAGCCACATAAACCTGCCGAAAGAAGCAGACCTTTTTATCATCGCTCCGGCAACAGCCAACACTATAAATAAGTTCGCATGCGGCATTGCCGATAACCTTTTGGCCAGTATCTGGCTTGCCTACGAGGGGGTTGCTTTAATGGCTCCTGCCATGAACTCCAGGATGTATCGCAATCCTATAGTGAAGAAGAGCCTATCTGAGCTTTCAGGGCTTGGCGTAAGATTTATCGGGCCTGTGAAAGGCGGTCTCGCATGCGGCGAAGAAGGTATTGGCAGGATGGCCGAGCCTTCTGATATTGTTGAAGCAGCCATAACAGCGTTAACGCCAAAAGATTTGGCCGGCCATAGAATTCTTGTTACAGCGGGCCCCACTATTGAACCAATAGACCCTGTAAGGTTTATATCGAACCGCTCTTCAGGGAAGATGGGATATGCCGTTGCCCGCGCTGCGCTTAGACGAGGTGCAGATGTTACGCTTATCAGCGGGCCTACGTCTCTGAGACCGCCTGATGGCGCTGCTATGGTTTATGTCGAAAGCGCGGATGATATGGAGAAAGCGGTTCTTAAGAATCTCCGCAGATCAACATCTCTTGTCATGGCAGCCGCTGTATCCGACTTTGCCCCTACTGTTATTAATAAATCTAAAATTAAGAAGTCTGATTTTACGTCTTTAAAATTAAAACAGACGCCTGATATACTGAAGGAGATAAGTTCGCAAAAGGGCAAACGCATCTTTATAGGTTTTGCGGCAGAGACCGGCAAGAATATAGATAATGCAAAGAAGAAGCTTAAGGAGAAAAAGCTTGACCTTATTGTGCTGAATGATGTTTCAGAGAAAGGCGCCGGTTTTGGCGTTGATACGAATATCGTGACTATAATAGATAAAAAAGGCGGCGCAAAGGAGTACTCTTTAATGCAGAAGCTTGAAGTTGCCAATGTCATTCTTGACAGACTGCTGAATTTAACTGAACGTTTATAATATTCTCTATTTAACAAAAGGAGAACTTATGAAGATACTGATTATTCACGGCCCGAACCTTAATCTTTTAGGCACGAGAGAGACCGGGATATACGGCTCAAAGAGCATTGATGATATCAATAATTCGCTTAACAATCTTGCAAAAGAACTCGGCGTTGATATTACAGTAAAACAGTCTAACCATGAGGGTGAGATTGTGGATATGATACAGAAGTCTAAAGATTACAGCGCAATTGTAATAAATCCCGCAGCCTACACACATACAAGCATTGCCATCAGGGATGCTATAACAGCGGTCAATATTCCTGCTGTAGAAGTCCATCTTTCAAATATTCACCAGAGAGAGGAATTTAGACAGAAATCTCTAATTGCGCCGGTTGCGGCAGGCCAAGTCTCAGGTTTCGGACCTGAAAGCTATATGCTTGGCCTGAGAGCGGCTGTCTCAATCGCTAATGCTAAAAAAGAGAGAGTTTAAAAAGAAATTCCTCAAATCCGGCATTGACGGCTTCCTCATCACCGACCTGATTAACGTAAGATATCTGAGCGGCTTCACCGGATCCTCAGGATTCATAGTCATTACCCGTAAAGACGCGGTATTTGTCACGGATTTCCGCTATGAAGAGCAGGCAAGGGCGGAGGTAAAGGGTTTTCAGATCAGGAGCCAGCGCGGTGAGAGGGCAAGTGAGATAAAGAAGATAAACAGGGATTATGGAATAAAGAGGCTCGGGTTTGAGGATCATAATGTAAGCTTTGCGTTCTTCAATAAGATGCGAAGAATCGGCATCAAGCTAAAGGCGATTGCAGGCAGTGTTGAATCTCTCAGGCTTATAAAAGCGGATGAGGAGATGTCCTGTATAAGGAAAGCTGTGCGAAGAGCAGAGAACGCCTTTAGAAAACTTCAGCCTTCTATAAACCCCGGCATAACTGAACTTAAGCTTGCCCTGAAATTTGAGGAATTACTCAAGAAAGAAGGTTGCAAAAAACTCCCCTTTGAAGTTATAGTAGCATCTGGTTCAAGGTCATCTCTTCCCCATGCAAGGCCCTCAAACAATATCATTAAGAAAGGCGACCTGATTGTTTTTGACTGGGGAGGGGAGTGCGATGGGTATTATTCGGACATGACCAGGACTCTTCTCATGAAAGGCGGCGATTCGGCAAAAGAGAAGGAGCTTTATTACACTGTTCTTGAGGCGCAGGCAAGGGCAATAAAAGCTGTAAAGGACGGCATTAAATCATCGGCGGTTGACAAGGCGGCAAGGGGTTATATCAAGGAAAAAGGCTATGGCGAGAGGTTCGGACACGGTACAGGCCACGGCGTGGGACTGGCCGTTCATGAAAAGCCCTTTGTCTCATGGAAGAGCAGGGATATGATAGGGCGGGGAATGGTATTTACTGTTGAACCGGGGATATACCTTCCGGGCTTTGGCGGAGTAAGGATTGAGGATATGGTAACTGTCAGGAAGAACGGGGCAGAAAGATTAACCAAGTTATCAAGAAGGCTGAAGGTGATATAGCAGCCTTGGCTGAATTATAAAAACAAAGGAGTCTAAATTGATATCAACAAGTGAATTCAGAAAGGGAGCAAAGGTAGAGTTGAAGGGGACGCCGTATGAGATTATTGATTTTCAGCACTCAAAGATCGGCAGGGGCGGCGCAATTGTTAGGACAAAGCTGAGAAATCTTAAGACAGGAGCTGTCATTGAGCAGACATTCAAGGGGGGAGAAAAAGTTGATACCCCCAATCTTGAAGAGAGGTCCATGCAGTACCTTTACAAACAGGATGAAATGTACTATTTTATGGATACAGAGAATTATGAACAGGCTCCTCTTACCCCGGAGCAATTGGGCGACACTGTAAATTTTTTGAAAGAGAATATGGTGGTGAAGGTGCTTTACCACAGCGGAGCGCCTATAGCAGTGGATCTGCCTATATTTGTTGAATTGATGATCGCGAAGACCGATCCTGGTTTTAAAGGAGATACGGCAAGCGGGGGAAGCAAGCCCGCGGTTCTGGAGACAGGCGCGTCAGTTAAGGTCCCGTTTCATCTGAATGAAGGAGATATTATTAAGGTGGATACAAGGACCTCCGAATACATAGAGAGGGTGAAGTAGCTCATAGCTCGCGGCTCATAGTCAGGAGATGAGCATAAAATACAAATATGTTTAAGATGAGGGTAGGTGAACTATGGAACTCGATGAAATAAAAAAACTGATTGAGCTTCTTAAAGATACTGATATAACAGAGCTTCAGATTGAAAGGGAGGGCTCCAAGTTAAGAGTCAGAAGAGAGAAGTTCCTGGCCGATTTCAACGTAGCCCCTCCAGTAAGGGGTGCCGGAGTTACTGAACAAAAAGAGACAAAAGAAGAAACTGCGGAACAACAGAGGCTCGTAACCGTAACCTCCCCTATAGTTGGCATGTTCTTCAGATCACCGTCTCCTGAGGCCCCTCACTTTGTTGAGGAAGGGAGCATAGTAAAGAAAGGGCAGGTGCTCTGTATCATAGAGGCGATGAAGCTCATGAACGAGATTGAGAGCGATTCTGACGGCGTAATTTCAAAGGTGCTTGTAGAGAACGGCCAGCCGGTAGAATATGGAGAACCCCTCTTTCTTATAGAGCCCCGGACATGAAATTGTTCAGAAAGATCCTCGTAGCCAACAGGGGCGAGATCGCGGTCAGGATTTTAAGGGCCTGCCGCGAACTCGACATCCTCACAGCGGTCGTCTACTCTGAGGCTGACAGAGAGTCGCTTCATGTGAGGCTGGCTGATGAGGCTATCTGTATAGGGCCTGCCGCTTCCGCGCAGAG
>JBFLVX010000076.1:0-10994 GCA_040758255.1 Nitrospirota bacterium
CCGGATCAGAGGATAAACCCGTATTCCTTAGCACGGGCGCTGTCTGGTGCCACTGGTGCCACGTAATGGCAAAAGAGAGTTTCGAAGATGAAGATGTAGCGTCAATATTGAATGAGAAGTTTGTATGCATTAAACTCGACCGCGATGAAAGGCCTGATATAGACAGGAGATATCAGCAGGCTGTTTCCGCAATGGGTTCGGGATCGGGATGGCCGTTAAGTGTTTTTCTGACCCCTGATCAAAAACCGTTCTACGGCGGAACGTATTTCCCGCTGGACGATAGTTACGGAAGAACCGGCTTCAAGAAGGTATTGATGGCGGTTTCCGAGCTCTACAGAACCAGAAGATCTGATGTGAATGATTATACCGTGAGGGTACTCAGCTTTTTGAAAGAGAAACCAATAGCGCACGGCAAAACAGACATCAAGAGCATTGATGATGCTGTGTCAAAAATGATCGATGAGTTCGATCCTGTAAACGGAGGCTTCGGTACGTCACCGAAATTCCCGATGCCGGGTGCAATAGGTTTTTTGATTAACAGGTATTTCTTCACAAAAGATGAAGCGCTTGGCAATGCCGTGAAGAAGACGCTCCAATCAATGGCATCCGGCGGCTTTTATGATCAGCTTGGAGGCGGCTTCCACAGATACTCTGTTGATGAATCATGGAGCATACCTCATTTTGAGAAGATGGCTGATGACAATGCCTGGCTTTTAAGGAACTATGCAGATGCCTATTCACTTTTCCAAGATGAGCGTTTCAGGGAGATAGCAGAAGGAATTATAAATTTTATAAAAGAGATATTATCCGATCCGGAAGGCGGATTCTATACAAGCCAGGATGCGGATGTCTCACCTGATGATGAAGGCGGTTATTTCCTCTGGAGAGAGGATGAATTCAGGAAGATCCTTGACGATGAAGAGTTCAGGGTACTGTCTCTCTATTTCCTGAATGAACGGGGCGCGATGCACCATGACCCGTCAAAGATGGTAATTAAATTATGGATGACTTTAGAAGATTTAGCAGCAAAGACCGGATTGGAAATCAACAGGATTTCCGATATTATCCGAAGCGGTAAGTCAAAACTCTTTTCACAAAGGCAACTGAGGGTCACACCTTTTATTGACAAGGCCATGTACACATCAATTAACGGGATGCTCATCTCATCACTTTTAAATTCATACAAGATTCTTCCCGACGTGGCAATAAGAGATATTGCAATAAAAAGCCTCAATAAGATCATGCTCATGCATTACAAAAATGGGGAGCTTTCTCACATTGAAGGGGTTAAGGCGCTTCTTGACGATTACATACACATTACAGACGCTCTCATCTCTGCTTATGAGATCACAACTTTAAAGTCATATGTTTTACTTGCTGAAGAGATTATGAAAGTTTGCATTGACCGCTTATGGGACAGCCAAAAAGACGGATTCTTTGATTCCACTGACAGCTTGCTTGGTATACGCATTAAGGGAATTGAAGATATGCCTCACCCTTCATCGAATTCAATAGCAGTCATGTTGTTGCTGAAGCTGTATCATATAACCGGTGATGAAAAATATAAGGGATATGCTGACCTGTCATTGAAATACTTTTCAGTTAAGGCACAGGAGATGAGCATTCACTCAGCGCATTATTTCACAGCGCTTGACGCAAGCTTTAACATGCTTAAGCTTACGATGCAGACACTTCCTGACAGTGAACCGGCAAAGTCTGCGTTATCGGTTTTTCATCCTTATAAATCAGTTGTGTTTGAGGACGATAACGGGCGCATTATCCCGTGCATCGGCAATACCTGTTTTGAACCGATCACTGATCCCGCTGGTTTAGAGGATTTTATGGAGATTAAATTTAAAAATTGATTTAATATCATAATGGACTACACGATCAAAATAGGCGGTGAAGCAGGGCAGGGCATCCAGACTATAGGAGATACCCTTGCGAAGGTCTTTGCGAGGACCGGCTATCACGTCTTCACCCATCAGGATTATGAGTCACGTATAAGAGGCGGCCATAACTTTTTTCAGATAAGGATATCGGATAGCACAGTTGTCGCTTCAAGAAAAAGGATTGATATATTGGTTGCTCTCGATAATGAAAGCATCGCGATTCATAAGGATGAACTTTCAGACGGCGGGCTGATTATTTACGATTCATCTTCATTAAAGCAGAAACACGATGAACTTTCTTTCCTTGATGTTCCGTTCTCGAAACTTGCTGAAGAACATGGCGGAGAGAAGATAATGTCCAATACCGTTGCCACCGGAGCCGTTCTTGGAATGTTGGGAACGGATTTAGATATCCTTAACGATATTTTAAATGATGCATTCAGGAAGAAAGGCAAGAAGATGATGGAAGGCAATAGAAATGCAGCAGTGGCAGGTCATGATTTCGCTATTAAGAACTGCCTTAAGTGCTCATTTTCTTTAGCGCGGCCTTCAAAGCCGAAGATGCTGATAGCAGGGGTTGATGCCATCGGCTTTGGGGCCATCGCGTCAGGCTGTAAGTTCTATTCGGCTTATCCGATGACGCCGTCAACCGGAATCATGAACTATATTGCGGGCAAGGGTAAGGATTACGGAATAATAGTAGAGCAGGCTGAGGATGAGATAGCTGCAATTAATATGGCTCTCGGAGCATCTTTTGCCGGCGTGCGCGCAATGACAGGTACCGCGGGAGGCGGTTTTGCCCTGATGGTTGAAGGACTTTCTCTTTCAGGGATGACGGAGACGCCCGTTGTGATCGCGCTTGGACAGAGGCCTGCTCCCGCAACTGGATTCCCCACGAGGACGGAGCAGGGCGATCTTAACTTTGCGTTGTATGCAGCCCACGGCGAATTCCCGAGGGTCATATTTGCCCCGGGCACCCCTGAGCAGGCATTCTATCTTACCAATAAGGCTTTTGATCTTGCGGAAAAATATCAGATACCGGCCATTGTGATCTTTGACACTTATCTTGCGGATTCAGAATGGACTTATGAAAGATTTGATATAGGAAAAATTAAATACGATGATTACAGGCTCAGGGGCGAAGCGTTTAATAATCTTACTGAATACAAAAGGCACGCTTTTACTGAAACCGGTGTTTCTCCGCTCGGCGTGCCCGGAGATTCAAGGCATCTTGTTGTGACTGACAGCGATGAGCATGACGAAGAAGGACATATGGTTGAAGATGCGGAGACAAGGATCAAGATGATAAATAAGAGGCTCTTCAAGAAATTACCCTTGATAAAGCAGGAAATTGAACCGCCGATTATTTACGGTGATCCCGCTCCTGAGATAGTACTCGCGGGATGGGGTTCCAATTATGGAGTTATGAAGGAGGCTGTTGATATGCTTTCTGCAAATAACAAGATAGCGATGCTTCATTTCATCGAGATCTACCCGTTTCCGTCAACTGACAAGTTTGATTATTTGAAAGTATTGGCTGATGCAAAACTGGCCGTCTGCATTGAAAACAACGCAACAGGACAGTTTGCAAGGCTTATGCGGACGGAAACAGGTTTTGAGTTCAAGGCAAAGATTAGCAGATGTGACGGGAGGCCGTTTTTATTGGAAGAAATGACAGGAGAAATAAATGCCATCATTGGAAGATTATAAGGGGCAGACGCCTGCGTGGTGTCCGGGATGCGGCAACTTTGCCATCCTTAAAAGCTTTAAGGAAGCGATGGTTGAGCTTGAAATTGAGCCGCATCAGTTCACGATAGTCTCAGGAATAGGTCAGGCAGGAAAATTCCCGCACTATCTGAAATGCAATACTTTTAATGGCCTGCATGGAAGAACTCTTCCTGTCGCGACAGGCATAAGGCTGGCAAATCACGAGATGACGGTTATTGCGGTTGCCGGAGACGGCGACTGTTACGGCGAAGGCGGAAATCATCTGATTCATTCCATGAGGAGGAACATAAACGTAAAACTTTTTGTTCATAACAATCAGATATACGGGCTTACAAAAGGTCAGGCTTCACCGACCAGCATGGAAGGCATGACAACAAAGAACCAGCCGTTCGGTATTTTTTCGGAACAGCTTAACCCAATGGCTTTGGCAGTTGCGCTTGATTGCAGTTTTGTCGCAAGAGGCTTTGCAGGCGACATAACTCATCTGAAGGCTTTGATAAAAGAGGCGATAATCCATAAGGGATTCTGCCTTGTTGATATTCTGCAGCCGTGCGTTACTTTCAATAAGATCAATACGTACGATTGGTATAGACAAAGAGTCTATCACATAGAGCCTGCATATAATCCTGAAGATAAAACTGAGGCGTTCAAAAAAGCGCTTGAATGGGGAGATAAAATTCCCATAGGGATTATTTATAAAAACCATCGCCCGATTTTTGAGGAGCGGATTCCTGTCATTAAAGATAATCCCCTCGTGAAACAGGCCTTTGATAAATCAAAGGCCGCAGATATTCTGCAAGAGTTTTATTGATATAGTAGAAGCCTGAAGGAAAATATTGAACGATGGTAAGCAGTACGTTCACATTATAAAATACTTTCCGCTGTTACCACCGGTTGCGATCATTACCACGATCCCCACGTTTGCCGCCGCCCCCGCCAAAACCGCCGCGTTTGCTTCCGGGTTTTCCTCCGCCAAAACCTCCGTGCTTACCTCCGGGTTTTCCTCCGCCAAAACCGCCGCTTCTGCCGCCACGGTCACTTCGTTCTTTTTCTTGGGCCGCATTAACTTTTAAAGGTCTGCCATCAAGCTCTTTGCCGTCCTGCTCCAGGGCTTTTTCCGCTGCCTCGCTGGCTGCAAAAGTAATAAAAGCAAACCCTTTTGATCTTCCGGTATCCCTGTCTTTAATAAGTGTTACCTCATTGATTTCACCATATGAAGCAAATAAATCCTTCAATTGCGATTCGTCCACTGAATAAGATAAGTTTCCTACATAAAGCTTGTTCTTTTGCATACTTCCTCCTTTGTTGAATTATTAACGATCTAAGTAAGCAGCACGGTCTCACCGCGTCTGCTGGATTTGCTTGTTAGTGCTCCGTCAGTAAATATTGAATTGGATGTTATTTAGGCGAACTAATTCCTTAATAAATGTGCGAGGAGATTTGCTATTATGAAGACCTTAATAAATCTCTTCATCAACTGTTATGGTCAAACTCTTTTTGCATTATGCACGTTTAGTTTACGTATGATAAACAACTATGTCAATAACACGACTGCGCAAGGTAGCCTTAGGGCAGGTTTTGCAAGAAACAATCTGACTCTGTTCCTCGCTACTTTATTCTTTTTGAAAAAGTTATAATAATCCGCCTTGTTGGGCGGACAAGGCAAAATCTATTTCTATTAAAAGGAGCTTTATCATGAACACTTTTTTGAGAATAACGTTAATCTTGTTGGCGCTTGCATTATTGATACCTGGCGGTCTTCTTCCATCTTTTGCAGAGGATGCGTTGACGGGGAAGGTGATTGAAACCATGGACAGCGGCGGGTATACCTATGTGCAGATCGAAAATAGCGGGAAGAAGACTTGGGTGGCTGTGCCGTCAGCAAAAGTCGTCAAGGGGCAGAATATATCTTTTGCTCCCGGTGCAGAGATGCAGGATTTTAAGAGCAAGACCATGAACCGCACATTTGACAGGATCATTTTTTCAGGCGGCGTAGTTGAGCAGACCGGTAAGGGAAGCGATGTGAAAGCCACTGGTAGCAAAGAGAGCGCCATAACTGCGACAGAGAAGATAAAGGTGGGAAAAGCTACTGGTCCTAACGCATATACGGTTGCGGACATATACAAGAACAGTAATAAGCTCGAAAATGAAAAGATCGTTGTCAAGGGAAAGGTGGTCAAGGTCTCTGCCGGTGTTATGAAAAAGAACTGGATACACCTTCAGGATGGAAGTGGTGATGCAAAGACAGGGAGCAATGACCTTGTCATGACCAGCAATGACCTTCCGTCAGTTGGGGATGTGGTGACTGCAAGCGGCACTTTATACAACAACAAGGATTTCGGCGGCGGTTATAAATACGTGGTCATTATTGAGAACACAAGATTTAAACACTGATTCCCACTCAATTGGGAAATTATTTTTAATAGTGCTGCATCCTACTGTCAAGCCTGCCGGACAGGCCTACCGATTGATGAAATTTACTTTAAAATTAACTCCATATCCTGCCCGCAGCAGACCAGAGTGCCTCCGCCGGCTTTTGTGACAGCCACTTCATTGCCGCATATATTGCATCTGTATCTTTCTCCAACCTCTTTAACCGCCATAGTTTCCTCCTTTTTTAAATAGTTCTGCCAATATTCTTAATGTTTTACTTTAAAGTATTTTGCTACTGGTCGCATAACAGACACTTTACCGGAAAATTACTTCAATATCAGGAATCTTGGCTTTGAGCGCGTCTTCTACACATTTATTATCGCATGAAACGCACTCGCCTCCGCAGTGTATCACTACTTTATTATTTTTTATCTCCCCCAATTCTATAAAACCATCGTGTGCGTTGACCTGGCTTTTTATGCTGTTCAGTACTTCCATGACCTCCTTCTCACTAATTGCTTTGCGCATTAGTTTACTTTTTCAAAGGATTCTTTGGGAGCGCCGCATACAGGGCATTTCCAATCATCAGGAAGATCCTCAAACTTGGCGCCTTCCTTTACCTCATCATATTCATAACCGCATATAGTACATCTCCACATATTTAAGCCTCCGGTAAAAAGTATTTTACTACGTAAACTGCTTGTGGTATTCCTTGACCTTTTTAGCAAAATCCCTGCCGAATTCGTAACATCTGGTTTCATCATTAAAATCCGGTTTGTAATGAACCTGAAGTCCGGGTTCGACTGTATCGAGCTTCATACTTTTAAATTCATCGTAAGCGTTCTTTACTGCGCCTCCTCCCCAGCCGTAGCTGCCAAAAGCCCCTGTAATTCTATTCTTTGGGCGCAAGCCTCTAAGATGAGTCAGGAATTCTGCTACGGATGGATATAAAAGATTATTGAGGGTAGGGCTGCCGATAAGAGCGCCTCTGGATTTCCAGAACTCTTTAATGGCAATGCTCATCGGCGTTGCGCGCAGCTTTATCACCTTGCAGTCAACACCTTCATCCTGTATGCCCTGAGATATCGGCAGCGTCATCTTGCCGGTGCTGTGCCACATGGTATCGTAAATTACCGCAATGCTCAGATCAGCTTTACCCTCCGCCATGTCAAGATACATTTTTAAGACCTTCTGAGGCTGCTTCCTCCATATAATGCCGTGGTCAGGCGCAATCATATCAATATCAAGCCCGAGTTTTTCTATTTCGGCGATCTTGCTCTTTATCAATGCTCCAAACGGCATCAGGATATTTGCATAGTATTCAACCACCGCATCTTCAAGTTCCGACGCTGAGGCGCATGTTGTGAAGTCATCATCAAACCTTGATGATGAGGCGGTATGCTGCCCAAACGCGTCCTGGCTGATTAAAAGCTTTGCCTCTTTCACGTAGGTCATCATAGAGTCGGGCCAATGGAGCATAGGGGTTTCGAGGAAGAGGAGGCTGTATTTGCCGGTATTAATGGTATCGCCGGTCTTAACGACATTCATCTTCCATTTAGAGATATCGAAATGCCTTTCAAGCCCGAGCTTGCCCTTAGCAGTGATATATATATTTGCATCAGGCGCAAGCTCCATTATTTCGCCCAATGAGCTGGCATGATCAGGCTCTATGTGGTTGATAACAATATTAACTATTTTTGAAGGGTCAATAATGCTCTTTATATTATCAATAGTGGTGCTTGAGAAATCATGTTTTACAGTATCAAGAAGCGTAATCTTCTCATCGTTGATAAGGTAATTGTTGTAAGTCGTTCCCCGCGGGGTAACATAACCGTGGAAATCCCTTACAGCCCAATCAACCGCTCCTGTCCAGTATATATCAGGTTTTATCTCTACAGCCTTCACGCTTCCTCCTTAAAATGCCATTTTTCATAAAGGCATAACATAGAGCTTTCCCGCCCATGTTATGCCTTTATGAAGATTTATTTACTCCTCAACCGTTATCTCTTTCTCTGCTCCCCACAATCCATGCAGGTTGCATCTCTCTAACGCCCTTAGTGTGGTTTTTCTGTGCTTTCCCGCCTTTTTCAAAGTTACTGTAACTTCAGGCAATGACAATACAGGTGTCAGTTCAACTCTTGTATAAAGGTTCTCCCCGGTTTTTACTTCGATCCATTGTATATGGTGTGCTTCTTCAGAGACGTGAGGCATCTCTCCGACCTTTATCTTTACCTGAAATGGTTTTCCCGCCTTCACCGTATCAGGGCATTCAATGACAGGAATATGCTTCTTCTCCAGATCAGTCAGATTTGCCGGGTTTGCAGGCTGGTTGATTCCGCAAAATGGCCCTTTGTCAGACATGATATCCTCCTCTTAAGATTATTTATTTAAAGCCTCATGAACTCTGCCGACAAGCTTAGCCGACGGCTTAAGTGTCTTGTCTCCGGACTCTTTCCATGAGGCCGGGCAGACCTGATCACTGTGCTTGGAAACAAATATATTGGCCTTAAGCTTCCTCAGCAGTTCGTCAATGTTCCTGCCAACATTATAATAGTTTACTTCAGAACTGACAAGACTGCCCTCAGGACTTATGATAAAAGTGCCCCTGAGCGCAAGCCCTGTCGCGCTGTCATAAACGCCGAACATTTTTGAAACCTTGCCAGTCGTGTCTGAACCCATAGGGTATATAACCTTCTCAAGCTGTTTCTCTTCTCTCTGCCATGCAAGATGCACAAATTTTGTATCGGTGCTGACTGTGATAACCTCTGCTCCGAGTTTTTTTATCTCTTTGTATGCATCAGCCAAAGCCGCAAACTCTGTTGCGCATACAAAAGTGAAGTCGGCCGGATAGAAAAAGAGTAGTGTCCACTTCTTGTTCTTCATAAGGTTCTTGAGGCTTACCTCCCCAAAATCCGCCTTTGCCGGCTCATAAGTCTCCATCTGAAAATCCGGAACTTTCACT
Source organism: Nitrospirota bacterium (assembly GCA_040758255.1). Classification (GTDB taxonomy): domain Bacteria; phylum Nitrospirota; class Thermodesulfovibrionia; order UBA6902; family UBA6902; genus JACRPZ01. Next base: position 8,956 of record JBFLVX010000076.1, read on the forward strand.
CCTACGTTACATCCCAAACATTCACAAGCTTCTGTCATATTACTACCTCCTTTGTTTTTTAATTACAAGAATCATTATTATCTTATAATTGTTATTAAAGCATATCAGCCCGCGCTTGTCAAGAAGTTTTTTGTATTTTTTGATATAGTTTAAAAAGTTGATAATTTCATATGAAGAAGAGGCTTCATCTAATAATCAAAGGCCGTGTTCAGGGAGTTTTTTACCGGGCAAGCACGCGGGATGCCGCGGTTAAGCTCAGATTAAAGGGCTGGGTCAGGAATATGCCGGACGGCTCTGTTGAGGCGCTTTTTGAGGGCGATGAGGAGGCGCTTGGAGAAGTTTTGAGGTGGTGCAGGAACGGCCCTCCTGGCGCATATGTGTCAAAAATTGAAGAAAGATGGGATGAGTTTACCGGTGAATTTGACCGCTTTGATATAAGATATGGCTACTGAAAGAGCAGTCTCTGTTTCCTGTATTAACTACTCTGCCTTGCTTTTGAAAATATTGACAATGTCCTCAATTCATGTAAATAATACACGATGCCAGACAAAGCTGTCGTAAATCCGTATGCAGAACATATTATTGATAGAAAGAACGCCCTCTCTTTGTCAACTATGCAGGGGGTGGAAATATATGAGCTTCTTAATATTGCCAACAAACTGAGGATAGAGCACAGAGGCAGTAAAGTTGATCTGTGTTCAATTGTGAATGCCAAATCAGGGGCGTGCCCTGAAGACTGTTCGTTTTGCGCGCAGTCCGCTCACAGCAGGACAGAGGCAGAAGTTTACCCGTTGCTTGAGAAGGAAGAGATACTTAACGCCGCGCTATCAGCCAAAGAAAATAAAACCAGGCGTTTCTGCATTGTGACGAGCGGCAAAAGACCGTCTGCAAGCGAACTGGATAAAATTTGCTCCATTATTTCAGAGGTAAACCTCATGGGCCTGTTGCCATGCGCTACCCTCGGCATGCTTGACGAATATCAGCTAAGCCAATTGAAAGATGCGGGGCTTAACAGATATCATCATAACCTTGAGACTTCTGAAGCATTCTTTAGAGAGATATGCACCACGCATACATATAAAGATAAATTGAGAACAATTGATCGCGCCAGGTCTCTCGGTCTTTCAGTATGCAGCGGGGGGATATTCGGACTTGGAGAATCATGGGAAGACCGTATTGATATGGCTTTTGCAATCAGTGATACAGGAGCTGACTCCGTGCCGATAAACTTCTTGTCGCCAATAGCCGGAACCCCGTTGGGGAGCAAAGAGGCGCTCTCTCCTATGGAGGCTCTAAAAATAATAGCGATCTACAGGATTATAATGCCTGACCGTGAAATCAGGATATGCGGAGGACGGCATTCAACTTTAAGAGGTCTTGCCTCTCATATCTTCTTGGCCGGTGCCGATGGACTCTTGATCGGCAATTATCTGACCACATCAGGAGGAGATCCAGCGGAAGATATACAGATGATTAAAGATATGGGGCTTGAATTATAATGCCTAAACTAACTTTTTACAGCGTAAGGATGAGGGCGTCCAGAGGCAGCATGCATATATCAGGCGCCGAAGGGATATATGATAAGGATGATGTTGTAACTATAGTTCAGGAATATACAAATAGGACTTTTTTACATGAAAAAGGTAGGGCGGATGAGATACGGATTATCGTTGAAGAACTTAAAGAGAAACCTGTCAGAATCCATTCTCTGCCTCTTTATACTCTGAACACCAGCAATGCCGGCGCAGCAAAGAGAGCATCTTCTAAAATACTTTCATCAGTAGGCATTACCGAGAGAGCGATAGAGGAGGCGTTCAAATGTCTCACCATTGGGATTACCATGAGAGGCGCCATGCTGCTGGATATTGAAGGCGTAAGGCTTGAGCCGGATCTTTTAAGAGGTGTCAGGGTTACACGAATGGGCATAACAAAAGAGGCTTCAACAGACCTCTCTATGAAGTTAGGGAAACTTGGCATTAACAATAATACCGTGAAAGAAGCGCTGATACTTACAAGCAAGGTACATCGCCATCCAATGA
>JBFLVX010000077.1:0-10849 GCA_040758255.1 Nitrospirota bacterium
CTTAAAAATATTTCCATTAATTTTTATAGGAAAATTTTTAATGAGTGATGATTTTGAGTCTAACCCCTGACCCCTGACCCCTGACCCTAAATTTACCGGTATCTTCTCCGGCTCGAGAATCGGCTCTCCCATGTCAACCTTAATAAGCGATCCTGATTTTTTAGGTCGTATAATGCCTGCATCCGTTTCGATTGCGAGTAAATTCCCTGTTGAAAGCTTATTGACCCATATATATTTTGCGAGGCACCTTACCCCGTTTCCGCACATCTCAACTTCAGAGCCGTCCGCATTAAAGATGCGCATGCTGAAATCCGCTCTTCTTGAATTACCTAAAAGTAATAATTGATCAGCGCCCACTCCGAACCTCCGGTGGCAGAGTCTTGAGGAGAGCTTGCTTAAGTTTTTATATGCACCCTTTCTGTTATCAAGAAGAATAAAGTCATTGCCGAGCCCATGCATCTTTGTAAATGGAATCATCATTTCAGGAACTCCGGCATCTTGATTCTCCTGTCAAGATCGCTGTAATCTTCTCTTTCACGGATAATAAAGAATTTATCCCCCTTGACCAGCACTTCAGCAGGTCTTGGCCTGCTGTTATAGGTGGAACTCATGGTGAAGCCGTACGCGCCCGCGCTCATGACCGCTAACAGTTCGCCCTGCATTACGCGGTTGATCTTTCTGTTCTTTCCAAGGAAATCTCCTGATTCGCATATAGGCCCGACAATATCAGCCGTACTCTTTTTACGGTTATTTTTCCTTACTGGAATGATATTGTGAAAAGAGTTATAAAGGCTCGGCCTGATAAGATCATTCATGCCTGCGTCAACAATCACGAACTCTTTTTTAGGGTTCTGTTTTAAATAGAGCGCCTTTGTAACAAGGATGCCCGCGTTTCCGGCAATGGACCTTCCTGGCTCACTGATGAGGTTGAAATTATACTTCTTCAATAATGGCAGAACCGCCTTTGAAAGGTCTTCAGGGTTTGGCGGAGAGTCGCCGTTATAATCTATTCCAAGACCTCCGCCCATATCAAGGTGTTTAATGTTGATTCCCCTTTTTTTAAGGTTATCCGCAAGCATAAGGACTTTCTTCAGGGCATCAACGAAAGGCCTTACCTTCGTTATCTGCGAGCCGATATGTTTATGTATGCCTAATATCTCTATATTGGAAAGTCTCTTTGCAAACCCGTAATGCTCAAGAGCGTCTTCTATAGGGATGCCGAATTTGCTCTCCTTCAACCCAGTGGAAATATACGGATGGGTCTTCGGGTCAATATCTGGATTAACCCTGAGCGCTATCGGCGCGATCACGCCGAGTTTAGCGGCAACTCTGTTGATGGCCTTAAGCTCATCGGATGATTCTACGTTGAACATAAGGATGCGGGATTCAAGAGCATACGCGATCTCATCATCGGTCTTGCCGACCCCCGCGTATACAATTTTCTCAGCCGGAATGCCGGCCTTAAGCGCGAGAAAAAGCTCTCCGCCTGAGACCACATCAGCGCCTGAACCGTTCTTTGCAAGCAGCCTCAGAATTGCTCCGTTGGAATTGGCTTTCAGCGCAAAACATATGGTATGATTATAACCGTCAAATGCATTTTTGTAGGCATTCAGGTGCTGCAAAAATGTCTTATGACTGTATATGTAGAGCGGTGTCCCTGCCTTTTTGACAATCTTGCTGACAGGAACATCCTCAGCATACAGCTCGGAATTTTTATATTGAAAATAATGCATGGTTTACTTTAAAGATTAAAAGGCTTTTCCCCGTTAAGCGCCGCTCGATTATTGAAATAAGTTATAATTTATCTATGAAATTTTTGGAAAAAGTAAATAAAACGATCAGGAAGTATTCAATGCTCACCGAGGGAGACAGCGTGCTTATAGGCCTCTCCGGCGGTCCTGATTCTGTTTGTCTCACGATTATTTTAGATAAACTGAGAGACAATTTCAATCTCTCTCTTTACGCGACTTATATAAATCACGGCCTGCGGCCTGATGAAGTTGTGCAGGAGATAAGTTCCTGCAGGAGTCTCTGCGACAGGCTGGGCATCAGGTTTATTCCCAAATCAATCAACCTCGAAGAATATGTCAGAGAGAATAATCTGAATCTTCAGGAGGCCGCCAGAGAGCTGAGATACAAGATGTTTGACAAGATGGCTGAAGAGCTGAAGGTTACAAAGCTTGCGCTTGGACATAATGCCGATGATCAGGCGGAGACAGTCCTGATGAGGCTTGTAAGAGGGTCGGGCAGAAGAGGGATGTCTGGCATTCCCCCTGTGCGCGGCAATATCATACGCCCTTTAATAGAGATCAAAAGAGAAGAGATAGAAGAGTATCTTGCTGATGTGAATGAGCCGTTCCTGACTGACTCCTCCAATCTCAAAGAAGATTATTTCCGCAACTGGCTGAGGCATAATATCATGCCGGAGATCAAGAAACAGAACCCTTCCTTTGTTGACAGCGTCCTAAAATCAGCGGAGATATTCCGGGATGAAGACGCTTACCTTGAGGTTATCGTAACAAAGACCCTGATGAGGCTTATCACTAGGAAGACCGATAACTCTATTGAATTGTTTCTTGTCCCCCTTGAGAATATTGAGAAACCGATATTAAGGCGGATCATGAGGAGAGTCCTGGCTGAGATCGGGGTTGACAGGGGGATTGACCTGGTGCATGTGGACGATATTCTAAGGCTTATTAAAGAGAATCAGAGCGGCGATATGCTGAATCTACCGAAGGGGGTAAGGGTTGTAAAAAAATACTCGACACTGCTTTTGACAACAGAGGCGTTGTCATCCGGCTTTACCCCCTGTGCTTTTGAAGTACCAGGAAAAGTTACGCTTGAGGAGGCGGGGATAATTATCAATGCCGAGGTTTCAGAGATAAGTCAGGATGGCTGTGACGGTAAGATGACTGCTGTTCTTGACTTTGACAGGCTTGTCTTTCCGCTCTACATACGTATGAGAGAGGATGGGGATTATTTTTACCCTGCGGGTTTTGGCATGAGGAAGAAGCTTCAGGATTTCTTTGTTGACTGCAAAGTTCCGCATGATGAACGGGATTCTGTTCCTATAATCGTTTCAGGAGAAGATATTGTCTGGGTTGCAGGGTACAGGATGGATGAGAGATTCACGGCTAAAGATGATACAAGGAAGTTTTTAAATCTCTGCATTATTCGGAACGCTTCTTCCTGACTCTGAGGTTTTAAAACTATTTTGCCAAAAAATCCGCCTTCAATTCTGTCTTCAAAAGTTCTATGTTTGTTTATTTGCCTTTAATCTGTTTTTTAGGTGCACGACAAACCACAGGACGGAAAGAGACAGTAAATAACCGATACACCCATAATACAGAGCCGTAAGTATATCATTAAAAGCTCCTAAACAGCCGCCAGCAATTGTTCCTACAGATGCTGGTAAAATTGCCTTTCTTAATCCAATATTACGAAGGAAAATTACATATCCAAGTGGCCCCATTATTATTCCGAAATAACCGCCATACATCATTCCGAGAAAAACATCAGCCAATTCCCAAGCACCAACATATTCCGATCCGGTTGTTCCACTATGTCCTATTAATGAAGTGAATGACCAAATTACACTTCCACATATAGCACCGCCTATTACCCCGAAGGGTATCGACCTTATTAGATTATCAGATGGAGGACTAAGTTTTAATTTCATATGTAGTTTCGATAATATTAGCACAACCAGATATCAAACATTTGGAAAACAATAGCACAAAGTCTTGATACGGTCAATACACGGCTTTTTCCAGCTTCCTCTCTATCTATGATATAATTTACCTGACTTTTGAAGCGTCACGGACGCGAGGAACCCCCCTCTTTAGCAAAGAGGGGACAGGGGAGATTTTATAAATAATTTTCTGTTTTCAAAATCCCCCTTCATCCCCCTTTTACAAAGGGGGAATACATTAAAATGCCTAAAGGAGAATTCATTTGACTGAAAAGATACGGGTAAGATTTGCGCCGAGTCCCACGGGATTCCTTCATATTGGAGGTGCGAGAACAGCGCTCTTTAACTGGCTTTACGCAAAGCATAATAGCGGTACTTTTATTCTGAGGATAGAAGATACGGACAGAACACGCTCTACTGATGAATATATCGAGGCTATAATCGAAGGGATGAAGTGGCTGGGGCTTGACTGGGATGAAGGGCCATTCAGGCAGACAGAGCGGTTTGATATTTACAAAAAATATATAGATGAGCTTTTAGAAAAGGGCAAGGCTTATTACTGTTACTGCTCTTCAGAGGATCTGGAAGAGAGGCGGAGGCTTGCGATCGCGACCGGCAAGCCTCAGAAGTATGACGGCCGATGCAGGCATCTCAAAGAGCCTGTTAAAGACGTAAATCCTGTTGTCAGATTCAAAATGCCCCATAAGGGGCAGACGGTCGTTGATGATCTGATAAGGGGGAAGGTTGTATTTGAAAATGAACAGCTTGACGACCTGATTATTCTCCGGTCAGACGGCACCCCGACATACAATCTGACTGTTGTTGTTGATGATGTTGATATGAAGATAACTCATGTTATCAGGGGTGATGACCATCTTAACAATACTCCGAGGCAGATACAGATATATGAAGCGCTCAATTATTCAGTCCCTAAATTTGCACATCTGCCGATGATATTAGGCTCTGACAAGGCTCGCCTCTCAAAGAGGCACGGGGCAACATCGGTAATGGCATATTATGAAATGGGTTACCTGCCGGATGCGCTGGTAAATTATCTTGTGCGTCTCGGATGGTCATATGGAGATCAGGAAGTCTTTACAAAGGAAGAGCTTATTAAACATTTCTCTTTCGAACATGTGGGCAAGGCAGCGGCTGTCTTTAATCCTGAGAAGCTCTTGTGGCTAAACAGCCAATATATAATTAATGCCTCAAACGAGAGATTGGCTGAGCTTGTTATGCCGTTTCTCATTAAAGAGAAGGTAATAAATGAGGGCGATTCTCTTGATAGGGATTGGCTGATGAAGGCTGTCGGCACGCTGAAAGAGCGTTCAAGGACATTGATAGATCTGGCAGTCTCATTGCGCTACTATATAGCGGAAGAGGTTGAGTATGATCCAAAGGCTAAGGAGAAGTTCTTAAATCAGAAGAGCCGTGACCTACTGATTGCTCTCAGGGAAGGGCTTGCTTCCATAGATGATTTCTCTCATCAGAAGCTTGAGGAGATATTCAAGGCGGTTACAGAAAAGCACGGCGTTAAGCTAAAAGACCTTGCCCAGCCTGTACGTGTTGCAATGACAGGCGGCACAGCAAGTCCGGGGATTTTTGAGCTGATTGAGATTGTCGGGAAAGAGAAGACGCTGAAGAGATTGGATAGGGCAATAAAGACGATCGGCTTACCAATGTAGCTTTTGTCAATTATTATGACACTATTTCTTTGCTTTTATAACAATAAATGAAGCAATTCCTATTAACATTGCTACATAACTTAATGAGACTGAAGCACGAAAAAACCATCTACCTACTTCTTTTAAAGAAAGAAAATCAATTATATAAGTAGCACTCCAATTCTTTTCGACAACACTATTTCCTATCACCAAAAAAATGAACGTCAAAAATCCAGTTAAAAAACAATGAATCGCCCAATAACTGCGAGTCGGTAAATTTTGGGGGTATAGTATAATTCGAAGAAGCGCCAGTGAACTTACTATACATGCAACTGTAATTGTAAATATATCAAATTCCATTTTTAATAAATAGTGACTTATCACATATTTTTCAAATAACCCTTCGTTTAAATAGTATTCTGAATGTTTAATATACTATACAATTTCCGACGTACAGTTCGGGCAGCGGGTTGCCATTATCGGAATCGCTGTGAAGCACCGGGGACAGTCTTTTGTTGCCGGAGCTGCCGGAGGCGCTTCTTCTTTACGCATCATCCTGTTCATCCCTTTGATCAACAGAAATGCTGAAAAGGCAACTATGATAAAACTTATGATCTTGTTTATGAATTGACCGTAATTGACGGTAACAGCTCCGGCTTTTTGAGCGTCAGCAAGTGTAAGATATGGTCTTCCGGTAGCGCCTTCTTTGATTGTAAAGAAAAGATTTGAGAAGTCTACATTTCCCAATAAAACGCCGATAGGCGGCATGATGATGTCTGAAACAAGGGATGTAATAATCGTCCCGAAGGCCGCGCCGATGATAACACCGACCGCCATGTCCACGACATTGCCCCGCATCGCGAATTCCTTGAATTCTTTAAACATTCTGTCACCTCCAGTTAAAGCAGTTTAGGTTATTAACCTGCGAAAGCAGTTGAGCCGCACACGGCATAAAAGAATTCTAATAAATGAGCTTTGTACTGTCAAGAAAATACGGAGTTTGTCATAAAATCATCCTTCTTCACAAATATCTATAATGTGTTAAAATATTTCCTAATTTGAGAGTCTGAATTTTATAAATATAAAGAGAACCGACAGGATAAACTCTAATTATGACCTCACCTGATCTCACAGCACCATCCAATTTTATAAAGACCATTATTGAAGAAGATCTAAAGACCAAAAAATATGACAACAAGGTCCACACCCGTTTTCCTCCTGAGCCGAACGGCTATCTTCATATCGGACATGCCAAATCCATATGCCTTAATTTCGGCATTGCAAAGGAGTTCAACGGCCTTTGCAATTTGCGTATGGACGACACCAATCCGACAAAAGAGGAAGCGGAGTATGTAGAGTCAATTAAAGAGGATGTGCGCTGGCTTGGATTCGACTGGCAGGAGAGGATGCATTATGCGTCGGATTATTTTGAGAGATTTTATGAATGCGCCGTGGAGCTTATAAAGAAGAGTAGAGCGTATGTCTGCGATCTGAGCCCTGATGAGATGAGGCAGTACCGGGGCACATTGACCGAGCCGGGCAGAGAGAGCCCTTATCGAAGCCGTTCAGTTGAAGAGAATCTCGATCTATTTGAGCGCATGAGGGCCGGAGAATTCCCGGACGGCTCACGGACATTGCGTGCGAAGATTGATATGTCTTCCGGAAATATCAACATGCGCGATCCTGTTATCTACCGCATACTCCATGCAGATCATCACCGCACAGGCGATAAGTGGTGCATTTATCCGATGTATGATTTTGCGCACTGCATCTCTGATTCGATTGAGGGCATCACGCACTCGATCTGCACTCTGGAGTTTGAAGACCACAGGCCTTTGTATGACTGGTTCCTTAATGAGTTGAATCTCTACCATCCTCAGCAGATTGAATTTGCCCGTCTCAATCTCTCCCATACCATTATGAGTAAAAGGAAGTTTGTCCAGCTTGTAGAAGGCGGATATGTGATGGGATGGGATGACCCGAGGATGCCGACAATTTCAGGTTTACGCAGGAGGGGCTACACGCCTGAAGCGGTCAGGAATTTTGCGGAGCGCATCGGCGTTGCAAAGAGGGAGAGCACGGTTGATATAGCCTTGCTTGAACATTGCATCCGCGAAGATTTGAATAAACGTGCCCCGCGTGTTATGGCAGTGCTGCGCCCGCTTAAAGTGACTATAGAAAATTATCCTGAGGATAAAACTGAGGAACTTGATGCTGTCAATAATCCTGAAGATACGGGCATGGGGACCAGAAAGGTGCCTTTCTCTCGTGTTCTTTATATTGAGGAGGATGATTTTCAGGAAGAGCCTGAGAAGGGCTTCTTCCGTCTTGCGCCGGGGCGTGAGGTAAGGCTGAGATATGCCTACTTTATCAAGTGTCTTAAAATAGTGAAAGATGACAGCGGCAAGATTATAGAAGTGCGTTGTAGTTATGACCCTGCAACGAGGGGCGGTGATTCGCCTGACGGACGCAAGGTAAAGGCAACGCTGCACTGGGTTTCGGCGAAGCACGCCCTTGACGCTGAGGTACGCCTGTACGATCATCTGCTGTTAAAAGAAGATGCGGGTGATGTTGCGGAGGGGCAGGACTTTAAATCCATTCTTAATCCAAAGTCGCTGGAGATATTAACCTCGTGTAAAGTCGAGCCTTCTCTTGCAAATGCCAAAGCAGGTGAGAGGTATCAGTTTGAGCGGATGGGATACTTCTGCGCTGACAGGGATTCTTCAAAAGATAAACTTATATTCAACCGCACCGTGACCTTAAAAGATACTTGGGCAAAGGTGCAGAAGAAGGGGAAGTGATGAGTTATTTTGCCGTTATTGGCGCGGGGAGCTGGGGCACAACGCTTGCGAATCATCTTGCAGAGAAGGGGCATGATGTCTCGCTTTGGGCTAATGAGAAGGAAGTAGTTGACGAAATAAACGGCAAATGTGTAAACAGCATTTACCTTCCCGGCGTCCGTCTCTCTGACAATATCAGGGCGACAGACAGCCTGGAGGATACCTTAAAGAACAGCCGGTTCGTATTAAATGTCGTTCCTTCTCAATTCGCGAGGCCGGTCTTTAACAAGGCCGCGGAGTTTATTCCAAAGGATGCTGTAGTCATAAGCGCTTCAAAGGGCATTGAACATGGAACTCTTCTAACTTTATCTCCTGTATTGAAGGATATAACGGGCCGTCAGGTCGCCGCGCTCTCAGGCCCGAGCTTTGCCGACGAAGTATCAAAAAAACTCCCTACCGCGGTGACCGTCGCGGCGGATAATCGCGATACATGCATTCTTCTGCAGGATATATTCAATACCGAATATTTCAGGGTATACACAAGCCGCGACATCATCGGGGTTGAGTTGGGCGGCGCCTTGAAGAATGTGATGGCGATAGCATCAGGCATATCTGACGGGTTAGGCCTTGGTTCGAGCGCAAGGGCTGCGCTGATAACACGGGGGCTTGCGGAGATGACGCGGCTTGGCATTGTCATGGGCGCGGAGGAGAAGACCTTCAGCGGTCTGAGCGGGCTCGGGGATCTTGTACTTACATGCACAGGAAGGCTCTCAAGAAATTATTCGGTTGGTTTTAAGCTTGGAAAGGGAGAGCGGCTATCAGACATACTTTCAAGTACGAAAACGGTTGCCGAAGGTGTCGCTACGTCAAAGTCAGCATTTGAGCTTGCACGGAAGCACAATGTCGAGATGCCGATAGTTGAACAGATATACATGGTAATAAATGACGGAAAGAATCCCGGAGAAGCTGTTAAACAGCTTATGAACAGGGCGCTGAAATCTGAGTTCTGAAAGAGAATCAATATCTTATGGATAACAAGAAGATAAAGTCGGTTTTACAGTCGGTAAAGTCAGGCAGGATACAGGTCAATGAAGCCCTTAATACGCTGAAGCATCTTCCTTATGAAGATATCGGTTACGCAAAGGTTGATCATCACCGTCATTTAAGGCAGGGCGTACCGGAAGTCATTTTTGCTTCGGGCAAGACCGAGGAGCAGGTGATCAAGATCGCAAAGGCGATGTATAAGAAGAGCAAGAACTTTCTTATCTCTAAGGCAACGGAGAAGATTTGCAATGCTCTGAATATCAAAGGCGCTCTCTTTCATCCTTCATCCGGCATGATCTCCATCGGAGAAATAAAGAAGAAGAAAGGCAGTGTGCTTATATTGACAGCAGGCACATCCGACATTCCTGTTGCCGATGAGGCGGCGGTGACCGCTTCTTTTCTTGGAAGCAGGGTAAGCGCGGCATATGACGTAGGCGTTGCCGGGCTTCACAGATTGATGAGCAATAAAAATCTCATTAAAGACTCCCGTGTGATTATTGTAGTAGCCGGCATGGAGGGCGCTCTCCCGTCAGTGATAGGCGGCATGACGGACAAACCTATAATTGCAGTGCCGACATCTGTTGGTTACGGTACAAGCTTCGGCGGTATCACCGCGCTCTTTGCCATGCTCAATTCATGCGTCCCCGGTATAGCGGTTATGAACATAGACAATGGTTTCGGTGCTGGAGTGCTGGCACATAAGATAAATACTATATGATCGCCTACTTCAACTGCACATCTGGCATTAGCGGCGATATGATTCTTGGCGCGCTTGTTGATGCAGGCGTGCCCCTCGAAAAATTAAAAAAGGAACTCTCCAAACTTCCTGTCAGCGGATATGAATTGAAGACAAGGAAAGTGAAGAGGGGAGGGCTGAAGGCGACGAAGGTTGATGTTGTAATAAAAAAAGAAGTCAGAAGTCAGAAGTCAGAAGTCAGAAGATGGAAAGATATAGAAAAAATTATTAAGGCTTCAAAACTTTCCAGCGACATAAAAGAAAAAGGACTGGTAATTTTCAAAAGGCTGTTTGAGTCGGAGGCAAAGGTTCACGGCGAAACATTCAATGAAGTGCATCTCCACGAACTCGGCGCTGTGGACTGTGTTGTTGACATCTTCGGGGCATTGATAGGGCTTGATCTGTTAAGCATAGACGCGATCTACTCCTCTCCTTTAAATCTCGGAAGCGGCACGATAAAGACAGAGCACGGCATTCTTCCTGTACCCGCGCCTGCTACTGTGCGCATGCTGAAAGGGGTTCCGGTTTATTCCTCTGGCGTACAATTTGAACTTACTACGCCCACAGGCGCTGTGCTTATCTCATCGCTCGCAAAGGAGTTTGGCTCTCTTCCGAAGATAAACATTCTAAAGAGCGGCATAGGCGCAGGGGATAAAAATTTCAGAGAGCAGCCGAATGTTTTGACGATGATTATTGGAGAAAAATTTAAAAATCTCCCCTCGCCCCTCTTTGCCAAAGAGGGAAACATTCTAAGTCCCACTTTGGAAAAGGGGGATAAAGGGGGATTTTCAGATGACAATATCATAGTCATTGAGACTAATATTGATGACATGAATCCTCAGGTTTACGAATATGTGATGGAGAGGCTATTTGAGGCAGGCGCACTTGATGTTTTCTTGACGCAGATCATCATGAAAAAGGGCAGGCCCGGTGT
>JBFLVX010000078.1:0-10711 GCA_040758255.1 Nitrospirota bacterium
ATTGCTCTGGTGTACCTTGAGCAGTAACGCCGTGCTTCCGCACAATGCGTTTTCATAATCATGCAGATGGGTCTTGTTCGTAGTTCCGACCTCTCTTAATATCGCCCCGCTCGCCTTCATCACTTCGGGTATCCTGAAAGAACCGCCTATCTCAACAAGCTCTCCGCGCGATACGATAACCTCTCTGCCCTTTGCGAATGTGTCAAGGCAGATAAGAACAGCCGCCGCGTTATTGTTTACGACAACCGCGTCTTCCGCGCCTGTCAGCTCTTTGATGATCTCTTTTATGTTTGAATACCTTTTACCCCTTTTGCCTGCGGCTATCTCATATTCAAGATTGGAATAACTCCGCGCTGTATTCACCACATGCTCTATCGCCTTGTCGGAAAGTATTGACCTGCCGAGGTTTGTATGAATGACGATGCCGGTTGCATTGATCACAGGCTTGAGCCTGTAGGATGAGAGTTGCTTTATGCCCTTCTCTATATCGCCAGAGAGAATGTTCATTGAGACATCCGGCGTCAGGCCGTCTAATATCTCTTTTCGTTTTGCGTCAAGAACCATCCTGACGGCTTTGAGCACAGACTTCCGAGGATAAGACTCAAGCCATTTTAAGCCATAAGAACTCTTGAGTAATTCATCAACAGAGGGTATGTTTGAGAGCATCTCCTGCTTTTTCTGCATCAGCTTTTTTAGCACAAGGGATACAATATGGTCAAGGTTTATGATGCAAATCATACCACCTGAAATAATTTTATGTCATAATAATTTCAAGGAGGAGATAATGTTCAAGAGCACTTGTCCGGGAAGCGCGGAGATAAAACAGCCTAAGCCAGAAGAGATAACATGCCGCAATTGCGGGAAGGGTGTCGAGATCTGGAGTGATGAGACAGAAGCGAAGTGCAAAATATGCGGCCAGATGAATTCGCGTATACTTGGGCCTTCCTGTATTGACTGGTGCGCCTTCGCAAAAGAGTGCATCGGCGAAGAGAAGTTTAAGCGTTTAAAAGCAGGGAAGAGCGGTAAAAACTGAATCTTCAGCTAACTAAAAAATGTTTAGAACAATGCAGATGTTGTGAAAAAATTTATTTTTCGATACCTTAACGTAATTCTAATCAAAGCACCAGTGTATATTTTGAAGTAAAGACTTATGCATAATTTTAATAAAAATTCATCGAGTTAAATAAGTTTTTGAACAATGTCTGCATTATCTGGGTTAACTCAATCCTTGTGAAATTCATTCTGGGCGTAAGATAGCCCCTTACTGATAACGGCTATCACGGCATTCACTGCGGTATCAATGCTCTCTGTAACCATCTTCGCTTCACCCTTGGAAAAATTCTTAAGAACATAAACTTCTGAGGGGACTCTTTGTGAGCGGCCTATGCCGATCCTTAATCTAAGAAAATCTTTAGTGCCGAGCGTCTCAATGATTGATTCAACCCCCCTGTGCCCTCCTGATGAGCCGCCTTTTTTTATCCTTATAATGCCGGATTCCAGATCAAGGTCATCATGAATAACTATCAGATCAGCGGCGTCATCCTGCTCCTTAAGCGCCTCCCTGACAGCCGCGCCGCTTCTGTTCATAAAAGTAAGGGGCTTTATCAGGAGAACTTCCGCCTCCTCAATAAAGCCCCTTCCGTATTCAAAGTTTCTTTTCTTCCGCGTCACCGGAATAGAAAACCTATCCGATAAGGCGTCTACGACCATGAAACCGATATTGTGTCTTGTCTTTACATACGCTTCTCCGGGATTGCCAAGGCCGGCCACAAGCCACATAATTAATAACTACTTTCCCTTCTCTTTTTTGGGTTCTTCCTTCGCCCCTTCTTCCTTGGCCTTTGCCTTTAGAACCTCGGGCTCGGCAGCCACAGCAGCAGCCTCAGCAGGTGCCTCTTCAACTTTAGGCGCTGTGACATTCATTATAACCATTTGAGGGTTGGTTACGATCCTTATTCCCTCTATCGGCTTTATATCGCTAACATGAAGAGAATGCCCTATCTCTACAGATCCCGCGTCAATCTCAATAGCCTCAGGTATCTGGGTCGGGAGGCATTCTATCTCGATCTCTCTAAGATGATGCTCCATGATCCCGCCTGTCTTGATGCTTACCGGCTCCTTTGTGATAACTATAGGGATTGAGATCTTTATCTTCTCCCTGAGTGATATTTCCATAAAATCAACGTGCAGGAGATCGCTTGTTACAGGATCCTTCTGATACTCCTTCATAAGAGCGGGGTGCTCCGCAGGTTTTCCGCCGTCCTTGCTGAACTCAATGTTCAGAATGGCGTGCTCTCCGACACCTGATGCTATTAACTTAACAATCTCCTTCCGGTGGAATTGGATAGGAGTGGATTTGCCGCCTGAATAAATAACAGCGGGCAGCATGCCCTGACGTCTCAGGCTCCTGGCGCCCCCCTTGCCTGTTGCGGCTCTCTGCTCTGCTTTTAGTAAGATCGTTTTCATTTTTTTTAAACCTCCATTGCTCTTTCTTGTGTTTTAATTAAATAATGAAGTGACTGATGATTCCTCGTGTATCCTCTTTATCGCCTCTCCAAGCAGCGGCGCTATTGAGAGCACAGTCAGCTTTTTGCATTTTTTCTGTTTGCTGTCCATAGGGATAGTATTTGTTGTAATTACCTCTTCAAGTTCAGATTCATTGATTCTTTCAATCGCCGGGCCTGACAGAACGGCATGAGTACAGGCTGCGATAACGCGCTTTGCCCCGTTCTTCTTTATTGCCGAGACAGCCTGAGTTATGGTTCCCGCGGTATCTATCATATCATCTATCAGGATCGCGTCCTTCCCGCTAACATCGCCTATTACATGCATGACTTCAGATACATTCGCCTTCTCTCTCCGCTTGTCAATAATGGCCAATGAAGCATTCAGCCTCTTTGCAAAGGCCCTGGCTCTTTCAACTCCTCCGGCATCAGGCGATACAATGACGGTATCATTGGAATACTTCTTCTTTATATATTCAGCGACTACCGGAGACGCGTAAAGATGGTCTACCGGCATATCAAAAAATCCCTGGATCTGGCCTGCATGCAGATCTACTGTAAGCACCCTGTCCGTTCCGCTTACTGTTATCAAGTCAGCCATCAGCTTGGCGGAGATCGGCACCCTCGGCAGCACTTTTCTGTCCTGTCTCGCGTATCCGTAATACGGGATCACAGTGGTAATCCTGCCGACTGACGCCCTTTTAAAGGCATCCAGCATCAAAAAGAGCTCGATGAGATTCTTATTAACAGGATCGCAGGTGGATTGCACTAAAAAGACATCCGCGCCTCTTACGTTCTCATTTATCTGAACCATTATTTCACTGTCGCTGAATGTGGAAACCGTAATATCTCCAATAGGAACCTCCAGATAATCAGCTATCTCGTTTGCGAGTCCCTTATTGGCATTGCCTGAAAACAGTTTAATACCTTCCGGCATTTTACCCCCTTAAAGACAATTGGGAATTAATAAATGGCTGGGGCGGGAGGATTCGAACCCCCGTAATGCAGGGACCAAAACCCTGTGACTTACCGCTTGTCGACGCCCCAAAAAAACTGATAAGTGAGAAGTAAAAAGTTAAAACTAAGAAATAAAATACTTTTCAAACTCTTAACCTCTCACTCCTCAGTTTTCAGTTATTGGTTCCCAGTTCTTAGTTAACCATCGTCTGGACAACCGCTCTCCAGTGATCAGTAAAAAAAACTGCCGCCTCCTCAGCCTTCTCCAAAGATTCAAACACCCCGAAGACTGTGGAGCCGCTTCCGCTCATGAGAGCAAAAATCGAGCCTTTTTCTCGCAACTTCTCTTTTATCCCGGCAATGACAGGGAAGCTCTTCAGGGTCACGGATTCCAGATCATTTGAAACAGAGCCGGAATATCCGGTTATGCCTGATATATCAGCTCGTTCAATGCTCCGGATAAAATGCTCAATATTATTAACTTTATCGGCTTTTTTTGTCAACTCAGGCCTGTTGCCGGCTTCTTCACGGGAGGCTGACAATTCTTTGTAAGCCCATGCCGTTGATACGGATATTGAGGGTTTGACAAGCAGGAGAAATAGCGGTTTTACCGCATTTCTGGGCGTTATCCGTTCCCCCCTGCCATGCACGAGAGATATCGGACTGAAGAGAAAGAAAGGGACATCAGAGCCGATACTCTCCCCAGCCTTGCTAAGCTCTTCAACAGAAAGATGCAATGACCAGAGTTTGTTCAATCCAAGAAGAGCGGCAGCCGCGTCACTGCTGCCTCCGCCAAGCCCCGCCCCCATCGGTATTTTTTTATCTATATGTATTGCGGCCCCCTCTTTAATGCCGTATTTATCCTTTAAAATCACGGCTGTTTTGTAAACAATGTTCTCTTCAGCAGGTATCCCGCCTGTACCTGAGACGGTTAAATCCTCTGATGCGGCAAATGTAAGGGTGTCAAAGAGGGTGACCTTCTGCATAAGGCTCTGGATTTCATGAAAACCGTCTTTCCGCAGGCCTAAAACTCTCAGAAACCAGTTTATCTTTGCGGGAGCCTTTAAAGAGAAGGGATGTGAGATGAGGGATGAGGCTTCCATTATTCTTCTTTAATCTTAAATCCTGAATCCTGAATCTTCTTTTGAACACGCTCCTTAAGAACTTCTTCCTTATCATTGAACTGAAGCGATTTGCGCCATGCATCAACCGCTGCTTCCTTATTATTCAGCTTAAGATATACATCTCCAAGATGCTCATGAATAACAGGATCGTCTTTTGTAATATCCGACGCTTTCTGTATCTCCCGAAGGGCCTCCTCATACATCCCCTTCTTAAAGTAGACCCAACCGAGACTGTCATGGATATAACCGCTATCAGGCTCCAGTTCAACAGCTTTCTTAATCAGATCAAGGGCTTCATCAAGGTTAATTCCCATATCCGCATAAGTATATCCGAGGTAATTGAGCGCGTCAGCGTGATTCGGATTTATCTCAATAGTCCTCTTGAGGGCGTTGAACATATCATCCGGCCTTTTTGTCTTTTCATACACAATTGCCAGACTGAAATTTATCTCATCGTTTTCAGGAGCAATGGCGAGCCCCTTTTTAAATACTTCTTCAGCCTTTGCATAGTCCTCTCTTTGAATATGCAGCATGCCCATATCCAGAAGAATCGCGGAATTTTCAGGCATCCGGGCCGCAAGCGTTTCGTATTGCCTTATCGCCTCATCATACTTCTTCATCAGACTGAGAAGTTTGGCATAAACATACCTTACCTCCTTATTTTCAGGGTCAGATGAAACGATTACGCTTATCTCTTTCTCAGCCTCTTCAAACTTGCTGCTCTCTATATAAATGTTGGCAAGCATCATATGAATCTCCATATTGTCCGGCTCCTGCCTGATGCCTTCCGCCATCTGCTCAACGGCCTTGCTCACCGCCCCCTGCTTGAGATAAATCACGGAAAGCCTTTTTCTCGCCTCAAGGTTATACGAATTAAGCCGTATTGCTTCCTCATAGTTTGACACCGCCTTGCTCGTATCTCCAAGAGCCTCATAAGAAACTCCCAGAATATAAAAAGCCGCGTCCAGGGACGGCCTTAATTCAACCGCCTTTTCAAGCTCATTGATCGCCGGTTCGAACCTCTTTGTCTCAGCATAAATCCTTCCAAGGTAATATCTTACAAACGCATTATCCGGCTCTATCTTTACAGCATCCTCCAATATCTTAACCGCCTCCTCATGTCTGTTAGTGATGACATATAAGTGCGCAAGGTGTATGTAAGCATCCGTTTTCTCAGGATCAAGCTTTATCAGTCTGGCATAGATATCAACTGCTCCCTTAAGATTTCCCTGTCTTGAATATATCTCCCCCAGTAGCGAGAGGACAGGCGCGTAATCCGGATTTTGCCTGATTACATCCTCAGCCATTTTAGCAGCATCCGCCAGCTTCTCCGCCTTAAAATAGAGACGGCTCATTTCAGTCCTGAGATAAAGAGATTCCGGGTCTTCATTAAGCGCGAGCTTCAGATGTTCCAACGCCTTATCCCAATCATATTCTGCCTCAGCCTCAGCAGAAAGAATATACTGATAATAAGATTCTTTTGAGAGTTCAGCGGGAGCTGTCTTCCTTGTGGTCGCACATGCCCCGACAAGCAATATTAGAAGAACCGCTGCAAATTTCCTAATTATTTTCAACATAAAAATTATTATGGCATACAAATTTGGCAAATAACAATAATCTCAATCTCCCGCAATCCGCCATCAAAAAAGACAAACCACAGAGAGCACAGGGGTTTTTCTCTGTGTTCTCGTAACGATACGGCCAAGAACAAAAAATTCGTTTTGACACATAGAGAGCACAGAGTTAAGGCCGATATTTTGATGTTTTTATTTTATAACGCAATGTCTTTCTCTGTGAGCTCTGTGTTTATGTGGTGGATTCTGTCTCTTTTTTTATATTAAAATCCTGTTAAAGGTTGCGATATATAACGCCGAAATGCTAAATTTATTAACCGTAAAATGAAAAACTTATTTAAGAAATTCAGCAAGACAGGCATTCTGGTTATCGGCGACATCATAGTTGACCAGTATATATGGGGAAAAGTGAACAGGATATCACCTGAAGCGCCTGTGCCTGTGGTAGAGGTGACTGATGAAAGCCTTCTTCTTGGCGGCGCGGCAAACGTTGCGCATAATATCGCTTCTCTTGGCGGCAAGGCCTTTATTGCCGGAGTTATAGGCAGGGATGATATGGGAAAGACCCTGATAGAGAAGATGAGAGAAAACAACATAAATACAGACGGCGTGATCGCAAAAGATACGCGGCCAACAATAGTAAAAACCAGGGTAATCGCTCATAGCCAGCAGGTAGTGCGTTTTGACAGGGAGATTAAGTCCGATATCAGCAGTGCAACTTTATCATCCCTTCTGAGCTACGTTGAAGAGTGCCTGCCGAAAATTAAAGCCATAATAATCTCGGACTACTGCAAAGGCTTGATAACAAGACATCTTATCAATAGGCTTCTCCAGATTGCCGGTTCAAAGATATTTGTCGCTGTTGATCCCAAGATCGGCCATTTTAACTATTACAAAGGCGTGCATCTTATAACCCCGAATCTGCATGAGGCGTCTGTCGGCTCCGGCATAGATATAACAGACGAGAAGAGTCTGATCATGGCAGGCAAGACGCTTATGAAAAAACTCAATTGCGGTACAGTCCTCATTACAAGAGGAGACGAGGGGATGACGTTATTCGAAAAAAACAATAAAATAACGCATATACCAACCGTTGCAAGAGAGGTATATGATGTAACAGGCGCCGGAGATACTGTGATTGCCGCCTTTTCTCTCTGTCATTCAGCCGGAATGAGCTCAAGGAATGCCGCCATGATTGCAAACCATGCGGCAGGCGCCGTAGTAGGAGAGATAGGAACAGCCGTGGCAACCCCGAATGATATTATAACCAGTATTAAAAGAAGCAAGTAATGGGGGAAACTTCCGTGATTATTCTCCTTGACAATAAATCATCAGTATGATTCAATTTATATAGCGTATTTTATGGATTAAAACTATTTAACGGGAGGAAAGGGGTAAATAATGAAAAAGATCGTTTCTATCTTTCTGGCTCTCTTTTTAGTATCATGCGGCAGTTATCAGTCCGCAAGCGATTCCACCACAACCGGCAAGAGCGGTTCAGTATCAGAGACCGGCAGACAAAAGGTTACGGCTCAGTCTATTCTCGCTAATATGGAGAGCGGGAAATACAAAGAAGGAGAACTGCTGGTCAAGTTCAAGACCGGCGTTCAGACACATGCCTCATCAGTGACACATCAATCAGTAGGCGCCTCTATAGAGAAGAAATTCACTCTTATGCCTGAGCTTGACCTCGTTAAGCTTCCGGATGGCCTCACGGTAGGCGATGCAGTTGTTACGTACATGTCTGACCCGAATGTGGAATACGCAGAGCCGAATTATTTAAGACGCATTTATTCTGTTACTCCTAACGACACATATTTTGTGAACCAATGGGGGCTTAATAATACGGGGCATTACGCCTACGGCTCTGATGACGCTGATATTGACGCCCCTGAGGCATGGGACATAATCACAGGAAGTCAGAGCGTCGGAATAGCCATCATTGATACGGGTATTGATTACAATCATTCCGACCTTGTTGGAAATATCTGGAATAATAATGACGAGACGAACTGCACGGACGGCATTGACGATGAACCCAACGGACTTGTAGATGACTGCAGGGGATGGAATTTTGTGAGTAACAACAATGACCCGATGGATGACTATGGGCACGGCACACACGTAGCAGGCACAGTCGGTGCACATGGGAATAACGGTCAAGGCGTTACAGGGGTAATGTGGAGAGTCCGGTTAATTCCTTTAAAAGCCTTTGATGCGAATGGATCCGGAAGCGACTCGGATATCGTAGATGCCATTAATTATGCCGTTGAAAAAGGCGCAAATGTAATAAATGCAAGCTGGGGAGGCCCCGGATACTCCAGCGCTATGTATGATGCAATAAACGCAGCAAACAGCGCAGGAATCCTCTTTGTAGCTGCTGCAGGCAATGGAGACGGTGACGGAGTAGGTGACAATAATGATTTTACGGCGGCTTTTCCGGCAAGCTATGATCTGCCGAATATAATAGCGGTCGCCGCTACAGACCAGCGCGATGAACGGGTGCCGTTTAGCAATTATGGGCCGATGTCAGTAGATGTTGCCGCTCCCGGTGTTTATATCTGGAGCACGGTTCCTAACTGGTGGAGCACATATGCCGGTTACGGTAGACTGGAAACAATGGAGGGGACGTCAATGGCAGCACCGCATGTCACCGGACTTGCGGGATTGCTTTTTGGTTATTATGACGGAATTCAGAATACAAAATTTGCTCATTCTCAGGTTCGAAGCACCATCCTTAGATATGTTGACTGGCTGCCAAGCCTTAATGGCTGGATAGCTTACGGTAGAATTAACGCGCATAAAGCGGTATCCTCCCTGCTGATACCTGCAGGCCTTACAGCCACGGCAGAGGGTGATGAAAACACAACAGAGATTACTTCCACTACATATTCACCAAGCATAAACCTTGCTTGGACTGACAACTCAACCGGTGAAGACGGCTTCGATATAGAAAGAAAATCAAGCGGCGTCTTTACCAAGGTTGCCACTGTCGGCCCTAACGTCACAACATATAACGATCCCAATCTTGACCCTCTGACCACGTACACGTATAGGGTCAGAGCATTCAACAATATAGCTGTTTCAATGCCCTCAACTGAAGCTGCCGAAACAACGCTCCCTGGTTCTGGCAAAGTAATAGACTCAGACGGAGGCGGAGGGTGTTCAGTTACTGCCGGAAAAGATGCCGGAAGAGTTGATCTTCTCGTAATGCTCCTGCCGGTTGCGGCCATATTGACGCTGATAAAGAGGCGCAAAAGATAATATAGAAATTGCAAATGTGCAAAGGAGCAGAGAGGATTATCCATATCTTCTCTGCTCCTTTGGTTTTTGTATTGACTTTTTAAGGGGGAATTACCCACTTGAAAGTTATATTTTCGTGGCAATGACGAATGAAGATTTTTGCACGAACTTCTTATTAGTTCCATTATCTGAGCAATCTGCGAAATCTGAGGATATCTTCCTTTGGACATTCAGCAAAAAAAGGCATTATATTCATACGTAATCTTACTTTTAATAGTATCTTCTTATCACGCTTTCTCTTTAGACTTTATCAGATACTTCATCCCATTCCTGCTCATATTAGCTTCTTACGCCCTACAGAAGAAGATAAACCTGAGATTTAATGTGCGAGATGCCCTTATGGGCATTATTGCGTCTGCCGCTGTTTTAGCGCCGTTTGGATACATTCTGTCGCTTACAGGCAGGACATTTGAGTTTATGCCGGTAAACGGTCTGCTCCTTCAGCTTCTTACTGCGTCATTCCCTGAAGAAGTTTACTTCAGGGGCTTCCTGCAGGAGAGATTCGGCAACAATCTCAAGGGAATATTGATAGCAAGCCTCCTCTTCTCCTTAATGCACTTGCCGCAGCTCATATTTCTTGGTGATATTTATTCGGTAATGACCTTCTTCCCATCCCTTATTATGGGATTTCTTTATATACGAACAGGCAATATAATGCCATCAACAATCTTTCATTTCTCTGCAAATGTGGTCTTTCTGGGGTTTTATTAGCAGTTTTATAACAACCCACTAACCCCTTTATTAAGGGGAATATCCCTTTTATCTTTTCTGAGAAAGTCTCTCCCTACTATGGCGTGAACTAAAAACCCTCTTTAATAAAGATTTTCAATAAATTCATCGAGTTAATTACCTGATTGAGCAATATCTGCATTTTTCGGGTTGACAAATAATATGCAAATGTTAAAATTGTATTGTGATCATTTGCATTAATACGTTTAGAAAGGAGGTTAATGCATGAGTTGCGGATCATGTGGGCCCAAGAAGACAAAAAAGGCTCCGGTAAAAAAGACTAAGAAGACTACAAAGAAGAAGTAGTTATTTGCAAAAGGGCCGGTTTAATCGCCGGCCCTTTTTGTCACTGGTCGGTGATTATCTTCTTTTCTATCCCGTACTTCTTAAGTTTATGTCTGAACGATCTGAAGGAGAGTTTTAGAAGTTTTGCAGCTTCAGTCTTGACCCCGTTCGTATTTTGAAGGGCTTTCAGCAGATAAGCTTTTTCAGTCTCTTCCATCAGTTTTTCAATATTAAT
>JBFLVX010000079.1:0-10704 GCA_040758255.1 Nitrospirota bacterium
GCTATAGGTTGTGACCATGCCGGAGTAGAATTAAAAAATGCAATTCTGCCTGTACTCAAAGAGCTTTCCATCATTTGCGAAGATGCAGGCGCTTATGAAGAGATATCGGTTGATTATCCTGACTTCGGTGAGAAGGTCTCGGAGATGGTATCAAAAGGCGAGGTTGAGAGAGGCATGCTTATCTGCGGCACAGGCATCGGGATGTCTATTGTTGCGAATAAATTTCCAGGAGTGCGGGCGGCTTTGTGTCATGAGGAGTATTCCGCAAAGATGAGCAGGCTTCATAATGATGCCAATATTCTTGTTCTGCCCGGCAGGATAATTGATAAAGATAAGGCCGCGGCTATTGTGAAGGTATGGTTTTCCACTTCATTTGAGGGCGGGCGTCATCAAAAAAGGCTTGATAAGATCAAGGTGATCGAGGAGAGGCTTTGTCAATAAACATGGATGAGTTAAAGAAGGTTGATCCTGATATTCACGATGCGATAATAAATGAGATCAGGCGTGAAAGAGAGAAGCTCGTGCTTATCGCGTCTGAAAACTATTCAAGCAGGGCGGTGCTTGAGGCGCAGGGCTCTGTCTTTACAAATAAATACGCAGAGGGATACCCCGGCAGGCGATATTACGGCGGATGCGAATACGCGGACATAGTGGAATCCCTTGCCATAGAAAGGGCAAAATCTCTTTTCGGCGCTGAGCATGTTAATGTGCAGCCTCATTCCGGCACGCAGGCCAACATGGCTGTATATCTTTCAATGCTGAAGCCCGGCGATAAGGTGCTTGGCATGAACCTCAGTCACGGCGGTCATCTTTCGCACGGGGCAGAGGTTAATTTTTCCGGCACTATTTACAGATCCTTCTTTTACGGGGTTGAGAAGAAAACCGGTCTCATTGATTATGAAAAGGTGAGGAAGATGGCCAAGAGGCACAAGCCTAAGCTCATCATAGCCGGAGCCAGCGCTTATTCAAGGATCATTGACTTCAAGCTTCTCTCAGAAATTGCGAAAGAGGCGGGCGCGTATTTTCTTGCGGATATTGCCCATATCGCAGGCCTTGTCGCAACAGGGCTTCATCCTTCGCCCATCCCATACGCTGATTTTGTCACGACCACGACGCATAAAACTCTCAGGGGGCCGAGGGGCGGCATGATCATGTGCAAGGCAGAATTTGCAAAGAGCATTGATAAGATGATATTTCCGGGGATACAGGGAGGGCCGCTTGTCCACGTAATCGCAGCAAAAGCCGTGGCGCTCAAAGAGGCTTTGTCGCCTGAGTTCGTCAGATACCAGACGCAGGTGGTGAAGAATGCAAAGGAGCTTGCGGACGGATTGCTGAATAAAGGCTTCAATGTTTTATCGGGCGGCACAGATACTCACTTGATGCTTATTGACGTAAATAACAAAGAGGTCACCGGCAAGGAAGCAGAGACCGCGCTTGATGCAGCCGGAATTACATTAAATAAAAATTCAATACCTTATGACAAGAGACCTGCCGCAATAACAAGCGGCATCAGGATTGGAACGCCGATAGTCACCACACGCAAGATGAAAGAACCGGAGATGGTCATTATTGCGGGCCTGATCTCAACGGTCATTGATAATATTAAAGACGCCGATGTTATTAACCGGGTGAGGAGTAAAGTTAAGTCGTTGTGTAAAGAATTTCCTGTATATGAAGACTTAGAAGAATAGAAGCAGTTTTAAACATTGTCTTAATATTTCCCACTTAAACTCCCATGCGCTGCCCATTCTGCGGACATATAGAAGATAAGGTCATTGATTCACGTCAGAGCAAGGACGGTGATGCCATCAGACGAAGACGCGAATGCCTGAAGTGTGAAGCACGTTTTACAAGCTATGAAAGAATTGAGGAGGTGCTCCCTCCTGTCATAAAAAAAGACGGCAGGAGAGAGCCTTTTGACCGGATCAAGATTCTTCACGGACTCGAAAAGGCGTGTGAAAAGAGGGCGGTCAGCATGGAGTCAAGAGAAAAACTGGTAACAAGGATCGAAAAGAATCTTCAGGAGTCAGGCGAAAAGGAGATACCGAGCACATGGATCGGAGAAGAGATAATGAAAGGCCTTAAAGAGATTGATGAAGTTGCCTATGTGAGGTTTGCGTCAGTATACAGGCAGTTTAAGGATATTAAAGAATTTATGGAAGAGATCAAAGATATTGTCTATAGCAAAAAGTGATATCGCTTCCTTTGTTGCCTTCAAAGATATTACTTTGTTAGCCCTCCTCCTTTTTCATTAGAACCCACTGATATTTTTATGCCTGTTGATATTACATTCCTTGACAAGGAAGGACAGGAATTTTTATATTAAAAACAGAGGAAAATATAATGTTTGAGAAATTTACCGACCGTGGAAGAAAAGTAATTATATATGCCCGTGAAGAATCCGAGAGGAGAAAGAATGACTATCTCGGCACAGAACATCTGCTCCTCGGTATTTTAAGAGAAGAAGAAAGCCTGCCTGTTGTAATTCTGAAGAAGATGGGTCTCTCTTCCGAAGAGCTGCGCATTGAGGTGGAGAGGAATCTTCCCTCAGGCTCAAATATTCTTACGTTTGGCGATATTCCTTTTACCCCAAGAGCAAAGAAGGTGCTTGAGCTGGCTGTTGAGGAAGCGAGACTGCTGGGTCATAGCTATATTGGGAGCGAGCATCTTCTTATCGGCCTGATAAGGGAAGATGAGGGGATCGCAGGGAAGATACTGAGAAGCCTTGGAGCAAACATTCTGGGAGCGCGCCAGCTTGCCATAAACCTGGCAACGCGCGGATTTCAATACGGCCCAAAAACAAAGAAGAGCAATACGCCTGCCCTCGATGAATTCGGCAGGGATATAACACAGCTTGCAAGGGAAGGCAAGCTTGATCCTGTGATAGGCAGGGAGGATGAGATAGAGAGGGTGCTCCAGATATTGGGGAGAAGAGTAAAGAACAACCCTGCGATAATAGGCGAATCCGGAGTTGGGAAAACAGCGATTGTTGAAGGGCTTGCCCAGAAGATTGTTGCGGAAGATGTTCCTGAAACGTTGTATAACAAGAGGATTGTCAGCCTTGATCTTGGGGCGCTGATAGCCGGAACGAAATACAGGGGACAGTTTGAGGAGAGACTCAAACTTGTTATGAAGGAGATCGTTCAGTCAGACAAGGTAATCCTCTTCATAGATGAACTGCATACATTGGTTGGAGCAGGCGCTGCCGAAGGCTCTATAGACGCTTCCAATATGCTTAAGCCCGCGCTCTCAAGAGGCGAGATACAGTGCATAGGCGCCACCACATCAGATGAATACAGGAAGTATGTTGAAAAGGACAGTGCGCTTGAGAGGCGTTTTCAGCCGATATATATACAGCCTCCTGATGTAAATGAGACGATTGAGATACTCGCAGGGCTTAAATCCAAATACGAGATACATCACTGCGTAAAGATAAGCGACGAAGCTATAAAGGCATGTGTCACCCTTGCCGACAGATATATTGCCGAAAGGTTTCTACCTGACAAGGCCATTGATGTGATGGATGAAACAGGCGCGAGGATCAAGCTTAAACGGCTTAAGATATCTCCTGAGCTTCGCGAGCTTGAGAAAGATTTAAAGAGGCTGAACAAGGAGAAGAATCTTTACATAAAGCTCCATGACTTTGAAAGAGGGGCCGCAGAAAAGAATGAAGAGGACAGGGTAAAGGAACTGTATAATAACCTATATAAAAAATGGATCGATGATCAGCAGAATGATATCCCTGTTGTGCTTGAAGACGACATAGCTTACACCGTATCCAAAATGACCGGCATCCCTCTTTTTAAACTTGAAGAGAAGGAGTCGGCAAAGCTCCTCCGCATGGAAGAGGAGCTTCACAAGAGGATCATTGCGCAGAACGACGCGATAAAGGCTGTTTCAAAAGCTATCAGGAGGTCGCGCGCAGGTTTAAAGACCAGAAAGCGGCCTATCGGCTCATTCTTCTTTTTAGGACCTACAGGCGTGGGCAAGACAGAGCTTGCAAAGGCGCTGACAGCCTTTCTGTTCAATGACGAAAGCGCGCTTATAAAAGTGGATATGTCCGAATATATGGAGAGGTTTAATGTCTCCCGGCTCACAGGCGCGCCTCCCGGATATGTCGGATATGACGAGGGAGGGCAGTTGACGGAGATGGTCCGCAGGAGGCCTTATTCAGTGATACTTTTTGATGAAATAGAGAAGGCGCATCCTGATGTCTTTAATATACTGCTTCAAATGCTTGATGAAGGGGTTCTCACGGATAATCTGGGCAGAAAGGTTGATTTTAGGAATACGGTCATAATAATGACATCAAATCTTGGCACCAGGGTTGCCGCCGACGGCATGACACCGCTCGGGTTTCAGCGTTCATCGTCCGATGATGCATACAAAACAATGAAGGATACTGTTCTGAGCGAACTCAAGAAGGCATTTAATCCTGAGTTCCTGAACAGGGTGGACGAGATAGTCGTATTCCATCCGCTTGATAAGGATCACCTTGTGAATATAATAAATCTGCTTGTTGACGAGCTTAACAGGCAGCTCATTGACCGTGACATTGCTGTTGAACTCAGCGATGAAGTGATAGACTGGCTGATTGAAAAGTCTTACCAGCCGTCATACGGCGCCAGACCCATGAGAAGGGCGATACAGAATTACATCGAGGATCCGCTTTCAGAGGAGATTCTCAAAGGGCACTTCAATGATGTTAAGAAGATAAAGGTTGTGCTTGAAAATAATAATCTCGCCTTTATTGAGAGCGAAGTAGAGGCTCTGGTAACGTAGATTCAAATCCTGCCTTATAAGACACGATTTCCATTTTTACTTTTCCACTGTGCCTGCAAGAAACGAGGATGAATGAAGTTTTTTGTTAAGCAGGTATTTCAGGTGCATGTCAATAACCGCTGAAAGCTCCGCGATTGTATCTTTATGAGGTTTTAACCTTCGGGATGTAACTATAGGCCATTCAATGCTGTGCGTGTAAAAACCGAGCGTTCTGTCAGCAATCTTTAAGGGCGCTTCATTTAGCCTGACGTATTGAGAGGATGCGCATTTACCGCAAAGAATGGCGCCGGAGTCAGGGTAGAAGTTCTGGCTCTTCTTCCCGCATTTGCCGCATCCGTTAAGCCTCGGCGCGTATCCTGTAATCGCAAGCAGCCGCAACTGGGCTATTATAAACAGGGCGTCTTTCGGCTCTTCTGCGGAAGACCTAATGAGCGCCAGAATGCTGAGAAAGAAGGAGAATATCTTTTTATTTGGAGAGGCTTCGGGCATCAATGCAATAAGGATTTCAGAAAGTTTTGATATATTGATAAAGTCGTAAAAATTGTCTCTCAGTTCATGAAAAGAATTAATAATGTCGGACTGGGTGATCTTGGGCATTGACTGCTCTTTACCCCAGAGGGATATCTTCGCATGGGTAAGCGGCTCCAGGCTGCTGCCGAATCTGCTGCGGGTCTTTCTCGGGCTCCTGGCAAATGCGCTGATTATTCCCTTGTCAGGGGTGAGGCAGGTTACTATAAGGTCTGCTTCGCTGTACTTTCGCGTCTTAAGTACAATGGATTCGGTCTTTGTTAACACGATAATCGCGGGCTTATCACAGCATCACATGACATTGCCGAAATCTTCCGGCTTCAGGTTCTTCAGCCAATCTTCCAGTTCATCGCTATTTCTGATTGAAATAACATGTTCTTCTACAAAGATGGGAGCGTTTACCCTTATGGCTACGGCTATCGCGTCACTCGGCCTTGAATCAATAGAGATTTCTTCTCCACCCTGATCCACATATATTCCCGCATAGTAGGTGTTTTCAATAATGTCGCTGATCACTACTTTTGTTATCTTCATCTTGAGTTCGCTCACCACATTTTTGATAAGGTCATGAGTCATGGGCCTGGGCGTGACGATCTTTCCCATGGCAAGAGCAATGGAATCCGCTTCGGGCTTGCCTATCCAGATAGGGAGCGTGTCATGGCCGTTTATCTCCCGCAGAAGCAGTATATACATATTGCTCCTTGGATCGAACAGCAGCCCGTCAATCTTCATTTGTTTACGCATGTTAATTAAAATGAAACAGAGGATAAATCATAGGCAGCGGTTCGTCTAAAATTGCTGCATAAATCTATCATTTGGTTTTAATATTATAAAACTTTTTGCGCTTCTTTAGCTACAGACTTTACTTTAATAGGAGATTGCTGTCTTTACTTTCCATTGAATTTCTAATAACATAATGTCATCATCAATCTAAAATGAGCGGAGGGAACAGCAGTATGACAAAACTCAGGTTTCTTACATCCGGTGAGTCGCATGGAAGGGCCTTGACCGGAATTATCGAAGGGCTCCCATCCGGTCTCTCACTCTCTTCAAAAGATATTGACAGAGAACTTAAGCGGCGTCAGGGAGGATATGGAAGGGGAGGGCGGATGAAGATAGAGTCCGACCATGCAGAGATAATCTCTGGGGTTGTGAAGGGAAAGACTTTAGGTTCCCCAATAAGCATTCTTATAGAGAATAAAGACTGGCAGAATTGGCAGGATATTATGAGTGTTGAATTGCCGGAATCAAAATCTGAAATCCCGGATCCCAAATCCAGCGTCACCCGCCCCAGGCCCGGACATGCAGACCTCGCGGGAGCGCTTAAGTATAATCTAAAAGATATTCGCCTTGTCCTTGAACGTTCAAGCGCCCGTGAGACTGCGATGAGAACCGCGCTTGGCGCTGTTGCAAAGAATTTCCTCTCAGAGTTTGATATCTCCATAGGCAGTTTTGTTATCAGCATAGGGAGCGTATCAAGCCGTAAAACAGAAGCGGAGGATCTCTTAAAAGCCTTTAAGAGTGCTGAAAAGTCGCCTGTCAGGTGTCCTGATGCTGACGCATCAAAGAAGATGGTTAAACTGATAGACAAGGCAAAGAAGGACGGGAATTCTCTCGGCGGTATTTTTGAAGTATTTGCAACAGGCCTGCCCGCGGGATTGGGGAGTCATATACAGTGGGACAAGAGGCTTGACGCAGAGATTGCAAGGGCCATGATGGGCATTCAGGCTATCAAGGGGGTTGAGATTGGTAAAGGGTTTGAGATGGCTTGCAGGTTCGGCTCAGAGGCGCTTGATGAGATTTACTACAAAAGAGAGACAAAAGGAGCGGCAGGGCTTGCAGGAGGTTTTTACAGAAAGACGAATCATGCAGGCGGTCTTGAAGGCGGAATTACGAATGGGATGCCACTGATCGTAAGGGCTGCCATGAAGCCTATCCCTACCCAAGCAAGGCCGCTCAGGTCAGTTGATATTATCAATAAAAGACCTTATAAGGCGGCATATGAACGCTCCGATATATGCGCAGTGCCTGCTGCCGCAGTAGTCGGCGAGGCGATGCTGGCGCTTGTGATTGCGGACAGTCTTCTCTCAAAGCTCGGCGGTGACAGTATGGAAGAGATTAAGAGAAACTATCAGGGGTATCTAAAACAGATTAATCAATTCTAAAAAGGCACATAGTGACATAGGCACAAAGGCACATAGAAGAAACTCTGTATCTTCTGCCTTTGCTGCTTTGCGACTCTAATTAAAAAATTATGAAGATCGTTCTTACAGGCTTTATGGGTACCGGCAAAACCTCTGTCGGCATAGCGCTCAGCAGAAGGTTGTCGTGGCCTTTCATAGATACTGATGTGCTTATCGAGGAACGTGAAGGCATCCCTATTGCCACTATATTTAAGGAGAAGGGCGAAGATTATTTCAGGGCAGTTGAGCGGTCTGTAGTTGAAGATGTCTCTAAAAAGAGGGATGTTGTAATAGCCACAGGCGGTGGGGTTATTAAGGATAAGAGAAACGTGGATAACCTCGGCAGGAGAGGGGTAATCCTATGGCTGAAGACCGATCCTGAAATCATCCTCAGGCGCATTATGGCTGAAGGCGGGAAGAGGCCTCTCCTTGATGTTGAAGAGCCTCTTGAAGAGATCAACAGGCTTCTTTCAGAAAGATCGCCTCTTTACTCGCAGGCGGATGCGGCTGTTGATACGAGCTATATAACTCCTTCTGAGGCATCAGAAGAGATAATTGAGATGCTTAGCCTTGATAAGGAGAGGGTAAAGGTTGAACTTGGCGAGCGGAGTTATGACATTATTATAGGCAGGGATATCCTTCCGAAACTCGGCCTGCTGGTGAAGCATCTGAGGCCTTCAAAGACTGCGATCATCAGCAACAAGACGGTCTTCCCGCTTTATAAAGATAAGCTGGATGCCTCGATGAAGAAATACGGCATATCCTATGAGGTGCTTCTTCTTCCTGACGGAGAGGAGTACAAGGATTTTCTCTGGATATATAACCTCCACGGCAAGTTACTTGAGGCCAAGTTTGACAGGAACTCCCTGATAATTGCATTTGGCGGCGGAGTTGTCGGGGATATGGCGGGTTTTGTCGCCGCTACATATATGAGAGGGATCAAGTACGTGCAGGTTCCTACCACGCTCCTTGCGCAGGTGGACAGCTCTGTGGGCGGAAAGACAGGGGTCAATCATCCCCTCGGCAAGAACATGATAGGGGCATTTTATCAGCCATCGCTCGTATGCATAGATGTTGATACATTAAAGACGCTTCCAAAGAGAGAGTTTTGCGCCGGAATTGCCGAGGTGATCAAATACGGCGTCATTGCCGACAGCAGGTTCTTTGATTATTTGACGGACCATAAAGATGAGATATTATCGCTTGGCGACGGTATAATCAATATCATCAAGCACTCATGTGAAATTAAGGCTGATGTTGTATCTAAAGATGAGAGAGAGGCTGGCTTAAGGGCGATACTTAATTTCGGGCATACCATTGGTCATGCCCTTGAGACCGTGACCGACTATGAGAAGTATCTTCACGGTGAAGCGATTGCAATAGGCATGTGCCTCGCCGCTGATATTTCGGTGAAGATGGGGATTTTCAGCAAAGATTCCTCAGAGAGTATAAAGTCCCTTGTTGAGCAATATGCACTGCCCTCAAGAATTCCTGACGATATCAATATTTCAGAAGTTATAAAGGCTATGGCGGTTGACAAAAAAGCCGCGTCAGGCAAGTTAAAATTTATCCTGCCCGAATCTATCGGAAAAGTCAGGATAGAAGATGACGTTGACAAGGAAGTTATTAAAGAGGTTTTAGAATTACACGCTTAAATTAAAAAAGTGTTTCTACATACAATAGAAGGTTATTAATTTCTTCATGTACTTAATGATTTTAATAGTTGTGCCTTAAATGGATATTGAATGCGAATGAAAAAAGAAGAACAATTCTTGATCATATTGATAACATCTCAGTTCCTGGAGATGTATTTTCTAAACCATCGAATGAATATTGGGCATTAATCTGTTTAAGAGAAGGGCTTGAATTTTTATACAGTCAAGTCGTTCAGATAGATAAGATTACTCAATCAATATTAAATCCTGAAGGCAAAAAAAAATATGTAAGTTCTGGAAATGGGCCTGGCACGGTGGATATACCTAAGCCTCTCTTAACATGTTCATTTCACTGGTATGCTGTCTCTGCCTGTCAATATGTTCTAACCGTTGGGGCTATAGCATGTAAACAGGATAATTCACGTCCTATCCCTCGAAAATATGTTGAAGCGGTAATACCAGGAGTTAAAGCGTTTCGGGACAAAGTTGCGGCCCATTTTGCATGGAATAGTAAACATTCGCAGGATAATGATGCGGAACGCCTTGCAAGCATTATCCCCCCTTTATCCTTTGTAGAAGATTCATGGCATGTAGGTGTCATGCAGATTGCAATGTCTAAGGGAGGGAAATTGTCCACATCTGAATCAATTAGACCTTGGAGTATTACTAAGATCCACGATGATATGACAAGACGCTACTGGCCACATTAATGGCGACACAATAAAGTAACAGACATGACGCGACTGGCCAGTTCATCCAGGGCTTCAAATTTAGGCTACATCTCTTTCCGTCCCTCAAGTGACTTTGAGAGCGTAACCTCATCAGCGAATTCAATATCTCCGCCTATAGGCAGTCCGTAGGCAATTCTTGTGATCTTTATACCAAGAGGCTTCAGTATCTGCGATATATACTGGGCCGTTGTCTCGCCCTTTGTATTGGGGTTTGTGGCGATTATAACCTCTGAAACCCCTCCGTTCTTAACTCTTTCTACCAGTTCATTTATTTTGAGTCTCTCCGGTGTTATCCCGTCTATCGGCGAAAGCGCTCCTAAAAGCACATGATAAAGCCCTTTGTATATCCCGGTCCTCTCTATGACAATAAGGTTGCTCGGCTCCTCGACAACGCATATCTTACTGCTGTCTCTATGGGATGCCAGGCAGATAGAGCAGGTCTCATTCTCTGTTATGTTGAAGCAGTTACTGCAGAAGCGCGCATTCTCCTTGATTGAAATAATAGCATTTGCGATAGAGACGGCATCTTCTTTAGGCATGCCTATAATAAAGAAAGAGAGGCGCTGGGCGGTCTTTCTCCCGATGCCGGGGAGTCTTGAGAGCTCGTTTATAAGGTTTTCAACGATCCCGTTGTTCATTAGCCGAACATATTCCCGAGCCCCGGAAGATTCATGCCTCCGGTAAGCTTGCCCATATCTTCGCTCACCATCTGCTGTGCCCTGCGCAGGGCTTCGTTTACAGCGGCAACTATAAGGTCTTGCAGCATCTCGATATCGTCAGGATTTACAACATCACGCTCGATCTTGATGGACAAAATTTCCATAG
>JBFLVX010000080.1:0-10698 GCA_040758255.1 Nitrospirota bacterium
ATAACAGGTTTTAGCGGAAAATGCCCGATATTATACCTTTATTTTTTTAGGTGGATAGTCTGTAGGTGTTTAGGTGGATAGTCCTAACAGACTACAGTCTAAACAACCTCTTCTTTTTTAGCGCTTAAATTATTCAACAGTTACGCTCTTTGCAAGATTCCTCGGCTGATCAACATTGCATTTTCTTAAGACCGCAATATGATAGGCAAGAAGCTGGATCGGGATGCTGAATATAATGGGTGTAAGATAGGTGTTTGTTTTAGGCAGGAAAACCGTGTGAAGAGCGCCGGGATAAGGCTTACCGTCTCCTTCGGCTGTGATTACGATGACTTTGCCTCCGCGGCTCTTAACCTCCTCTACGTTGGAGAACATCTTTCCCTTCATCTCATCGTCAGGAACAAGCGCAAGCACAGGCAGACCGTCATCTATTAAAGCTATGGGGCCGTGTTTCATCTCGCCTGCCGGATAACCCTCTGCGTGTATATACGATATCTCCTTCAGTTTCAGCGCCCCTTCCAGAGCTATGGGATAATTTATTCCACGGCCCAGATAAAGAAAATCCCTGACGCGGCAAAATTTTCTCGCTATCTTCACGATGGAACTATTTTGCTGAAGGGACTTCTCTACTTTCTCAGGAAGCGATATAAGTTCGTTCAATAGTTCACGGGCTTCTTTCGTCTTCACAGAGTCTTTTGCTCTCGCAAGAGCTATTGAGAAAAGATAAAGCGCCGTAAGCTGTGAGGTGAATGCCTTTGTTGAGGCAACTCCTATCTCAGGTCCCGAACGTGTAAAAAAAACACTGTCCGCCTCTCTTGCCGATGTGCTTCCGACAACATTACAGATGGTAAGCACCTTTGATCCCCTCTTTTTTGCCTCCCTTTGCGCGGCAAGGGTGTCGGCTGTTTCACCTGACTGGGTAAGAACTATCATGAGGCTGTTGGCAGGAATAATAGGATTTCTGTATCTGAACTCGGACGCAATATCAACTTCACAAGGCACATGGGACATATTCTCTATCATGTATTTACCAGCCAGGGAAGCATGCCATGAAGTCCCGCATGCCACGAGAAATATCTTGCTGAACTTCCTGAGATCCTGCGCCTTAATATTGAAATCTTCGCTATTTACCATCCCCTTCTCAAGCGATATCCTGCCCCTGATCGTATCTGAAATAGCCCTCGGCTGTTCATATATCTCTTTTAACATGAAGTGCCTGTAACCGCCTTTTTCAGCCATTGCGGAATTCCACGTTATATTTATAATTTTCTTCTTTACATTCTTATTAAGGGCGTCTGTAAACGATACGCCTTCGGGAGTGATGACGGCCATTTCGCCGTTATCGGGGATTATTACATCTCTTGTATACTTAAGGAATGCGGGGATATCCGATGCTATAAAGAACTCTTTCTCTCCAATGCCTATGACAAGAGGACTGTCATGTTTCACTGCAATGATCTTATCGGGCTCTGCTTCGCTTATAATGCCGAGGGCATAAGCACCTGTGACATGCTTAAGAGCCTCCCTCGTCGCCTTCTCCAGAGGAAGACCCTTCTTTGAATAGCTGTATATGAGATGGCAGATGACCTCAGTGTCGGTTTCAGAGGTAAACTTATGCCCGTCTTTTCTGAGGGTTTCTTTAAGCTCAAGATAATTCTCAATAATGCCGTTATGCACTACGACTATACCGCCTGCCTTATGCGGATGAGCATTCTCTTCAGACGGCCTTCCGTGAGTTGCCCATCGGGTATGTCCAATGCCTGAATGACCTGACAGCTTTTCTCCTTTTACAGAGCTTTCCAGATCCTTTATCTTTCCGGCACATCGTCTCACCTCTATCCTGCCGTTTCTGGAGAAGGCTATGCCTGCGGAATCATATCCCCTGTATTCGAGACGTTTCAGGCCGTTAATGAGGATCGGGACTGAATTCCTTTTCCCTATGTAACCTATTATTCCACACATAAAAAGTAGTCAGCAGTCAGCAGTAAAAGACATTATCCCTCTACTGTTTTATTTTTTTCTCCTTTTATCTTTAACTCTTAACTCCAAACTCTTAACTCTCAACTGTCTTTTATTGACCCATCCTATCAGATTCTTCTGCTTCTCCCTGCTTATTGAAAGGGCGCCTGAAGGAACATCCTGCGTAACAGTAGAGCCCGCCGCCACATAAGAGCCTCGGCCTATTCTCACAGGAGCGACAAGCTGGGAATCGCTGCCGATAAAGACTCCGGATTCAATCACGGTCTTATACTTCTTTTCTCCGTCATAATTGCATGTAATTGTGCCCGCGCCTATATTTACATCCCTGCCCACTTCAGAATCGCCTAAATAAGTCAGATGAGAGGCCTTTGTCCTGTCTCCTATGCGCGAGCTCTTTATCTCCACGAAATTCCCTATCTTTACATCACGGCCTATGTCGCTCTTAGGCCTTAAATGAGCAAAAGGCCCTATAACCGCTCCGCTTCCGACCTTGCTTTCCTCTATCAGGCTGCTGTCCTTGACTGTGACGCCGTTTCCAAGGGCACTGCCAACTATCCTTGTTCCGTGATATATAACGCAACCGTAACCTATAGAGGTTTTGCCCTCAAGATAAGTATTCGGGTGAATTATAGAATCCCTGCCTATTGAAACCAATGAATGAACCACCGACGTCTCAGGATTTACAAATGTAACGCCCTTCTCCATCAACTTTGATATATTTCTTCTGTTTAATATCTTTGAAACTTCATATAAGTCTTCCCTGCTGTTTACGCCTATGATCTCTTCGGGAGGGCAGTTGTAGGCATTGAGCCTTCCTCCTGCATTTGAGACAATATTCACAATATCGGTAAGATAATACTCTCCGGAAGAAGCGTTCCTGCTTATCTTCTTGAGATGATTCATGACATCTGATTCCAGCACATAAACCCCGCCGTTTAATTCCTTGCTTTTTCTCTCCTCCTGAGTTGCATGTTTATCCTCTACAATACCGGTGACCTTTCCTTTATCACGCATGATCCTTCCGTATCCTGAGAGTGAGTCGTCAATAAAAGAGAGGAGAGAGAGGGCGTTCTTACTGCGGTTGTGGTTCTTCAGGAGTTCCCTTAAGGTCTTTGTTGTCATAAGGGGGCAATCGCCGTTTAGGACAAGCACTGCGCCTTCAGAATTCTTTAATAATTTCTGCGCTGCTGCAAGCGCGTCTCCGGTGCCGAGAAGCTCTTTCTGGATGACAAAAGAAATATCTTTGTCATCAATTTTATTCCTGACCTCTTCCGCGCCATTGCCGATAACAACTATCAGTTTTTGAGGCTTCAGCGGTTTTACAGCATCAATTGTATACCGGAGCATAGGCCTTCCCAAAATCTCGTGAAGGACTTTGGGTTTACGGGAGTTCATTCTCTTGCCGCGGCCTGCCGCAAGGATAACTACAGAAAGATTCATTAGTTATGATAATCTTTTTAAAGGCGTGTTTTC
Source organism: Nitrospirota bacterium (assembly GCA_040758255.1). Lineage (GTDB taxonomy): Bacteria > Nitrospirota > Thermodesulfovibrionia > UBA6902 > UBA6902 > JACRPZ01. Next base: position 3,451 of record JBFLVX010000080.1, read on the forward strand.
AATTTGGCAGGGCTTTCACTTCCTTCGATTAGACCGGCTTCGCTTCTTAATTTATCAATCTGAGATAGTGATTTATAAAATCCTTTGTGTGCATCATACAAACCTTTTCCCAGTACAAATAAAACAGAGACTGACAAAGCCAACAGAAAACTATGAAGTAATTTTGCGTTTGCTAATAACAAATATCGAGAAATAATGAAAAAGATACTACCAACGACAAATGACCATGTTATATATGACCTTAAATCATACCTCATTAACGATGTCTCATCAGCATCTTTTATTTTTGAGGGAGTTAAACTATGATACATCCTAATTAATTCGTTCATATAGTTTTTAAACGATCTCAATCTCACGAATCCGAAAGTAAACATGTATGCAATTATTAGTAGAACATACGCCTCTCTGAAATAATATTGAGAAAACTTACGCGGGGAATTTATTATGATTATGGCTATTACAAGTAATATAATGGGGGGAATAGTTTCTATTTTTAATCTTGCTTTGTGTTTTTGCCATGTAGTGAACTTCTTATCTTCTTTTAAAAGCAAAGGGCTAACTTCTTTGATTATTAATGATTCAACATCCTTAACATCTCTTCCAAGTATCATTGACTTTAAATGAATTAATAAGAGAATTATTAGTACCGTAGAATAAACTATATAGCCTTTTGTGATTTCTGTATGAAAGATATACTCTTTTACAATGTATAAAATGAGAACTGAAATGAATGGGAATATAATTAAGAATAAACGGTCTAAGAGATGGAATATCTTATTTTCTTCTTTAATGTAGTTTAATAAATAGTTTGTTTTCATCGTGCAACTGCAATTGAAATTAGAGCTCACACTCTTCAATAGTTTTGCTTACTTTTCAGTCTCCTTATCTTTACTTTCTTCTATGCGTCTCAAAGAGCAACTCCTCAACCATCTGGCAGAGGACATGTCCGATTGTAATGTGGGTTTCCTGTATCCTTGCGGTATTGACGGAGGGAACAGCAAAGACATAATCGGTTTTAGAGGCGAGCTTATCGCCCTTCTCGCCTGTAAATGCTACTGTCTTTAATTTCTTCTTTTTAGCCGCCTCAACAGCCTTTATAACATTGGCGGAATTTCCGCTTGTGCTTATGGCAATTACAACATCATTTTCACGGGCAAGGGCCTTTATCTGACGCGCAAAGACTTGTGAGAAATCATAATCATTTGCAATGCATGTCAGAACAGCAGTGTCGGTATTTAAGGCTATTGCGGGAAGGGGCGGACGCTCTTTTTTAAACCTGCCTATAAACTCGGCGGCAATGTGCGACGCATCAGTGGAGCTGCCGCCGTTGCCGAATAGTATGAGCTTGCCGTCCTTACTAAAAGCGTCCGCGAGAAGCTGCGAAACCTCTGAGAGGGTATCAAGGTTCTCATTAACAAAACGCTCCTTGATAGATATGCTTTCTTTGAATGCCTTGAGGATCTTCTCTTTCATTAAACTACTCGCGGGGTTTTGTGGTGACCTCTATTTCTTTTGAAAGACGTCCTTCCGAACCTGCAACCGTAGAGACTTTGTAATAATATTTCCTGCCGCGCTCTATATTTTTATCGGTAAATGCGGGTATCCCTGTCTTGCCAATAAGCGCATACTCGCCGCCGGTTGAGCGGTATATGTTGTAAATTTTCACGCCCTCTCCCGTGACTTCATTCCAGGTAATCACAATGCTTGACTCTGTATAAACTGCAGTCAGCCCTGTAGGAGGAGGCTGTGCATCAGATTCGATTTTATTTACCGCTGGGACGGAACCCGTATCATTTGCCTTTATCTTGCCCGAACTCTTTTCAGCAGCCTTTTCCTGCGGGGGAATGATTGGGATGGGGTCTCCCTTTCTTCCGCATCCTGCAATAAAGATAAACATTAAGAAAAGAAAGCTAACTATTAGAGAAGAAAAATTAAATATCTTTTTGCGTTTCATATTACTGTCGCCTGCTTTTGTTCTCTTTAATCCGGGCAATGACCCTCTTTTTTGAGGTACCGCCGTAAGATTTTTTATCCCTGATAGATGCCTGCAAGGTAAGATATCCGAAGAGATCGCTCTCTATGAGCTCTGTAAAACCCTTCAACTCTGCGAGCGTCAGATCCTTCATAGTCTTGCCTGCCTCAATGCAGTATTTTACAACATTGCCTGTTATCCTGTGCGCATCCCTGAAGGGCATCCCCTTCTTTGCCAGATACTCTGCAAGGTTGGTCGCGGTTGAAAATCCTCCTTCCGCAGCCTTTTCCATTATCTCTTTGTTGAACCTGACCTTTGGCATCATCTTGGTCAGCGTGAATAGACATGACTTCACAGTATCAACCGTATCAAAGAGCGGCTCCTTGTCCTCCTGCATGTCTCTGTTATATGCAAGCGGAAGCCCTTTCATTACAGTCAGCATCGTTATTAAACTTCCAAAGATCCGTCCGCTTTTGCCTCTTATCAATTCAAGGACATCGGGATTCTTCTTTTGCGGCATGATGCTCGAACCTGTAGTAAAGGCATCCGGCAGTTCAATGAATCCGAACTCTCCGGTGTTCCATATAATGAATTCTTCCGCAAGCCTTGATAGGTGAACCATAATAGTGGCTGATGCAGATATGAATTCAATAACAAAATCCCTGTCAGATACAGCGTCAATGCTGTTTTCCGATATTCTCGCGAATCCAAGAAGACTCGCTGTATACCGCCTGTCAATCGGGAGTGTCGTCCCTGCCAGAGCCGCTGAGCCTAACGGCATTACATCCACCCTCTTCAGGCAGTCTTCAAGCCTCTCCCTGTCACGCTCAAGCATCTCATAATACGCAAGCAGATGGTGCGACAGCAAAACCGGCTGCGCCCTCTGAAGGTGCGTATATCCCGGGATGATGATCTCGATATGCTTCTCCGCAAGAGAGAGAATCACCTTCTGAAACTCGCCGATTAACTTGATTATCTCCTTTATTTCAGCCCTGAGAAAAAGCCTTATATCAAGAGCGACCTGGTCATTGCGGCTCCTTCCCGTATGTACCTTCCCGCCGACAGGGCCAATCTTTTTTATAAGGGCATTCTCTATGTTCATATGTACATCTTCAAGGCTGTCAAGAAACTTGAATTTGCCGCTCTGAATCTCTTTTTTTATCTCATTAAGTCCGTTGATTATCAACCCCGCCTCTTTCTTCAGGATGATCTTCTGCTTTGCAAGCATCTTAACGTGGGCGATGCTGCCTTCAATATCATATTTCCAGAGACGCGCATCAAAAGAGACAGAGGCAGTGAACTGTTCCACGCTCTTTTCCGTCTCTTCCTTAAACCTTCCTGCCCAGAGTTTCTTCATGAAATTAAGAATAAACTAACGGTCGGCTGTAGTCAAGCGTCTGCATTGGAAAGTACCCTTAACGATTCGGGGGTTAATGCCGCCCGCCTTTTCCAAATATATTCAGTGGTAAGGCGGGCAACATAGCGCAACTAAACTCTTAATCAAGCAATATATTTGTACGAACTTCAGAACTTTTTGGCACCCTGAACAATGTTTCAATATCTACCTTGGCAGATGCACTCACATTACATACACAGGTTGTATAGTTAGTTTCTTTTTTAGCTTTCATTCGTATTGTATAAAGAAGAGAGTTTCCGGGAGATAATCTTGCATTAAGAGAGACCCTCGTGAAAGGAAAAACCCTCTTGGTGTCTTTTCCCTTGGAACTACGAGGCATCTTAGCTATAACTTCTGCGTATTCAGTATTCTTTAACAACAAGATTGGATCTATGAAAACTATCCTTGAGTTAGAAGATGCCGTATTTCTAATAGCAATTGTTACTTGAAAATTTTCTCCTTTAGTAATACGTTCTTCTTCCAATGGTACCACATAAGAATTTACTTCCAAATAGTTCTGGATACAGCTAAAAAGTTCATACAATGCAGGACATGTACTTGGCTGAGGCTCTGGATCAGGACATGTCCCTCCCATGTCATCTACATATACGACATTTGTAGGTTGAGATAGATTTGCAGGTTCAGGCTCAGGGCATGTACCGCCAAGGTCATCCACGAAAACATTTTCATCGGGCATATTTGTTTCCTCCTCAAAAATTTTTTAAATTCAAAATAAAACGGTTTATAAACTTATACTATGCACCTTACCAATCAAACTTATTTCAAAATCACTTTTTGGCACATTAGCTCGCCATCACCACCCTTCTTTTAGTTAATCCTTCTTCTTCCGCTTGCCCCTTGATATGCCCTGCACACAAGAATTTTAAGAAATGCTCATCGCGCTGTCAAGAAAAATGTGGGATGTCCTAATCATTTACGCAGAGAATCTGGAAGCGGAAATTTGACCGCCGTCGCTTCCTTTGGTTATAGTAAAATCTCCAATTTAATTAATATGAAAAAAATTCTTCTACTAATACCTCTTCTGCTTGCGCTTGCAGGCTGTGCTCATACGGCAAAAAATATTGCGCCTGTCATAGAAGGTAATGTATACGAAGAGGTACTGCCGAATGGCTTAAAAATACTTCTCCTTAAAGACCCCAACGCGCCGCTGGCTGTTTTTCAGATCTGGTATAACGCAGGCGCGATCAATGACCAGACAGGCAAGACAGGCCTCAGCCATCTGCTTGAACATATGATGTTTAAGGGAACCCCGAAGTACGGGCCAAAGGCCTTCTCGCAGATGATAAGCAGGGTGGGCGGCGTTGACAATGCGGCAACGAGTCAGGATTACGCAATGTACTATCAGAAGCTTGCGCCTGACCGGCTTAACCTCTCAATAGAGCTTGAGGCGGACAGGATGCGGAACGTGATGATTGACCCCAAAGAGGCTCTTTCGGAGAGAAATGTTGTTATGGAAGAGCGGAGGATGAGAACCGATGATGATCCCCAGAGTGTTGTATATGAAGAGGTGGTTTCAACCGCTTTTAAGAATCATCCATACAGGCGGCCTGTTGTCGGCTGGATGTCAGACCTTGAAGGGATAACAAGCGAGGATATCCGGAAATACTACAAAACTTACTATTCGCCGAATAACGCATTTATTGTGGTTGCAGGAAATATTCAGACAGATTCCATACTAAAGAAGATAAGGAATGAGTTCGGCTCTATCCCCAAAGGCCCTGAGATTATGCCAATCTCATTCGGAGAGCCTGAACAAATTGGTGAAAGAAGGGTCTATGTAAGAAAAGAGGCTGAACTGCCTTACATACTTATAGGATATAAAGCCCCGAATATCTTTGATGAAGACAGCTACGCCCTTGACGTTCTTGCATACATACTTTCTGACGGCAAGAGCTCAAGGATATACAGAAGTCTTGTGGATGATAAACAGGTCGCGCTGTCAGCGGACGCTTCGTACAGTAATTTTCAGAAGTATCCCTTCCTATTTTTTCTCTCCGGCACCGCGGCACCCGGCAAAGGAATAGATGAAGTGGAGAAAGCCCTGTATGAAGAGGTTGAGAAGATAAAGAATTCACCGCCTTCTGATAAAGAAGTGCAAAAAGTTAAGAACATAGTGGAAGCTGAATTTATCATGGATCAGGACTCCATCTCTTCACAGGCGCGGTTGATGGGGCTCTGCGAGATAATCGGAGACTGGCGGCTGAAAGATAGATATGTGGAAGGGATAAGGAGGGTGACGCCTGAGGATGTTCAAAGAGTTGCCAGAAAATATCTGACAGAGGACAAAAGGAATGTCGGGATATTGATACCGGCTAAAAAAGTGAGAAATGAGAACTGAGAAATTAAGAATATACAACATACTGTTTGCGCTATTCATCCTGTTATGTCTCTGTTGTGCGCCGCTATCAAATTCCTATGCCCTCGATGTTAAAAAGGATGTGCTCAATAACGGTCTCACCCTCATGGTAGTTGAAAGGCATAATCTGCCGGTAGTCATGGTTACCCTCGGCATTAAGGCGGGAAGCCTTATCGAGCCTGAAGAGAAGTCAGGTCTTGCCAATCTGACCGCATCGCTCCTGACAGAGGGGACAACAAACAGAACAGGACGGCAGATAAGCGAAGAGATAGAATTTGTAGGGGGATCATTAGGCGCAGGAGGCGGAAGCGATTATATTACAGTGCATCTCTCCGTATTGAAGAAAGACCTGTCTCTTGGCTTTGATCTCCTCTCGGATATCATCTTAAATCCGTCATTTCCTGAGGATGAAATGAAGAAGAAAGTGAAGAGGATTAAAGGAAGCCTGAAGGCAGGAGAGGAGGATCCGGGGTTTGTTGCCTCAAGAGCTTTCATAAAAGAGGTCTTCAGCAGCCATCCATACGGGAGACTGGTTCAGGGAAATGAGGAGAGCCTTGATAGGATAAAAAGGGATGAGCTTTTGGTATTCCATAAATCTTATTACACGCCCGATAATTCCATAATGTCAATTGTCGGAGATATAACTCCTGATGAAGTGAAAACCTTGCTTGAGAAACACTTCTCAGCATGGAGGCCAACGGGCATGAAGCCCCCTGCCCTGCCTGAACTTACGGATATAAAGAAGAGGCACACAGTAATTATAGACAAAGAACTTACGCAGGCGAATATCATTCTTGGGCATCTGGGCGTAAGCAGGTCTAACCCTGATTATTACGCTGTATCAGTAATGAATTATATTCTCGGCGGCGGAGGTTTTGAGTCAAGGCTCATGCAGAATGTCAGGGAGGAAAAAGGTCTTGCCTATGATATCTCCAGCTTCTTTAATGCGAATAAAACAGGGGGCGCATTTGAGGTATCCCTTCAGACAAAAAATGAGTCGGCAAACAAAGCTATAGAAGAGATATTAAAAGAGATAAGAAAAATCAGAAGCGAGCCTGTCACAGACAAAGCGCTTTCAGATGCAAAGGCGTTTCTCACAGGGAGTTTTCCGATGAGAATAGAAACCGGCGCGCGTATAGCAAATTTCCTCATTGCGGTCGAATTCTACGGCCTTGGCATGGGCTATGTGGATGAATACCCTGACTATATTAACAGCGTGACAAAAGAGGACATACTCAAAGTTGCAAAAAAGTATCTTGACCCTGAAAATTACATACTCGTTGTCGTGGCTGATGAGAAGAAGACAGCTTTAAAAAATGAATTTAAATAACAGCCGTATTGGCTGATTCCTCTCTAACTTTACAAATCTATGACTTATGAATTAGAATTTTGTTGCCGTAAATAAATTAACCATCTTCGCAATTAATATATTAGAAGAGTATTCTGGAGGAATATTGACAATCACAGAGAATATTCTCGCAGCTCATTCGTGCAAAGAAGAAG
>JBFLVX010000081.1:0-10629 GCA_040758255.1 Nitrospirota bacterium
TCCTCTATGCGTTCACTCGCCTTTTCAGCATCCTGCGATGACACGAGCAGCCGGTATGTATCACCGCAGCATCCTTTTTTGCATTCGGCATCTGAGTTGACAGCACATGCGATATTGGATTCAACAAGGACGCTGTAAAGTTCATCCATCCATGCTAAACTGCCTTTCCTGACAACAACCACATTCTCCGGAGCCTTGTCCATGCTCCGCTTCTTTTCCTCCTGAATCTTTTTGTTTTCCTCATGCGTCAGAAGAACCGAGCCGCAATCCGCGCAATGCTCTATATGCGAAAAATACTCCGTTGAACAATCAGGGCATATTTTTATCCGTGTCATTGATTCTTCCTATTCCGGTTGTTGTCATCTGTAAAGCGCGGAGGTAAGTCCACTAAAAAATAACACCGCCATCCCCAAACAAAAATTCACTTTGATCAAATTTAGAGATAATTTCTGTAAAAATATTTTTTGGGAAACAGCCTCCGCTCTTCCAATCTTGGGAGCTAATACCAAGCCTCTATAAAAATGCACGGCAACCATTCCTGATACCAAAGCATGCTTTATAATTAAAACCCATGTCCATTTGTTGGAACTTGTTAATGCAATCCCCGTAACAATCATGAAAATTATACTATAGTTCGCTAAGGGAGTAAATCTTTTTGAAATTTCGCCCATCAGCTTGCCTGCCTCAGCGCCTAAAACCTGTTTGGCTGCCGGCATAGCAATAAAAAGGATAAAAGTAATTCCTCCAATCCATATGACTGTTGCGACAAGATGTAGCCAATAAAAAACCGCTAATATTAACTCTCTCATTTTCTCCTCCGTGTAATTTTAAAGAATGAGGGTGGATTGATTTTTTCAACCCACCCTCACAAACGCATTGATCATTTTTTCTTAGTGAACGTAATACAACCGCAGCCGCAGGAACTCTTTGACTCACTCTTCACTTCGGACTTCTTTTCTTTGGGCTGTTCCTTTGTCTCTTTTTTGATGTCTCTTGTCAATGTTATCACCTCCTTTCTGATTAAGTTTATGTTCATTAACTTATATGATTAAGCAAAAAAAATATCCGCTATTTTGGCTTGGCAATTCCTTTACGCATTTGTTTTATATTCAAATGCCCGCCTAAACAGCCACAAGTACAAATACGATTAAGTCTTTCCCTGCATTTTTCGAGGATGTCTCGATTTAGCGAATAATAAATCCAATAACCCTTCCTCTCATCCTTCACAAGTCCCGCGCTTTTAAGAACTCTCAAATGCTGAGATACCGCTGACTGTGTTATTCCCAATGCATCAGCTATCGCATTGACGCTCATGGGCTCTTTTTTTAGTAATTCAATAATTTCGATTCGTTTATCAACTGAGAGCAGTTTAAATAGTTCCGCAGATTCTTTCATGTGCATTCTTCCTGTTTAAGTGTATTAGCATAGACTAATATTAACTCTGCGAATTTTTATTGTCAAGTTTTATAATGGGGCCGGTCCATTCTTTCGCTCCTTTCGGTTAAATAAATTATACTATGCATATGAACAGAAACCTCAAAATATTTTTAGCCGGCGGAATTCCTTTTGGCCTATTCACGGCAGTATTGTTTTCATATCTCTACGGGATGAAGCTTGGTCTTTCAAGCGGGCTCGTTTCCGGTCTGATCTTCGGTTTTATTGTATTTATCATATTGGGCTTTCTTCACAGCCGCGCCGTGGAAAAAATCGCAGGTGATATATCCGAAGAGTCAATGGGGACATGTCAGGTCCGAAATATGGAACTGCCCCTTCCCTATGACAAGACCTTTGACCTCTGCATTCAATCTCTGAGCCTTATCAGCAGATGCAGGGTTAAGAAGGAAGACCGCTCTCAGGGCAAGATCATGGCAAGATCATCCGTTAACTGGAAGACATGGGGAGACACGATCTCTTTTGGCATAACCGGTATAAGCGATGAAAAGACCGCTGTAAAGGTATCAAGCAAACCGACCGCAAGGTCAACAATCGTAGATTACGGCAAAAACCTTGAGAATGTGAAAACAATAATTTCTTTTTTAGGAAAATCGAAGTTTGGGTGTAATGGAGAAGGGTCATAGCTTCTTTGATTTCCTCTTAACCCGTTCCTTTGGTTCAACCCCGAATCTTTGGTCATTAATTCTGATTGCCTCAACAATATCAGAAGCCACACTCTCAAAGTCCTCATATGTCTCAGGAAGATAAAGCCATTTCTTCAGGACAGGGTGCTGCACCACTCCTTTAAAATCCTTTCTTATTGAATCATGAAACTCTTTCTCAGTCGGAATCAGCAAACCATTCCAGGGTTTTCCCTTGGAGGCAAGAACCAACTTCAAACAACCATGAAGATAACAGGCTTGGCATCCGAACATGGGCTTTTCAAGATAGCTTGGTTCATCCATGAGAGGTTCAACGACCCATTGGAGAGGATTATCCTTCCTTTTCGTCTTTTTCGATATTATCTCTTTCCCCCAAATACTGCAAAAATACCATTCTTAAAATAGCAATCCACATCCATGAAACCTGCTTCTTCAAGAGCCTTCAATTGATTGCTCAAAGTATCAGGTTTGTTCATGCTTGAGGGGTCTTTATAACGCTTTATAAGGTCTTCAGGCGTTTCGTCTGTAACATTATAACGGTCCATCATATGACCCAGCCAATCCCTCCAGATAGCAAAATACCAGGACTCTAATTCTTTAGACGGAGGGAGCATGACATCAATGTTTATAAAATGCCCTTCGGCCTTCAGGTGCGAAAGCATCTTTTTAAACAGCGAAGTTTTTTCCTTCATTTCAAGGTGGTGAATTGCCATTGAGGAGACACATAGGTCATAACTTCCAAGTTCTATTTCCCCGGCCAATATCTCTTGAAAGGATGCCTTCAGAAAGTTTACATCCTGAAATGCTTTTAGCCTTTCTTTTGCCCTCTGCAGCATGCCGTCATTGCCGTCAATCAGAGTTGCAGAAATGGCGCTATCAGCCCTGAATAGTTCTTCAGTAAGCACACCATCCCCGCAGCCTATATCCAGGAGCTCGATGTTTTCTCTTCCTGCAAAGAAGTGCTGAAATAGCGAAGAGACATACCAAAACATTTTTCTGCGTTCAACTATATAGATATCTGCCTTGTCAAGATAGTTTTCAGCGAATTTATTGTCTGCCCATGCTGACTTATTGAAATCACTCATAATGGAAGAGTAGTGGCGGGAGCGTGTGGGAATCGAACCCACCCTGCCCGGTTTTGGCCAGGCAACACCGGATTTGAAGTCCGGGAGAGACACCAGAACCCTAAACGCTCCCAACGTAAATCTAAAGGTTTTTTCAGTTGCTGAACAAATGGTGACAGTGCTTATTGTAGCAAAATTCAAGCACTTATCCAACAACGCCTAATTGAAGCTCAGGCTTCATAAATTGTGTTTGTATGTAAAATTCAGGATAAAATCAGGCGCGCCTGATGTATTTATGTCTTCTGTCAGGGAAAGGTCAAAGCTCCTTTTTCCTGTTCTGTATCTGCCCCCGATCACAAAGAGATAGGCGTCCCTGTCAATAGCTAATAAATCTGTTTCAGAATAAATTGGCGACTGCCCCTGAAGATGTACGAGAAAGCTCACCCCTTTTCCAACATAAGCCTCAACCCCTGCGCCGCCATAAACAAAATTATTCAGATCCACTTTTTCGTATCCTCTCACATCGCCGGGAAATACAACGCCGAGGTTTGCGTATGTCATGATGTTGTCTGTGATCTTCTTATCGAGAAGCAGAGCTATTCCGGCATCCATGCTGCCATTGCCATAACCCTCCTTTGCATTTCCAACCGGCAGTTCAACATCTCCTTTGACGCTCAAACCAAAGCCTTCGGATGTGATCAGAGGTTTTTTAACGGCAAGCCTGATATCGCCCAATCTTATACCGCTTCTGCCTTTTATAATCAAATTACCGTCTCTCCTGACCTCATAGAGAAACTCATTCTCCGGCCTTGCGCTTCTGCCGTAATCAGGAAACCCGAAGGTGCTGTGATAATCTGCGAGAAGCCCATCCATAAAACCGCCGCCGATAATAAGCAGAGGGACATCCATATCAAATTCAGCAATATCTTTAATGATCCTCTTGTATCTGAAATTCAGCGCGGTGATCTCCATGTCGAGAAAAATGTCCCATTGCCCGGAAGACTGGACAGTATATGTGCTTGAATGTGAAAGGCTGTATGAGATGGAGCTCTCCATCCCTGCCTTTTCCAGATAAGGCTGATCCGCGTGAAGGAATATTGGAAAGAGATTATTTACCTGCAGAGGGCCTTCAAAGGAGAATGCAGATGAAGATAAGAACGTTATAACGGAGATGATTATTAAAAATATTTTCGGGATTCTCTTCATTGCATTAAAACCACTTCTTCCTTCTGAAATACAGCAGCAGCGCCGCAGCCGTAGCGACCATCAGGCCCAAAGCAAAAGGGTAGCCGAAATACCAATTGAGCTCAGGCATATTGAACGGGCTTTTCCCGGTATTGAAATTCATCCCGTACAGCCCGGCAATAAATGTAAGGGGGATGAATATAGAGGCGAATATAGTGAGTACCTTCATGACCTCGTTCATCCTGTTGCTCACGCTTGAGAGGTAAATATCGAGCATCCCGGAGATCATATCCCTGTATGTCTCAACACCGTCAATGACCTGAATGGTATGGTCATAAAGATCTCTCAGGTATATCCGTGTGTTTTTGCTGATCATTTCGGTCTCGTCATGTTCAAGCCTGTTGATTATCTCACGCAGGGGCCATACTGATTTACGAAGTGAAATGATCTCTCTCTTAAGCGTATGGATATGCTGCAAGGTCTCGGTTGCGGGTTTCACCAGCAGCAGTTCTTCCACCTCCTCAATTTCATCTCCGATCTTTTCAAGAATGCCAAAATACTCATCTACTACAGCGTCCAGCAGCGCGTACGCCAGAAAATCCGCCCCTGACTTTCTTATCAGTCCTTTATTATTTTTGAGCCTGTTCCTGACAGGATCAAAGACATCGCCGCCCCTTTCCTGAAACGTGATGACGGTATTGCCGCAAAGAATAAGGCTTACCTGTTCCATGATCAGCCTCTTTGTCTGAACATCATATGAGATCATCTTGATGACAAAGAAGATATATTTGTCGAAAAGCTCGACCTTCGGACGCTGCTCCGTATTCAGAATATCTTCCATGGTAAGGGGGTGAAGCCCGTAGCATGAGGACATCTCCTCAATCGCGGATACCTCATGCAGTCCTTCTATGTTCAGCCATGTGACTGAGGGTTTATCCTTGTACGGCAGGCATTCCCGCAGCACATCCAGTTCCCGCATTTCATATACTGTATCATCATATTCAATATGCGTAATAAGCATCTTCTCAGTCTTTTGTTCTCCAATGTGAACAAGAGTTCCCGGAGCAAGCCCTGACTTATGAGATCTCCTTTTTGCTGTCTTCATAACTGGTTCCTTTCCTCTAAAATTACTATGAATTATATCTGATGCTCATCCCTTAAAAAGAAGCTTCCTCACATCACCGACCCTCATCGTTATCCTGTTGCTGTCAAGATACTCAAGAAACGGAAGCGCGTATTTCCTTGATGTGTTAAGTATGTCGCGGAACTCGCCAACGGTCATATCCGCTTTTTTAGCGTAAAACCCTTTCAGCTTTTCCATTATCTTTGAATGGTTCGCATTTGAAATATATATAGAGTCCTTTATCCTTACGAGTATTCCTTCCTTTGCCATAATCTTCAGTAACTCGCTCACCTCTTTTTTATCAACCTTGACCAATGCGGCAAGTTCTTCATCTGTAGGAGGCTGGAATTCAGCGGCATCAATCGCCTTAAGTATCTTCTCTCTTGTTTCCTTATTGCCCTCGCTAAGAGAGAGCCTGAATGTGCCTGATCTTATGATATCTTTATCAACGACAATATCTTTGACCTTGACAAGGAGCCCGTCAAAGAGCCTCTGCTCTATGCCCTGAAAAGATGACCTAAGCTCCTCCTTCAGCATGCCGGGCTTAAGCGGGTTCTTTGAATGAAAATCTTTGAGAAGCGCAATGATCCCTGCTGAAAAATCAGCAAAAATATCTTTATGTATGAGCCTCTCTTCGCATACAATTACTTCCCCTTCTTTGACAAGAGCTGCGACGGCTGACTTGATGTCGGGAAGGTCAGCCTTTATCCATCCCTCAAGCTCCTGAGGCGCGATTCCGTATATACCCTTCTGATGCACCTTTGCCGAGATCTTCTCCGCGAGGCTCCCTTCCCAGAATATATTCTGTCCCTCTATATCTTCCTGCTTCTTCCTCCGCTTAGGCGATGGGTCAAGCACCTCTCCGCCGCCTATTGTTTGAAGGGGAGAAAACCGCCTGATTATATATCTGTCTCCCGCAACAAGCGCAACGGGAGTTGGAAACCTGAACTGGCACAATGCGCTCTCGCCCGGCTTGAGCGATTCGCTGCCATATATTATTATCCTGCCTGTAAGCTCTGATGAACCGGTATGAAAATGTACAAGGCTCCTGTTCTTTAAAAGAGGTATTGCGGAATCCTTAAGCAGTTCCACTCCCGCGTCAATGATATAAGAAGGCTTGATCTTGCCCGGTGTTGCCAGCACATCGCCTCTATGTATATCATCCTTTGAAACGCCTTGCAGATTCACCGCTACCCTCTGCCCGGCATACGCCCTGTCTATGGCATGGCCGTGGCTCTGAAGACCCCGGACTTTTGTCATCACTCCAGCCGGAAGTATCTCCACAGCGTCATCTATGCCGATGCTTCCTGAAACAGATGTGCCTGTGACAACTGTGCCGAAGCCTTTAAGAGTAAAGACCCTGTCAACAGGTAGCCTGAAGATCGCCTTCTCATGCTTCGGTTCAACACCTGAAGCCGCCCCCCTTATCTTCTCCTTTAAGAGATCAAGATTCTCACCTGTTTTGGAAGAGACCCCGATCATCTCAGCGCCCTCAAGGAATGTCCCCTTAACAAACTCCCTCACCTCTTCAGTGACAAGGCCGAGCCACTCCTTATCAACAAGGTCTGATTTTGTTATCGCGATGATGCCTTTCTTAACTTTTAGAAGGTTGCAGATGGCTAAGTGCTCACGGCTCTGCGGCATTATACCTTCATCAGCCGCTATGACCATGAGGACGATATCAATTCCGCCCGCGCCGGCAAGCATATTCTTAATAAGCCGCTCATGCCCCGGAACATCAATGATGCCTACCTTAAGGCCGTCAGGATATGAGAGGTCAGCAAAGCCGAGGTCAATCGTGATGCCCCTCTCCTTCTCCTCTTTCAGCCTGTCAGGGTCAGTACCAGTAAGCGCCTTTACAAGCGCGCTCTTGCCGTGGTCAATGTGCCCTGCTGTTCCGAGAATAACGTAACGGTTCATAGGTTTAATAATAACTCTGTGATTAGTATATAGGTAGAGCCTGAGATTATGTGTTGGTTAAACATTAGCTTGAGTAATTTTACTCAGGATATTATAAAGATGTAAAGTGTTCAGATTCGTCAATTTGACAACTATCATGTGACAGGTTATAAAATAATCGATTATCATTGAGAGGTGAAATATGGCGTTAAAAAATAGAGAGATGCGGCAAATTCAACCGACCCATCCGGGCGAAATGCTCCGGGAGGATTTCATGCCGGATTACGGACTGACGGCGGCCAGCCTTGCAGAAAAAATAGGAGTATCACGCCAGTCAGTGAATGAAATCCTTCGCGAACGCAGGGCTGTTACGCCTTCTGTGGCTTTGCGCTTGGCTCATTTATTCGGCAATACCCCTGAATTCTGGCTGAATGCCCAGCGTGCCGTTGATATCTGGCTTGCGCAAAAAGAGAATAAAAAGGCTCTGGCAAGGATACATCCGCTGAACGCTGCGTGAACATATACTATCCCATTTACATGAAAGGTTAAATAATGGTAACTTTTCCCTTTAAAGTTTTTTTGTTTAGATATTTTATTGCTTCTCTAACGGTATTATTTACAAATTCCGCCTTAGATTTATTTAGTAAATTGAAATTTAAATCTTCTTTGGGATGAGTTAATTTATTCCTTATATCTTCTGAGATTTTAATATTGTTCCATAATTTTGTTTGTTTAAATTTAGTCGGAGATTCAGATGAAAATCTATTTAAGATAAAAAGCATCTTAGTTGCCGTAGGATAATATTCTCTACCTTCAGCAAATACTCCATTATCGTTAATTCGTAATTTCATTTCGCTTAAAAAAGCCTTTTCGTGAGGATACAACTTTTTTGCATACTTAGCTATAGAAGTAATATAATTTATATAACCTTCAAGTGAACACCACGAATTTAATATAACTGAGACTATTAACGCCTCTCTATCAACACCTTGATGATCCTTCTCATTTAGTCTGTCCAAATACCAATCTGCTGATTCGCGGAGAACTCTGATATAGTCATACAACTTATTAGACGTCATATCACTTAAATTTGTCCCCTTCAATTCTCATTTTATTACCATGATAAAATCTTACGGCACGCTCCAGTAATGACTTATCGATATTACTTTTACTTTCTTCTTTTGAATATTCTAAGAAAATCATAACTAATCGTCCTCTTTCCTTAGCATCAGTCCTCGTTCCAATACCTCGGTAAGTTGCCTGATCTGTCCCTTTTAGTTTAAAGTCAGCCATCTCTATTGCATTAAGAGGGTCTTGTTTATTTGATTTATTGGGCAGATCATAAAATTTATTCAAACGTTCAGTATATTTTTGTAATAGCCCACACGTAAAAGCCCATGACGACACAACAGCAAGTGCAACCGCTTTCATTTTATACGCTTTAACTCTTCTTAATGTATCATTCTTTGATGCGATTTCATATTGCTTATTATGTAATTTAACAAATTTCCTCCCAGCCTCAAGTAAATCTGTTTCAGCGGTAAAATCATTTACCTTCTTAAATATTTTTAAATATTCCGGATCCATTCCACCAGAATTACATAAGTATGCTTCAGGAGCCTCGTTATCAAATTCACCTTTATAATTTTTCCCTTCATAGAAATTTACAATAAAAGTACGCATTAATCTTATAGTTGGCAAATCTTCTTTGGTAGACTTTTTGTCTCCGAAATCCTGCCCCGTTTTTAATAATCCAATTTTGTGAGCAAAATTTCTTAATTTATTAGGCGGGTCAAGGCGTTGTTCCTCCATCCGATCCAAGAGATCATCTGCAATATTTATATTCGTGTTAGATATGCGAGCTATTTCAGCTCTTTGATCTTTGTTTAAATTAAAATAAACTCTTATCCCATGTAGAGTATGTTTCGGTGAGTTATCTTCTATTGCTTTTGCTCGATGCTGTCCTCCTAATATTTTTAATGGTTTTTCCTCTCTATATTCTTTGTGATATTCAATTACAATATCACTAAATTGCCGTCCTTTTTCAGCATCATCTTTCATTATTGCAAAGTCTGGATTGTTAGGTTGCAATGTTCTATTAAGTCTGTACTCTTCTTGATATTCTGGGTCAATAGTAGCATCGTCATCTTTAAGCTTTATTAATTCTTCTTTTTCTATATGGCATTCGGTATAGAAAACTTTGGTTTTTGAATCAAAAAGAATCAATAGGGGTCTTTTGATACTTTTTTCGTATGTACCTATTTTATTAATAAAATCTGTAATTATTCCTACTATTTCAACTTGCAGTTTCGGCGCTTCGCTTTGAAGAATAAAACTATCTTCTGGTTTCGTATCTTCTTTTTGAATAGCAGCCCTTTTTTCTTTTTTCATAATAATAGTTCTTAGTTCGTGCAGCCAATTGGATCTATAATGTTGCTCATATCCTGCGCTACACAGTTGTCAAATATATGCCACTTTTAAAATCTTATCCTTCCTCTGCCTTCTATGCTCCGGAGAAGCATCCTTACAACATCAAAGCTTATCAAAATTATTAGTTTTTCACTATAGTTAAACAATATTCAATTAACTCTCTGCACCTTTTCTTATTCAACCGCCTTAACTACACAAACCACAAGCCCTTTTATCTCCCTCTCCTGCACAGTCCTCGCGTCAATGAGGAGCGCATTCTCTTTTATTCTTGCGATCACGGCTGGCTCACCGAGCCTCAGTCTCTTTTCCAATTCGTTGACTGAGATATTATTCGGTTTGATTGATACTGCAAAGGTTGGAAAATTAATTTCAGGCAAAGAGCCGCCGCCTGCCTGCGATTCATCCGGGACAACTGATATATGAGCCTTGCCGGAAATATCTTTCAATGCCCTGAATATCCGCCCTGCCCTCTTTTTTATAACCTCAACAGGTTCTGTCATCATCCTGAGTGTCGGTATCTCACTTAGCGCCTTTTCTTCATCAAGATACTGCATGAATGTCGCCTCAAGAGATGCGAGAGTCATCTTGTCTATCCTCAGCGCGCGAAGCAGGGGGTTCTTCTGTATCTTCTGAATGTACTTCTCTTTGCCTATGATAATGCCTGCCTGAGGCCCTCCGAGGAGCTTGTCCCCGCTGAAGGTGACGACATCAACCCCGGTCTTTACGACTTCCTGCACAGTCGGCTCTTCATGCACGCCGAATCTCTTTAGATCAATCATACACCCGCTTCCGAGGTCTGCGACAACTGGGATTTTATACTGCTTCCCTATCT
>JBFLVX010000082.1:0-10605 GCA_040758255.1 Nitrospirota bacterium
GTATCTCTTCTGCGGCCTTGTTGGAGCGGATGATATTAAAATCCTTGTCATGAATAGTGATAATGTCCGTTATGCTGTTGAAGGTGCTTTCCCAGTCCTGCATCACGCTGTAAATCTCATCACTGGCTTTATAAAGCTCAGCTTTGTCGTGGCTGATAGTAGAAGACATCTGATTGAATGATGAAATCAGATCGCCTATCTCATCATTGGAAGTTACAGGCACATTCTCCTGCGCTCCTCTCTCCTGAAAGGCAACGATGGATTTCCGGAGCCTGAGAAGAGGTGATATAACAAAACGGCTGAGGAGCATATTAAGGGCGATCATAGCTAAAAGCGCAATAGTGATAAATGTCAGAATATCTGTACGCAGTCTTCCCTGCATCTCTTCCTTTAAATCAGAAGATGAGAGGGTTAACCTTGTATAGCCGATTAATAAAGCTTCGGAATTTTCATCATGCTTAAAGAGAACAGGAGCGTAAAAGTCGTACAGGTCATCGTTTTTTTTATAGAAGGGAACGCTGTAATTTTTAAAGTGCCCGATCGCTTCCGGCACTGGCGGCTCTTTCAGTTTCTCAAATGGATAGGCGTCAACAGCATTCCATGTGGTTGAGTAGATCTGCGACAGAGTGACGCCTTTCTCATGAACTATATATTCAGCCCTTTTGAGAAGGTCCAGGTTTTCAGCGGCTATGCCTTCTTCAGCAGCCTTTGAAAGTGAAGAGCTTAACGCCGTGCCCTTCTCAATCAGAATATTATCAATCTGAATATGAGAATGCCTTATGAAAAAAGCTGTGTTTATGATTGCGACTACCGCAATAAGCAGCACGATAACGGCTGAGATTTTAGTCTTTATTGAGAAGTTCATGAGAACTATTTTACATGGATTATATCCCTTGGATTCCCCCTTAAAAAAGGGGGATACAGGGGGTTGTTCTTTTTAGTTTAAAAATTTGCTTCATTTTATATCCATAAGCGGCACAACGCCGTAGGAGCTGATAAGCTCTTGCCCTTTTCTGCTAAGCGCAAAGTCAACAAATTTTTTTGCCTCGGGCTTTGCGTCCTTAGTGAGCAGAAGGAAGAGCGGCCTCTTAAACGGATATATATTTTTTGAAATATTCTGCTTGTCAGGATAAATGCCGTCAACCTTCAACATCTTAACCTTGCGCTTTCTCGCGCTTGAAAAGCCTGTCGTTGCAAAACCCTCAGCCGTATCTTCAACCATCTGCTCCACTATGCCGGTAGAAGCCAAAAAAATTGTATTTTGAGTTTGAACCGGATCCTGTCCGTTTAAAACCATCTCTCTTGTTGAAGAGTCAACACCGCTGAGACCGGGGCCTCTTTGCGGCTTTGAAATAAAAATCTTTACAGGAGCATTGCCGCCTCCCAACTCTTTCCAGTTGGTTATTTTGCCTGCGTATATAGCCCTGATATCATCAAGCGTTATATTCTCAACAGGATTTGATTTATGAACGATAAACGTCAGAGCGTCCCATGCAACCTGTATATAATCAATATCTTTATCCTCAGGATCATCCGCGAATTTGTGCCTGCAGGAGGCCGCGAAATCAACCCTGCCGCTTTTTAAATCTTCTATGCCTACTACACTGCCTCCGCCCCTGACGAACATCTTTACACCTGTCCGCTTTTCGTAGTCCCTGGCAAGCTCCGTCAGATAGCCGGTATTGCTGACAGAGCATCCGCTTCCTGTCAGTTGTTCAGAATACGCAGGAGTATTTGCGAGGCATATGAAGAGGAGTACTGCCAAGCTGTGTTTTATATGTTTTAAGCACCCTTTGAATTTAAGCATCTTAGCCCCCATCCTTATATGCGGTTAATTTATGCTTTTTAAATTGTACCATTAATTGAATCTTTGTCAATGACCGAGGTGTACAATCTGATTATTGATTGTGTTAAGATGTGGCATGACTTTTTGCCTATGAGGATTCATTACCAAACTTATGGAAAAAAGAATGCGGACTGCCGGTTATCAACTCCTTGATTCAGGAATGGGGAATAAACTCGAACGAGTAGGCCCTTACCTTCTCGTGCGTCCTTCTCCGCAGGCTGTCTGGTCTCCTTCCCTTCCAAAAGAGAGATGGCAGGAGGCCGATGCCGTATATATCAGGAGTTCCACCGGCGGCGGTAAATGGGAATTCAGACGCCTTCTTCCTGAAAAGTGGGAGATTGAATACGGGGGCTTCAGATTTGCCGTGAAGCCGACAGGGTTCGGGCATCTCGGCCTATTTCCTGAACAGATAGATAGCTGGGAATGGATTTCGGAAAAGGTGAAGACGGCAAAGAGAGAGATAACTGTGCTTAATCTGTTTGCTTACACAGGCGGAAGCACGCTGGCTGCTGCTTCTGCAGGGGCGAGTGTCTGCCACCTTGATGCTTCAAAAGGTGTTGTGGATTGGGGAAGAGAGAACGCAGCCCTCTCAAATTTAAGCGGACAGTCAATACGCTGGATTGTTGATGACGCACAAAAATTTATCAGCAAAGAAATACGCAGGGGCAAGAGATATGATGCTGTCATACTTGACCCCCCTTCCTTTGGCCGCGGAGCCAAAGGCGAGATATGGAAGATTGAGGATGACCTGACCAAACTCCTGAACTCATGCCGTGAACTTTTAAGCGATGACCCTCTCTTTGTACTCTTAAGCTGTCATTCCCCTGGTTTTACGCCTCTGGTATTGCAAAACCTCCTTGCAGAGATGATGAAGAAGATAAAAGGAAAATTATCCTGCGCAGAGATGATGCTTACAGAGGCTGAATCAGGAAGGCCCCTCCCCTGCGGAAGTTACGCGCGGTGGTCATCAAAGTGATGAATATAATAACGAGCTTGAAAAATCCTAAGGTTGGAGAAGCTGTAAAGCTTACGGAGAGACGGCGGCGGGAAGAGACGGGATTATTCCTTATCGAAGGCGTTAAGGAATTGTCTTTAGCCTTAAAGAGCGGCGTAAAACTCTCCAGGCTCTTTTATTGCGAAGAACTCTTCAAAGTGGATGAGGAGAGAGAAATAATCAAGACGGCTGCAAAGCAGGGAGCAGAGCTTATTCCGGTTACCTCAAATGTATTTAAAAAAATGGTCTACAGGGAAGGATCGTTCGGACTGCTGGCAGAGGCGGGACAGTTTAAAAGGGAATTGAAAGACATATCATTATCTATTCCGCCGCTTCTAATTGTAGTTGAAGGCGCGGAGAAGCCCGGTAATCTCGGCGCTATTCTCCGCTCGGCTGACGCTGCCGGAGCTGACGGCGTGATAGTCTGCGGCAAGGGCGCTGATATTTACAACCCCAATGTGGTCAGGGCAAGTATGGGAGCTCTCTTCACTATTCCGGTTATCGAATCAACTGCTGAAGAAGCAATAAGATGGCTGAAGGGTAAGGATATAATGATTGTGGCGGCAACGCCCAATGCTGATAAGAGCTATTTTGATGCTGATTTGAAAGTAGCCTGCGCTATTGTTATGGGAAGCGAGCATGAAGGGCTGAGCAGCGTTTTATTAAAAGCCGCTGACATTAAGGTCATGATACCGATGAAGGGCAAGGCTGACTCGCTCAATCTCTCCGCCGCCACTGCTGTTATCCTTTATGAGGCAGTCAGGCAGCGGCGGGGGGATAATTAAAGAATTACGACTGAAGGCAGAGGTTTGATAAAATGCTGGCGGAGGCTGTAGGTATACGACCCCTGGCTTGGGATCATCAGGACATCTCCATCCTCAATGCTCTTTCCCCAATAGGTATATCCCCAGACATCATGAGGCGTGCAGAGCGAACCGAGGATATTGCATTCCCTTTCATTAAAAGAAGGGCTGGTGAGGTTTAATACAGGGAAATAATCAGTTTCAAAACGTTCCCATCCGATCGCATTGGTGCCTGCATCGGTGATGACCATATCATCCGCTTTTTTGTCTGCTACAGACATAAGCATATGCATGGCATCATGACAGATCCATCTGCCCGGCTCAAAGCATATCCGGCATTTAATAACGGAAAAAATATGCCGATTTATCGCCTGACTCAATCGCGCGGCAAAGTCATCAATGCTTGCCGCAGGAAAGCAATAATGGTCTGTCGGCTTTCCGGCTTCTCTGCCGATAGCCGTCCGGAGTTGTCCCTCCCTCGTTCCGGCAGGCTGAAGCCACTCTCCCTGCGGAGGCCAGTACCCTCCGCCTATGTCAATAAATTCAATGCTCTTTCTGCATGATTCAGGCAAACTCGCCAATCTTCGGCCCAGCATCTCAATGAAATTGCACTGGGCATCGGGAGTGAGATTCCAACTCATATGGAACTGGAGGCCGGCAAAATGGACATTCGGGCGCTTAATCGCCTCTTCAAAGAAGAGAGGCAGAGCGTCAAGCGGTATGCCGAATTTACGCCAGAGAGTTTCCTGTCCGGTTGTCAGACGCACGCCTGCGCTAACCAGTTTATTGTTCGCTGCGGCGATCTCTTGCAGCCTATTTAATTCGCCAAAACTGTCTATAAGAACAGTGACACTGTCGCTATTCGTGACAGCCATCTGCAATTCCGCTCTTGTCTTCCCGGGCCCGCTGAAAACAATATCACGCGCTTCCAGATCCAACGCCATTTTAAGCTCCAGCCCGCTGGAGACATCCAGTCCAAACCCGGATTGAAGGAGAGTGCGGGCCACATCAGGATGATTATTGCTCTTGACGGCGAAATAGAAAGCTGTATCCTGAATCACCTTATTGAAACTATGTCTGAACTTATCCGCTCTATCCCTCAGGATTGAAGAGTCAAGTATATAAAGCGGCAGAGATTCTCCCTTTACAGCTTCAAGATATTTACTGCCGAGATTAAAGCAATCTTTTACATAGGAGAGCAGTTCTTCGCTGGGAAGCAAAGGCGTTTTTTCGGATAGAGCTGATTCTATTTCAGTAGGGGAAAATTTTTCGGTATTTTCTTTCATTATTTTATATCCACCTTTAATTTATTGGAAAGCTCGTCAAGTTGGCTCTCCAAATCGCTCTCATCGGGACTGAATATAATATGTCCAAGAAGCCATGACTCATAATCTTCAGGCGGCATACAGACGATATGTCCCTTACGTCTCGGCAGATGGATCTCAAGCACCCTCGGGTCACGGCTCAGATGATGAGCATCTATTCTTTTCAGAACTCCGCCGCGCAATGCATGGAGGCGCAAGCCAGCACAAGGTTTCTGATTCTGCAGGTTACTGATTTTAACCGGAATCTGCCGGGCAAAATCGAGGTTCAGTTTCAGAATATCCAGATTCATTGAATGTCTGAGCAGATATGGAAGACAGTCGCCGCCGGGACGAGGCGTCATCTCTAAGAGTATGATTTCACTGCCGCAAAGTATGAAGTCCGCCATGCAGACAGCCCTTCTGATCCCCAATGCCTCCGCTCCATAAAAAAGGATGCGCTCAAACATTTGTTCTTCAATCTCCTCCGGCAACGACGCCTCGATAATATAACCCCGAATCGTACCAAAAGGGCCATGCGGTGATTGTATCTTTCTGGCCAGCCGAATAATCTCTACCCTGCCATTATCAATAATGAAGTCACAGCTATATTCCAATCCGCTGACAAGTTCTTCAATGATTATCGAATGAGCAGAATCAGAATTTGATTTATAAAGACGGTGCAACCGCCGCTCTTGCAGCCCCTTATGGATTTCAGCAAAGGCTGTCCGGCACTCCTCCGGACTGTCACAGCGAAAGACAAGTTCAGAGCCGCTGCCGGTCAGAGGCTTCATCACGCAAGAGATCTTTATCAGATTAAAGAAAGCAACCGCCTCGTCATCTGTCCCGACTATTCTTGATCTGGGACAACGTATATTATTTTGCTCCCAGAGTAGTTTTGAAATGTACTTATCGCGGCAATTCCTTATAGTCTCAACATCAGGATATGGTAATGAATAGTGCTGCGCCAGATTAGCCGCAAGCTCCATTGATTCGCAATCAAAACATGCTATTCCAACAAGAGAAATATCCCACTTTTGAAAATGGTTCTTTAGCGAACTAAGCGCCTCACTATAGTCATTCAGATCGCAAAGGAGTTCTTCTGATTTAGATGGTGACGGCTCCTGCGCATTTTGACGTATTAAACGGTCTGTGAGAAAGAGCGCCACATCTGGGTATGCCTGCCGAATCCACTCTATGTAATCAGCCGTGGTTCCGACAACGAGGACTCTTGATTTAGACTTCACAGTCAACGCTCATGCCTGTATGAATGCTCTCTGAAATTGCGCATCCGGCAGGGTTTGCAGTGATCTGATAAAGAGGGCGGGGGGCCAGATGAAAGCGTTCCTTCCAGCCGAAGTCACCGCAGAGAAAGTCAGCCACCTCAAGGCGCTGTGCGCATGACCACTCCAGATGATGAAAGTTAATCATTTTTGCAACGCCTGCGAAATTTGGATTTGTTCCGCCTGCGAGAACCGTATAATGCTTCCTCCAAACAGCGCCTATATCAACAGCCGCTATTTCACCGCCTATTATAACTGCCGTTGTCCTCAGCATCCCCTTGTCATGCAGCCATGCTGTCAGGTTCTCAAAGGCGTTAAGAAAGCGCGGATCGCTGAAGTATGAATTTTCCTTAAAGGCCTCGATATTCATTCTGAAGATATGCTCAACATCTGAAAGATTGTCATGCCTGAAAGAAACCCCTTGCGCTTCCAAAAGAGAGGATTCCTTTGCATTGTTTTTGCGGAACTTTTTTGATAATTGATGAAGATATTGCTGGAATGAATAATTGTATTGTCCAGGATAAAAGAGGTAACCTGTTTCGTCCAATTCAACGGTATGATTGTCCCATGCGATTGATTCAGAGGTGAGATACCTGAGGTGGGTCCTGCCCGGAAGAGCGGCTATCATCTCTGAAAAGACCAGAGAGTTCTCAGCCATGATCTTGTTCTGTTCAAGCCATGTCTTGCCCTTCCATGTCTCTCCCGGAAATTGCGCGAAAAGCCCTTCTTCCTCGATCCAGCTTAAGGCAAGCGACCCCTGAATCCTTCCGCTATCTTCAGCCACTATGAATTTGACCGGGCGGTTAAAGGCTTGAGCAAAACAATCGCGGAGATCCCAGAGATCAAAGATGCAATCTTCTGGCCAGATCATCTCCCATATACGGCAACACTCTTCGATATCTTCGCATTCCCTGATCTTCAGCAATATTAACTCCTGAGGGTAACGCTGAGATTGCAATGACTGCCTTCGAAATATTGCCGTGCGAACAGTTCCACCTTTTCCGGGTCATAGGGCTTGCAGCTGAAGACATCCAGATAAACCGCGTTGCTCTGGTTGGCAAAATGAGCGGAGATAAGGGAGGTCTCGATAAGTTGCACCATCGAATACCCTGCAACGCGTTCATCCTCTCCGAAATGCACCACCTGAGTCTCTCCGAAGCGTTTCATCTCTATCAGATCGCAGAGTTCAACAACAAAACGCCGGATCACCTCCGCGTCTCTGATCTTGACGGGATTGCAGTTATAGATGTCGATTGCTGATGCGATGCCCCATACTTTCTCTTCTATCGCTCTTTCCATGACATTCCGACCGTCAACATCCTCTCTTAATCCTACATTTCCCGTCATTTGCATTTTTTTGCCGAACCTCCTTAAGTTGGTTTTTATTGATGCGACACAGTATCCACTGTGTTTTTCCGCATTTAAAAACGATAAAGCAATTGCTGTGCCAAACCGGCAGCGCATGGTAATATCTTGAATTAACTAAGAAATAAAGCTGCGAGGCCTGAAAATCAATATTTAACAGGCTCTAAAACGGCATTTCCATTCTTCTTTGAATATTTTTTTGCAATAATTTGCTAATTTAATATCAGCGTACGGTAATTCTATTCTTCTTATTTTGAACTGAGATCATTCCTGAGACTTTGTTTTCGGTAAATGAAAGCCGTTTTGGTTTATAATATTTTGTCACTTCTACTAAATTAAGGAGGCAGGCCATGTTAGTAAGATTAATCTTCGCAATTAAAAAGAAGGAGACGCAGAGTTATCTTGAGCAGGAATTCTCCCTCTCGGATGTAAGGGTTGAAAGCTACGGCCAGGCAAAAAACGCATGGCAGAAGGTAGTGCAGAGCTGCGGGGATGTCATTGTTGTGAGCAAATCTCTCATACCGCCGCCTATAGAATCCGGCATTGCCATGCTCAATAATCTGCCGGAAAATCCAACGACCGTTATCCTCACCAGCACCGATTCTTCGGAAGAGCAGGCACAGTTGTTTGCCGCAGGAGCGGATGTTGTTCTCTATGCCGGAACTTCTAAAAAGAATCTCTTTGAAGCCATCGCGGCAACTGTGGAGTCCAGGCGGCAGCTCAGTCAATTGCGGTTCAACCGGAAAACGCGCGTGCAGCCGAAAATTAACGATTTCGTATCTGAAAGCGAGACCATGCGTATATTTATGGATGAGGTCAGGCAGGTGGCTCCGAGCGATTCCGTTCTGTTAATACTCGGGGAAACCGGGGTCGGCAAGGAGCATCTTGCAAAGGCCATACATGCCGAAAGCCCGCGCTCTGCCGCGCCGTTCATTACAGTCAATGCCGCCGCACTGCCCGAACAGCTTCTTGAAAGCGAACTCTTCGGGCATACGCAGGGGGCTTTTACCGGAGCAATCAGATCCCGCAGGGGCGCCTTTGAAATAGCTCATGGAGGGACAATATTTCTTGATGAGATAGGCGAGATGCCGCTGCATCTTCAAAGTAAACTGCTCAGGGTGCTGCAGGATTATGAAGTCAACCCGGTCGGCAGCGAAAAACCCATATGGGTTGATGTGAGGGTGATTGCCGCTACCAACCGTGACCTTGAACAGGAGGTAGCAAACGGCAACTTCCGTAAGGATCTATATTATCGTTTGAGCGTTGTAACACTGAAGATCCCTCCCCTCAACCAGCGTATTGAAGATATTCCAGCCCTGGCCCGTTATTACATTAATTATTTCCGGCACAAGATCGGACGCGAGGTTCTCAGCATATCCGACCCTGCTATTGAAGTCCTCAGGCAGTATTCATGGCCCGGAAACGTTCGGGAGCTGATGAATGTGATTGAGAGGGCCATCCTGCTTTGCAAGACTGATGAGATCACCCAGCAAGACCTGCCTGATGTATTCCGGCACGGGGTCAACCGGACTGAAAGGATGCCGGGAGATAATGAAGATATCTCCGCATGGAAAGGGAAGACCCTTCCTGAGATACAGCAGGAAGTATTCGAAAAAGTAGAGCGGTTATATCTCCAGATGGTGCTGAAAGAGACAGGGGGCAGGGTCGGAAAAGCCGCGAAGATCGCCGGCATCCACCCCCGGAATTTCTACAACAAAATGCAGCGATTAAACGTGAAAAAAGAAGATTATAAAAAAGTCTCTTAGGAAATTGCACAGGTAAATGCAAACTTCACTATCACCCAAGTCGCTTTTTGAATTCCTGAAGCTGCTTCTTAAGTCTTTCCGGTAAACGATTACCGAATTTGGAGAAGTGATTCTCCATATCAGGGATCTCAGCCTTCCATTCATCCGTCTCTATTCTCAGCAGTTCTCCCATGTCATCAGCGGATATATTTAAACCGCTGAGATCAATATCCCCTTCATTCGGCAATAAACCAATGGGGGTTTTTCTCGCTCCAGCCTTGCCGTCAATGCGCTCACACATCCACTTCAGCACGCGGCTGTTGTCGCTGAACCCGGGCCAGAGGAATTTGCCGTCTTCGCTCTTTCTGAACCAGTTTACATAAAAGACCCTCGGGGCTTTATCCCCAAGCCTGTCACCCATATCAAGCCAGTGCTGAAAATAGTCTCCCATATTGTAACCGCAGAAAGGCGTCATGGCAAAAGGATCCCGCCTCAGGTTGCCGACTGCGCCTATATTTGCGGCGGTTGTTTCAGAGGCTGCTGTGGAGCCTAAAAAGACGCCATGCTCCCAGTCGTATGCCTCATATACCAGAGGCACAACATTGCTGCGCCTGCCTCCGAATATGAAGATGTCAATTGGTACGCCTTCCGGCTTTTCCCAGTCTTTGCAAATTACAGGGCACTGCGATGCCGGAGCGGTAAAGCGCGCATTAGCATGGGCTGCGTCTTCGGTGCTCTCGGGTGTCCAGTCACGGCCTTTCCAGTCAATGGCGTGAACAGGCTCATCGCCGTCCATCCCCTCCCACCATACATCACCATCATCAGTAAGCGCGCAGTTCGTGAATATAACGTTCTCCTTTAATGTATCCATCGCCATGGGGTTTGTGCTGTATGAAGTGCCTGGGGCAACTCCGAAGAAACCATTTTCAGGATTAATGGCGTAAAGCCGTCCGTCACTCCCTATCTTCATCCATGCAATATCATCTCCGATGCACTCGCATTTCCAGCCGGGGATTGAAGGCTGCATCATTGCCAGGTTTGTCTTGCCGCATGCAGACGGAAAGGCGGCTGCGATGTGGTATTGCTTACCTTCGGGATTTGTAAGGCGAAGGATCAGCATATGCTCTGCCATCCAGCCTTCACGCTTCGCCACAGCAGAGGCTATGCGAAGCGCCAGACATTTCTTGCCTAACAAAGCATTGCCGCCATAGCCTGAACCATAAGACCAGATGAGTCTCTCTTCAGGGAAATGGCTGATATATTTCTTA
>JBFLVX010000083.1:0-10531 GCA_040758255.1 Nitrospirota bacterium
ATGCGGGTAACTCCTCTGGGAGTGCCGAAGTAATACCGCGCTCGGCATAGCAGCCTTGCAGTCCTGTAATTTAATGTCCCTGGCTTTGCTCCGCGATAGGGCCTGTCTGAAGGGTCTGAGTCAATGTAAATATAGTCACCGTCCTCTACGCCAAGTTCTTTTGCATCAAGGGGATTTATATCCAGATAGCCCTCTGTGACAAAAGGCATTCTCTTGTCGCGGCGGTAAACATCGCCGAAAGGCCCAAACCATACAGCAACCATCTCAGTATCCACCGGGGTTGTATGAGTCCCGTGGCGGTATTTCGGGGTGTGGAAGATGAATTTGAATCCCTTTGACATCAAGGGATGCTTTGTATCCAGAAGCTGATTACCTGTCAGTTGTATATTCCTGACCTGCCGCGCTTCACAGGAGAGATCTCCGGATGAAAACCCCCAATCCTCAGGTTTCTTCGGATTAATCGCAGGGTGATTGCCTATTATTACATTAGGTTCATGGAAGGTGGAATCAATTGGTTCACGATAGACCGGGATATTCTCGCCATGCTCGATCCACTCCTTCTCAAAGCGGTAGAACTCCATCCTGCCGGATTTCGTATACCACAGCTTGTCTTCATTCGCCTGTTCCCAACTGCCGAGCCTTGGGTAGGTCCTGTTATTCATCAGCGCAGGGATGCCGTCCCTGGCCTTTGCCTCAAGGTCTTCAAACTTATATCCGGTTGTACTCTGTGAAGCGTCAATAATCCTCTGGGCATACACGCCGACCTTATTTTCATGCACAAACTTCCAGTAATCGTCATATCGCATGTCATTGGTCAGCTTACCGAGGGCATGGGCGATACCTGCCAATATCTCTATATCGGGTTTTGTGTCAAAGACCTTTGGAAGGGGGGTGCGGGGATGGACCTGCAGAAAAGAGTTTGTGCAGGATGCGCTGAAATCAGGTTGCTTGAACTCAGCGGCAAAATCGCAGCCGAAAACAATATCGGCATATTCGCAGGAGGCATTCCACCAGTAGTCGGCAACAGTGATCATTTCGATCTTGGGAAGTGTATTGTTCACAACGTCATAGTGCCATTTTGCGTTTCCGAGAAGGGAGTTTGAGTTGGCAAACATCATGGCCTTGGTCGGCGTATTCAGATGGCCCTTGCCGCTGAAGAGATGGCCGCCGATCTTTAGCGGACGGTCTCCGTAATTATAAAAATGTGCGGATTCATATACATTGTAATATTTCTTTTTAACAGGCTTGGCAGCGTCGAGTTCAATATTAAACGGGTCCTCAGCCACGTATGCTCCGACTCCGTTAAATAACGCCACCTTGTAATTGCCTGCAAAGCTTCCGACGTTTCCGCCCGGAAATCCCATATTGCGCGTCATTGCCGCGACAAAAAATACCGCCCTGTCTTTCAGGTCTGCGTTGAAATATTGGTTGGAGCCCATGCCGCAGGCAAACAGAGTGCTCTCAGGACGCGATGCGATCTCCCTTGAAAGAGAAACAATGGCTTCTTTGGGAGACCATGTGATTTTTGAAGCCTGCTCAGGCGAGAAATTCTCGTTGATATACTGTTTCATAAGATCAAATACCGGGCGTACTTTTACTTTCTGTCCCTTGATGGTGACTTCGAATTCACCTTCTAATGCAGGGTCAAGCGCAAATTTTTTGCCGAAGTCATCCCTGCTCACAGAAGCCATTTTTTTATTGGCGGCATCCCATACTACATAATCGCCCCATTCAGCAGCCATCTCTTCGGTAACGATCTGCTTATCATGTTCCTTCACATGGCCTATCAAGGGGTCGTCTTTCTTAACAACAGTCGTGTCTTTGGAAAACTTCTTCTTCTGGTAGCCCTGAACTGCGTCTTCCGGCCTTAACATATCGAGGGTATCCATGCGAACGAGGAAAGGGAGGTCAGAATATCTCTTCATGTAGCTGGCATCATAAAGTTTTTCGTTAATGATGACGTGCGCGACACCTAACATGAAAGCTGGGTCTGTTCCAGGGCGAATAACAATGACCTCGTCGGAACGGCAGCCGGTTGCAGGATATTCAACTGAGACTGAAACGACCTTTGTTCCCTTAAGTCTCGCCTCTGTCAGCCAGTGGCTGTCAGGCATCTTTGTGGTAATCCAGTTCAAGCCAAGAAGTATGATCATCTTTGAATGCTCAACGCAGTTCAGGTCGAACTCATTTGTCTGCATCCCGAGAACCATAGGATGCCCGGGCGGGAGGTCGGTATGCCATGTATAGCTGTCCCAGCCCCTTCCTCCGAGAGACTTCTCAGGCCCTGTGCCCCGAATCCTGTCGTCAAGAAGTGCAAGCATGTTGCTCAACCTGTAGTACCCGAAGATCCTTGTTGCGCCGAGAAGGGACATGCCTCCCCTTATCTTAATTGCCTGCGTGCCGGCTTTTTTCATTGTCTCAACCATTGCCGGCTCATAGCCTTGCCGGTTGAGAAGTTCAGCGCCTTTATCGCCTGAGTAGGTCTCTGATATGTTATAAACGGCCTTTGCAGAAAGTGTGT
The DNA here is from genome assembly GCA_040758255.1 of Nitrospirota bacterium. Taxonomy (GTDB): domain Bacteria; phylum Nitrospirota; class Thermodesulfovibrionia; order UBA6902; family UBA6902; genus JACRPZ01. The sequence continues at coordinate 2,522 of JBFLVX010000083.1, forward strand.
AGGCTTCTTCCCACGGAACCTTCAGCCATGTGTCCTGTCCGCGGTTTTCAAAGTATTCCTTCAGTGGAACGCCTGTATGAGGATCCCTCGGCATACCCTTATCCACCCACTCCTTGAACCCTTTACGCACCATAGCGCCTTTAACACGGCGGTCGCCATAAATGCGGCGAACGAGCCCGAGGCCCTTCTGACATGCGCGGGGGTCCCATCTGTGGGTTGAACCGTTGCCGTACAAGTCCGTAGCTTCACCGTAGCGGTATGATGGACTGATACGCGTTACTACGCCGTTCTTCACGTGCGCCTTCAGGAGACAGTTGTGAGTGTCGTTAGGTGAGCAAAGGAAATGAAAATGGCTGTCTTCTTTATAAATATTTCTGAATATCTTTTCCCAATCCCTGTCAGGATATGCTTCGAGGGGGTTTTCATTCTTTGGCTTCAGGAAATTAAAAAAGTCAGAATCGCATCCCGCGATTACAATTCCGGCGCCTGCACCGGCAGCGAGTGTCAAAAAAGACCTTCTTGACAGCAAACGCTCGTTCCCTGAGGCATTATCTTTCTCATCTTTTGCCATTTATATCTCCTCCCATTTTAGTTTTCAGTCATTAGTTGTCAGACAAACAACTAACAACTAAAAACTAATAACTAATAACTAATAACTTCAATGTACCGGCCATTGGCTCTTTGACCAGAAGAATTCCCAGTTCGGTCCCCTCAGCTCTGTGCCTGTATATGTAAGAATAATGTAGCTGAGAAAGAACATGGTAAACAGCGATATTGCTCCCATTCTGGTGGAGCCTGTCTTCTTTATCACAAAGAGCGACCATGCGATCACAAAACCGAGCCATATGGTGCCTGGGTTTATCAAGGTGATCAATAACTGAGGCACGTTGGGCCACCAGTTTCTGAACCATCCGTAATTTATTGCGAATGCCAGCAAGCCTGTAAGCGCTGCCGTGCCGATAATGAAAGAGTGAAAGGTCACTGTTCTGCCCAGCTTATTGGAGAACCAGACACCTGTATAATCCTGCTCCCTGTCAAGATACGGGATCAGGATTAATCCCAGGAGCGCCATAACGGGGATAACCGCGCCGCCCATAAAAGCGGAGTATGATACGAGTTCCTGAAGGCCCAGAAAATACCACGGTGCCTTTGCGGGATTTTCCGGTATAAGGGGATTTGCAAATTCCTTTAGAGGCGCATTTATATAGAATGAGTAAATAAAGACCGCTGCAAGTGAGAGCGTAAAAACTGCTGCCTCTGCTATCAGAAGATTAGGCCAGCTCAGGACCGTATTCTCAACATCTTTGTCAACGGCAGGGGTCTTGCCGTGGGCAAGCTCCATGAGCCCGTAAGTTTTGTTTGTGGGGAAGCTCCCTGTTTTTTTCCCGTGGAGTGAAAGAAAGTCCGCGTCGCTTGCCGCTGTTTCAAAGGCTTCAGGCTTTGTAAGCCCCCCGTCCTTCCTTATCCTCCAGAAATGAATGCCGAGGAATATGAAGAGAAAAAGCGGGAGCAGGATTATATGGAGGAGATAAACCCTTGTGAGCGATTCCTTCCATGGAGTGGTCCCGCCAAGGAAGAACTCCTTTGAGAATCCTCCGGGATCAAAATACTGTGTTATACCTAAAATATCCGTAAGCTCCTTGGGTGACTGGATAATGTTCGAGACAATAACAAGCGCCCAATATGAAAGCTGGTCCCATGGAAGCATGTACCCTGAGAGGTTCAGCAAAAAGGTAAAAACAAGGAGCACAATGCCGATGACCCAGTTAAACTCCCTCCCCTTTTTGTAAGAGCCCGTATAGAAAACCCTTGCCATGTGAAGCAGCACAAAAATTATCATGCCTTCTCCGGCCCACTTGTGCATGTTTCGTACAAGGTTGCCGGCGAATACAACATAAATCAGGTCTTTTACGGAATTGTAGGCGTTTTCTATTGAGGGATTGTAATAAATCATGAGAAGGATGCCTGATACTATTGTGATGGCAAGCAGGAAGAAAGATATCAGGCCGAAACCGAGAGTATACGACGGCCTTAACGTGTTTATATGTGTCTTCACTCCCTGAATATGGAGGAAGAAATTGTTGAACATTGCTGCTGCCCTGGACCTGTCGGATGTCGGCTTGCCGCTCCTCAGAATAGAACCGCTTAAAGAGGTTTTAAGCGCCTTTAAATTCTCTGTAAACCTGGCAATTCCTGACTGGTTCAAATCATCCATTGTCTGCTTACCTCTCTCTGAAAATTTATGCGTTAAGTTTAAACTTCGTCCCTTCAGGAACGCCCTTGGCTGTGTCAACTTCAAGGCTGCCGTCCACATTTCTGCTGATCTCAAGCCATGAGAGGTTCCTTGGCGCAGGCCCGGCAGTGACCTTGCCGTTTCCATCATACTTTGAACCGTGGCAGGGGCACTGGAAACCAGATTCTGCAATTGAGACTATACAGCCGAGATGAGTGCATACGCTTGAAATGGCATGAAGCCCGTCATCATCTGAAAATATAAACACTCCCTTATCGTCAAGCTTCTTTACCGTGCCCGCGGGAAAGCTGTCAGCGCTCCCTATCTTGAATTTTGTCGGTTCTTCAAAGCGGACATTTGCTTTCGGTATCCTGAGAATTCCCGCCAATATAGTTAATGAAGACAAGACCACTGCCCCAAGAGATGCCAATCCAAGAAAATCTCTCCTCGACAGACCCCCCTTATCAAGTGTTTCGTCACTCACTTACCAATACCTCCTTAAATGAAAATCGCTCCATTGTTATTGCGTCAACCGGGCATCTTTTTGCGCACAGCCCGCACCGTATACACCTGTCTTCATCTTTTATAATTGCAGAACCCTTGTTTGCCGGATCTTTTCCGTATCTGTTTTTATAAAGCGCAAGGAGCGTTTCATCGCCCTTGATATTTTCGAGACTGACAAGTCTGAGACAATACTCTGGACAAATATCCGCGCATCCTCCGCAGAGGATGCATCTGTCGCCGTTAAATATTGTGTTGACCGCGCAGTTAAGACACCTGCCGCCCTGCTCCTCTGCCATATCTTTGGTAAAGCCATGCTCAACAGTAACAGATACGCCTTTGACCCTTTCATCTGCAGACAGCGCCGGCACAGAACACCGCCCTGTTTTTTCATAATCCTTTGGATGAAAAACCTCATTGCCGGGAAGCTCTTTATGCAGTTCTGTAATTTCGAGTTTCAAACTCCTTTTACTGACATATTCATGTATTGCTATAGCAGCCTTTTTACCGCTTGCTACAGCATCTATAACGAGTTTGGGGCCATGAGCAAAGTCTCCGGCAACAAAAAGTCCTGGAAGAGATGTGGATACCTTATCCGCTTCGATTTTTATCATCCCTCTATCGGTCATTTCAATATCAAGCCCGCATTTCTCAAGAAATGAAATGTCGTAAGACTGCCCTATTGCAAAAAATATCGTGTCCGCCGGAAGCGTCATAATATCTGACTCATCGTATCTCGGGTTGAATCTCCCCTCACTGTCAAACACGGCAATGCATCTTTTGAATGTTACGGATTTTACAGTTCCGCTCTCGTCAGCGTTTATCTTATGAGGGCCAAAACTATTGATCCTTTCAATGCCCTCTTCTTCTCCCTCTTCTATCTCTATCTTGTCAGCCAGCATGTGCTCCATATCCTCTATGCAAACAAGCGAGACAGAGTTGACGCCCTTTTGTCTCTTCGCTGTCCTTGCCACATCATACGCCACATTTCCGCCGCCGATTACCACTACCCCGGATCCTGTTTTCACATCCTTTCCGGTAAATACATCCCTCAGAAAATCAACGCCGCCAAGAACGCCTTTGCTGTCAGCGCCGTCAACAGGCAGCATTCTGGATTTTTTTGCGCCCACGGTTAAAAGCACTGCGGCAGATTCTTCATATAATTTCTTTAGTGGAATGTCCTTGCCGATCTGAACTCCGAGCCTTATTGCAACTCCAAGCGCCTTTATTGCGTCAATCTCCGCCTGCAGTATCTCTCTTGGAAGCCTGTAAGGAGGAATGCCCACTGCGCACATACCGCCAGCTACATTCTCCATTTCATAAATTACTGGCTGGTATCCCATGAGGGCAAGTTCATGGGCACAGGCAAGGCCGGCAGGCCCTGCGCCGATGATAGAGACGGGTTTTGATGTTTCTCCGGCAATATCTATAATTCCGGTGCCTGTGTCCTTAAACTTACTTGTAAAGTTTGCAACAAAATCTCTTTTATCCTGATAAATCTCAACCCCGTGCTTTTCGGTTATAAATCTCTTTAAAGCCCTTATTGATACGGCGGCGTCTATCCCTTTTCTCCTGCATGCAATCTCACACGGCGCCCCGCATATCCTGCCGCATATAGAGGCAAGAGGGTTCGGCATTCTCGCTATCCAGTACGCCTTCTCGTAATCGCCCTCTGATATTGCCGTGACATAACCCCTTGAATCAGTATTTACAGGGCATCCTGTCTGGCATCTTACATTCTGTTTCCAGTATTTATAATCCGGGATTACCGCATGAAATGTCTGTTTCACTGACATCTGCCAAACCTCTCTGAAATATATATATAAGAGTGAATATTAATAGAATAAACTTCACCTGACAGTTTTCTCAGTAACTTAAGTTACTGAAGAGATGTTAATTTTCTGTAAATTTTGATCGAGGTTTGACGACGCTGCCGACCTGAAATGGAGTGGGAATCCCTGTTGCGGTAGTTATGTCTGCTTATTTTAGAAGCCGTGAAAGTTTTTCTTTGTCAACCGTAAAGCCTCTGGCGCTGCTATCCACAATGACTTTTTCTTTTTTCAGCTTCATCATCGTCCGTGAGACAACTTCCCTCACTGTCCCGGTCATTGAGGCAATGTCCTGATGAGAAACCGCGAGCGAGACAATATTATTATCAGGCGATTTCTCTTCCGCCAGCCTTGAGAGGGCAAAAATAATTCTCTGTTCGACGTCCTTAAATGAGAGATTTTCTGCAAGTACTGACAGGTATTTTATCTTGCTGCACAGCCCTCTTATTACCCTGAGCCCTATCTCACTGACGCTGACGCTTATTATCTCCTTAAAATCCTTTGACGGTATCATTACTACAGCGGAATCCTCCATCGCCATGGCGCTGACAGAGTATTTGCCGTCAAGATAAAGGGGGGCGCAGCAAAAATATTCATGCGGCCCAAGCAGCTTGATTGTCAGTTCCCTGCCCTCGTGTGAGGTTTTAAATAGTTTTATCCGCCCGGTTTTTACTATAAATATGAAAGTCAGGGGATCTGTCTCTCTGAATAAGATCTCATTTTTAAGGAATGTGCTGACATGCGCCTGCTCTCCTATCAGAGATAACTCGTCTTCTTTCAGAACTGAAAGGCATGGAAGTGTGCGAAGGTCAGGTATTGTTTCCGGGATAGACTTCATCTTTAATGGTTTAGCATAAATTTTTGAATCAATGTATGTCAATGCTGAAAAGCCTTAATTGACCTCCTGCTCTAAGAGCGATTAGAATATTTACTCACATTTAACATAGGATAGAAATATGAGCTTGGAAAAGTACATATCTGTTGTAATCCCGAATTATAATAGCGCTGAGACAATCGGCAAGTGCCTTGAAGCGGCATTCGCCTCCAGATACGGCAATTTTGAGGTGATTGTTGTTGATGACCATTCTGAAGACGACTCCATTGAGGTAATAAAAAGATTTCCGTGCAAGCTCATCTCTCTTGATAAGCATAGCGGCGCTTCCAAGGCGAGAAATACCGGCGCGCTCCAGAGCAGCGGGGATATCATCTTCTTTACAGATTCAGACTGCCTGCTTAATGCGGATACTCTATCAATCATAAACAGCTCATTCTCCAAAGTGAAACCGCGTACCATTATAGGAGGCACATATGCTAAGGAGCCATATGATAAAGGCTTCTTCAACCTCTTTCAATCCCTCTTCGTATATTATTCCGAGACAAAGAATGCCAAGGCGCCGGATTATATTGCGGCGCATGCCATGGCCATAGAGAGAGAGACATTCAGAAAGAGCAAAGGGTTTCCGGAGGAGTTTCTGCCTATTATTGAGGATGTTGAATTTACCCACAGGCTGAAGCGTGAAGGCTGTACTCTCCTCACAAACCCTAATATACAGGTGAGGCATATCTTTAATTTTTCCTTCTTCAGATCCATGAAGAATGCGGTGAGAAAATCAATGTACTGGGTCGTTTACTCCATGAAGAATAAAGATATGTTCACCGATTCAGGGTCATCATCTACTGAATTAAAAGTCAATGTGGCATCAGCGTTTTTTTCATTTATTCTTCTGATATTAGCCATATTATTTAAAAGAAGTACTTTCATGTATCCCCTCCCCTTCCTATTTGTTTTCAATCTCTTCATCAGCAGGGGGCTGATAAAGCTCTTTTATGAAACAGGCGGCGCTCCTTTTACAATTCAGGCTTCCATTTATTACACAGTCTTTTATTCACTCTCAGTCGGTACAGGCACAATTGCAGGCATGGCAAAGTACTTTTTTCACTACTCAGGCGCAAAGTGGCAAAGGCACATAGGCACAAAGATTTATAATAAAAATAAAACATCCTGCAAAAGAAAATGAATTATTCGCCATTTCGCCATGTAGATTCAATACTCTGGAAACGCGCTCCCATACACCTGACAGTCTTTCTGACCAGACGGTGCAATGCGAAATGCCGGCATTGTTTTTACATTCATGACAGGAATTTACCGCCTGGGGATAATGATGAACTCTCCCTCGATGAGATTGAAAGTATATCAGCATCAATGGGGAAGCTGCTCTGGCTCGCATTCTCAGGAGGCGAGATATTTCTCAGGGATGACATTGCCGAGATTACAAAGATATTCTATAGAAATAATAAGCCCGCCATTATCCTATTGCCCACCAACGGACTGCTAACCGGCAAGATCAGCAAAAGAATTGAGGAGATTTTAAAGCATTGCAATAAGAGCACCATCGCTGTAAAGCTTTCTCTCGACGGCCCCGAGCGCCTGCATGATTCGATGCGAGGTGCAGAGGGGAGCTTTAATAAAACTATGCGGACGTATGACGCACTTGGAAAACTGCTTAACAAATACCCTAATTTTGAGCTCGGCATCAATACTGTCTTCTCTTCTGAAAATCAGGATTTTATGGATGAGCTTATTGAATTTGTCAACAGCCTTGAAAACATAAAGACGCATACCGTATCGCTGATACGCGGCGATGTATCGGATGATGGATTGAAGGGTGTAGACATTAAAAAGTATCTTGAGACGATTCAAAATATCGAATCCAACCTTAAGAAGAAGAGAGCAAGCATATACCGTTTCAGGGGCGCAAGGATAAAAGCGGCACAGGATATCATTCAGCGCAGGCTTATACATGAGACCATGCTTCAGAGAAGACAATTGATCCCATGTTATGCCGGCAAGCTAAATCTTGTCATTACCGAAAGAGGAGACATCTTCCCATGCGAGTCATTCTCAATGAAGATGGGAAACATCAGGGAGAGCGGTTATGACATAGCGAAGGTCTTAAAGAGCGGAAACGCACGGAAGGTGATTGGCTCTATAAAGGAGAAGGACTGCTTCTGCACGCATGAATGCTACATGATGACAAATATACTCTTTAGCCCGTCTATGTATCCGCAATTATTAAGAGAGTACCTGCAGTTATAACCCACAAATGATGACACTCATCTTAATATCCATGATCTTTCTGGCTGCCGGTTTTACGCAGGGCTTTTCAGGCTTCGGCTCAGCATTATTAGCAATGCCTCTTCTCACGCTCTTTCTCGACGCAAAGACCGCGGTTCCGCTCAGCGTCCTTAACAGCGTCCTTATTACATCTTATCTCTCGCTAAAGCTTAGGAGCCATATGGAGAGAGCGAAGATAATCCCACTTGTCTTGGGAAGCCTGCCCGGCACTTATATCGGAGTAAAATTTCTCATATACGCAGAGTCCGATATAATAAAGTTGCTGCTGGGCGTGCTTATCGTATCTTATTGCCTTTATTATCTCTTTATCC
>JBFLVX010000084.1:0-10470 GCA_040758255.1 Nitrospirota bacterium
ACCGAAACATTTTGTATTGAAATATCCCATTAATCATTGTAAAGTTTAAAACAAGAGGGATTTTTTATGAGCTTAAGGCTTGAAGATCAATTTTATATATACAAAAAAGAAGTTGATTGGTCAGCATTACGAGAAGGTTTTTCCATTCCAGTTTCTACGCAAGTAGTTTTTCAGAAAAAAATAAAGAACTATATAAAAAGAGGAGAAAAACGAGATATAAATATTATTTTAGATAATGATACCTATCAGATTAAATTGGTAAATCAAATTTTTGATGAAACAAAATATCCGGGGCATTCAGATATAGTGCAGATAAGATATTCTCCCCAAAGTCCATTTGCGATGAGGCTCCGTGAAATATTCAAAACAAGCATGGATTACTTAAAAGAAAAGCGAATTTCACATAGGATCACCAAACTGCCCGAGGGGATGAGAGAGTATATTATCTTATACACAACGCAATATGAAAACACCTTTTTTCTTGACTATATAACCAATTCTGAATCAGCTCAGATTAGGCAAGCAATCTCCGTGATGAGAGAAGAAGATTTTGAATTTGAATCAAATTACAAGAAGATAGATGACTCGGCGAGAATAGAAGCAAAGCAACAGGTAATTAAAATACGACGATTAGACAAAGCTGTTGGAGAAAGTTTGAAATTATTTTATAGCTACAAATGTCAAGTTTGCGGTGTGAACTTTTCCGAGCGGCATAATTGTTTTATAGTCGAGGCGCATCATATTGATTCTTTTGTGATCTCTCTTAACAACAATGCAAATAACATTGTTGTTCTTTGTCCTAATCATCATAGAATTATGCATAGGGCCAATCCTATCTTTGATAAAAGACAGAGCATATTCATTTACCCGAATGGATTTGAAGAAAAACTTGTCTTAAATAAACATTTATAGTCTGCGAGTACTGTCAGGATAGAGGTATTCAGATGTTTTTGAGTACCTCTATTGTTTTTTTAATCACTTTTTTATGCCACATAATTGAAAGATGATTCGCAGGCAGGTTATAGTGCGCCTGACTCCATGGCAGTACAGAACTCTTCGCGGAGACAAGGACGTCTCCCTTCCCGGGGATAATTTCATCAAGCTGCAAAGGCGGTGGCAGGATCTTTAAGAGCGAGTCAGGGATAGAGAATAATTCTTTCGGGATGAACTTACCGTCCCTTTCTTCCCATCTGTAAACGGTCAGTATCTTCGGCTTTGTGCCGCCGAATGAGATGTAGTTTACTCCTTTCTGCTGTGAGTCCTTTAGAGAACTGAAGAAATCCGAATCAGGCATAAGCTCTTTTATTGCCTTGCCCTCAAGCAGTTCCCCTGTACTATTTATGATTTCGGACAGGCTGACATGCGTATACTTCGGCAGAACTCCCTTAAAGAGCGCATATAATGGCGCGACATACTTGCCGATACTTGAGATGGCACTGCCTGAATTCGGCGTCGCGATGGTTATAAGGGCTTTTATTTCAGGCCGGCCTTCTTCCATAAACTTCCTTGCGACAAGCCCGCCTCTGCTGTGGCATACGAGAGCTATCCGGCTCTTGGGAAAAATCTCCTCCGCCCTCTCGACAACCTCTGTAAGGTCATTCACTGCCGCGCTTATCGGTCCTGCCGGCCTTCGCTGGCTCCAGCATATGATATTGATCCCTTCTTTTACGAGCGCATCCCACAGCGTCTGAATGTTTTCGGGCATATCACCGAAAGAGATTTTCTTTCCGTTGTGATTCTCCGGCAGGCAGGGTTTTGGAGTTTTTGCCGCAAAGAGCTTAAGCGGGACCTTTTTGGCTAACACCTTTGCATTCAGGGGATCAAGCCAGATGTTTTTATCCGTACCGAGGCCGTGGATAAGGATTGCCAGAGGATTATTTCTTTCACCCTTATGAACGGTTATATCTAATTCCACTTAGCCCACATTATTCATAAACTTTTTGTGTCATGGCAGGCGAGTCTCAAAAACGTATTTAACTCGATGAGATTTATAAAATTTATTTTTACTCTTGCAGATGACGGCTTGACAGTATATGTTCTAAATTTGTCTTTAAGGTATCGAAAAATACGTTTCTTCAACTCACCTGCCGTGAACTGGGAATACTATAAGTTTAAGAGAGTCTTATCTTTTCAAGATTGCCGTCATTTCTCAGGTATACAACTTCTGTAATCTGCGAATTCCTGATCATGCGTTCACAGAGCTTGCAGGGTTTGCCGTTGGCAAAGCTCTCGTTCTCTTCAAAGCCCGCTATATAGATAGTCGCGCCTTTCATCCTCTCCGGCGGCGCGTTTATCACAGCATTCTGCTCTGCATGAACAGCCTCGCAGAGTTCATACCTTTCGCCTGACGGGATATTCTGCTCTTTTCTGATGCATTTATTCAGGTCAATGCAGTTCTCGATCCCGCGCGGCGCGCCGTTATATCCCGTGCTTATTATCACATTGTCCTTCACGATCACCGCCCCGTACTTTCTGCGCAGGCAGGTGGATCTTGACGACACAACCTTTGCTATCTCTATAAAGTAGTGATCCCAGTCAGGCCGCCTGCTATTCTCTTTCGTTAACATGAGTAATTATAACAGAGAGCCGTAACTTGCCGCTCTGCAACCAAATCACTCTTCCATGTGTTATTCTTAATAAGCGTTTAGCCACCTGAAAAATAATCATGAACCCTCTTGAAATTTACAAAAGACTGCCGGGGATAAACTGCGGAAAGTGTACCGCAAAGACCTGTATGGCCTTTGCAATGAAGATGGCGAAGAATGAGGTCTCTCTTTCCGAATGTACAAAGCTCACGGAGCAAGGGAAGAATGAGCTTGAAGCCATGCTCTCAGAGGCTGATCTGAGCGATTGGAAGGATAAATTTCTTAAAGAACTGCTGAGTGATATGGCAAAGAAAGATCTCGCCCCTGTTGCTGAAGGCATAGGAGCATCGGCTGAAGGCGGTGCATTGAAGATTAAGTACATGGGCAAAGATATTACAGTCACGAACTCAGGTTTTAATGAGGAGCTTGGCATATGGGATAAACTGCTTATCCTTATGTATGTAAGAAACGCAGGGAAGGCAGCACTGACTGGGAAATGGGTTGCATTCAGGGATTTAAAGGACGGCTCTCTCAAATCCATAGGTTTTAAGGAGAGCTGCGAAGCTCCTCTTGCGAAAGTTTTTGGCGCAGATCAGGAAGGCGTTATAAAGAGACTGCTTGCCAATGGCGCAGAGAAAGTCAGCGGTTTTACAACAGAGTACAGCTATAAAGTATACCCCCTTCCCAAAATACCATTTATGATCTTGCTTTGGCCCGCGGAAGAAGATTTTGAGCCTGCCTGCAGTATACTGCTCGATTCTACAGCCTCGGAATTTCTCGATGTGGAGGCGCTGCTCTTCCTCGGACAGGCGCTGGTTAGCAGGCTTAAGAGATAAAGATTGTTTTAATTCTTTGCTGTTATAAGAGTTGCGTAACCTTCCTGAGCAAGCTGCTCAGCAAGTGAAAGTGCATCGTCGCGTCCTTTAAACTCCCCTATCCTTACCCTGTAGAATTTCTGCTCGCCTTTCAGGAATGTTGTTATATAAACGTTGCTGTATTTAAGCTCAAGCCCCTGCTTCAGCCTGTACGCATTCGCCTGCTCTATGAATGCGCCGACCTGGATCGTCAAGGCTCCGGCTGGCAGAGAAGGGGCAAACTCAACCCTCTTTGCATAGCGCATCTCCCTTCCGAGACGCTCTATCCTCACTCTGCCTACGCCTTTTAAATCAAAACCGATCTCCTTTGCGGCTCCGTAAGAGAGATCAAGGTCTCTCCCTGCAATGAACGGCCCCCGGTCGTTTACAATCACCTCAACCGATCTGTTGTTATCAGGGTTAGTAACGCGCAGCCTTGTGCCGAAATCCATTGTCTTGTGAGCCGCTGTCAGGCCGTACATGTCAAATCTTTCCCCCGACGAAGTCGGCCTTCCGTGAAAATCCTTTCCGTACCATGAGGCGGTGACATAGCCTTCTCTTGCAGGATAGTAGTCAGCAGGGGGGAGAGAGGCGCAGGAGGAGAGGAGGACGGAGAATAAGAGAAGGATTAGAAGGCTTGCGCGACTTCTTCCATTGTTGATGTGAGTTATAGTGGTACTCATAATTATGTTGCGTAAATATACTGTCTTCTGCCCGACACTTTAGATATTGCCTCAAAGAGAATGCCTATTATGGAATAACCTTTAAGTGTAAATATCTTACCAATTATCCAAGCGGAAAATGAAAATATGAGATTCATATTAACCAATATTTTCTTAACCATAGACATCACCTCCTTAACCATCTTTCTCTTAAGGCAATTCAACATTGTCGGAACCCAAAAGATCGGGCAAAAGACAGTAGTTTTATTTTTTCTGGATCCCCGTTTTCACAGGAATGACCCCTCTTCTAACCTTCTCCAGCAAGGGGCGAGGGGACGACCACCTAAAATAAGAAACAGGAACATAGTTCCCCATGTTCCTGTTGAATTTTACCTGTACTGTTTTTCTAAGCCTTTAATTCTCAGTTCTTTGACTCCTTATTAAAAAAAATTCTTTCACGCATTAAAGCCTATAGTGCCTTTTGGCTCCTCTGCCTGCAAAATAATCCCGAACTGTGCTTCATATCTCTTCACGTTTTCCTGAAGAGCGGTGATTATCCGTTTCATGTGCCCCGGGCTTGTAATAACTCTTGCCGAGACTGTTCCTATAGGAGGCGTGATAACTGAGAAGTCCATAATAAATTCCTCCCTTGTGTGGGTAATCATCAGGTTGTTAGCATACACACCTGCTTGCAGTTGTGCCGGAAGATTTACTTTCAGTTCTTGCGGCTTGTTTGCCATTTTTGCCCCCCTTTTCTTTGTGCCTCAGCGCCTTTGCTCCTTCGTAACTAACTGCATCTTGTAAATCCGCAGTCTCTGCAGACCGCGCAGCCGCCTTCGTGCTCAACCGCTCCTCCGCAATCAGGACACGCGCCCATTATCTCTTTCTTCATGGTGTCTGACCCGTTGCCTTTGCCGTCAACCATTGTGTATCTCTCAATCGCTTTTGAGATCGCGTCGGAACAGGAGGATATCTTGCCGCCGCTTACCCATGCAGGGCTGTGGCAGCTTATGCCTTTAAGCTGTTTCATGATCTCTATCGGCTCTATATCACCTCTTAATGCGAGGCTTACAAGCCTTCCGATCGCCTCTGCCTGGCTTGAGGCGCATCCGCCCGCCTTGCCCATATGCGTAAAGAGCTCAAAGAGGTTTCCGTTTTCATCTTCATTTATAGTTACATAGATATGTCCGCATCCGGTATTAAGATGCCTTGTTGTGCCCTTTATAACTTCAGGCCTTTTCTTTGGGGTTATCTTGTGCGCCGTGTCTGTTCCCTTGCCTGACGGTTCCTGCTTGGCGGTCTGGCCTGTTGAGAGCACCTGTTCATCTCTTGAACCGTCCCTGTAAACGGTGACGCCTTTGCAGCCGAGGTTGTAAGCCATGTTATATACATCTTCTACTTCTTTCGGGGTCGCCTCGTGCGGGAAGTTGACTGTCTTTGATACGGCGTTGTCAACATGCTTCTGAAACGCGGCCTGCATCTTTATATGGTCAAGCGGTGAAATATCATGCGCAGTGGTGAATGTATTTTTTAGATCATCGGGGATCTCTTTTAAATCCTGGAGGGTCCCGTGTTCGGCGATCTTCTCTATAAGCTCCCTGCCCCAGATGCCCCGCTCTTTGGCGATCTTTTCAAAGTAAGGGTTTACCTCATAGAGCTTTGTGCCTTCAAGGACATTGCGCACAAAGGAGACGGCAAAGAGAGGCTCTATGCCGCTTGAGCATCCCGCGATTATTGAGAGTGTTCCTGTGGGGGCGATCGTTGTTATTGTGGCGTTTCGGAGTTTAAGGTTTCTGTTTTTATAAACGCTTGATTCAAAATTCGGGAATACGCCCCTCTCTTCTGCCAGCAGCACGGACTCTTTTTTTCCTTCCGTCTGTATGAACTCCATCACCTCGATCGCAAGATTTGCGGCGTCATCGGAATTATAAGGGATGCCAAGCTGTATCAGCATGTCTGCCCAGCCCATGACGCCGAGGCCTATCTTTCTGTTTGCCTTTGTGGTCTCTTCTATCTTCTTAAGCGGGTATTTATTGACATCAATGACATTATCAAGAAAGTGCACAGAGAGGCGCGTTGTTTCTCTGAGCGCGTCCCAGTCTATGCGTTTATCAGGACTGCCGGAGACAGGTTTTGCGGAGCCCCCGTCTAATACGAATTTGGAGAGGTTAATGGAGCCTAAATTGCAGGACTCATACGGCAGAAGAGGCTGCTCTCCGCATGGATTTGTGCTCTCGATCTCTCCGATCAGCGGGGTCGGGTTCCCCTCATTTATCCTGTCCAAAAATATGATGCCGGGCTCTCCGTTCTTCCATGCATGTGTCACTATCAGGTTAAAGACATCCTTTGCCTTTAATCTGCGCACGACTTTCTTGTTATGGGGATTTACAAGGTCATACTCTTCATCTTTTTCAAGTGCCTTCATGAATACGTCAGTCAACGCGACCGAGAGGTTGAAGTTGTTGAGCTTATCATGGCTGTCTTTGGCTGTTATAAAGTCAAGGATATCCGGGTGGTCAACGCGCAGGATGCCCATATTCGCGCCTCTTCTTGTGCCCCCCTGCTTTATCGCTTCAGTGGCTGCGTCAAAGACCGTCATGAATGAGATGGGGCCGGAGGATATTCCTTTGGTTGACCCCACTATGTCGCCTTTTGGCCTGAGGTTTGTGAAAGAGAAACCTGTACCCCCGCCTGATTTATGGATCATTGCGGCGTTCTTTACAGCTTCAAAGATAGACTCCATGGAATCTCCTACAGAGAGGACAAAACATGCTGAGAGCTGTCCGAGCCTTCCGCCGGCATTCATCAACGTGGGGCTGTTAGGAAGGAATTTCAATGAGGTCATAAGGTTGTAAAATTCTTCCTCTGTCTGCTTGACTTCGGCTTCTGACTTGCCGTAACTTATCTCTGCTGATGCGATAGCCTTTGCAACCCTCCTGAACATATCCGCAGGAGTTTCAATAGTCTTCCCTTCCTCGTCCTTCTTCAGGTATCTCTTTTCAAGGACTTTTAATGCATTTGCAGTAAGATCAAGTTTAGATGAAGCCAGTTCCGCCATACCCCCTCCTAAATATATAAATAGCTGTTAATTATTGATAAAAATTATTTATTTTTTGCTATAGTTATGCGCTGCCTTCAGTCTATTATGTGCGTGTTTGCGCATAATAATTATACCCTATTTAGCGGTGATAGGCAATTAAACCACAATATCTTGTATATGTCAAGGAGAAAATGAAGGCATTGGGAAAGTGTTGATTTTTATTATGTTTTGCTGTGCAGAAGAGGTTGATCAAATGTGAATTAAGAATTAATCAATCTGTTCTATATATGAAACCATGTAATCAGGTATAATGATTTTATTTACACAGGAGGTTTCGGGGTGTCAGGAATAAAGGTGCAAAAGATATCATACGGCAGCTGGGATAATTGTATTCGTATAGCGAACGGGATTGTTGATCTGATAGTAACCACCGATGTAGGCCCCAGAATAATCAGATACGGATTTGTCGGCAGGGAGAATATGATGTGTGAAGTTGAGTCAACTCTTGGATTAACTGGAGGAGATGAGTGGAGGATCTACGGAGGGCATCGTTTATGGCACAGCCCGGAATCAAAAAAAAGGACATATGAGCCTGACAATAACCCCGTGGCGTGGGAAGAAACCCCTGAAGGCATCAAGACAATGCAGGATGTCGAGGTTATCTCGAAAATCAAGAAAGAGATGGAGATCAGCCTTGAACCCGGAAGCAACAGGGTCAGAATTATTCACCGTCTTACCAATAAAAGCGTGTGGCCATTAGAACTCTCTGTCTGGAGTATATCGGCAATGGCAGCAGGAGGCAAGGAGATTATTCCGCAGAGCCGGCAGGATACTGGTTTTCTGCCCAACCGTCTTATTTCCCTCTGGCCATATACAAGACTTAATGACCCTCGTGTGCGTTGGGGGTATAAATATATTATCCTGCAGCATGATCCGGCTATAAAGCATCCCTTTAAAATCGGCCTTACCAATAATGACGGATGGGCAGCTTGCTTTAACCATAACCAGCTATTCATCAAGCGCTATAAACATGAAATGCACGCCCCTTATCCTGACTTCGGCGTATCGTATGAGACATATGTCAATGATTTTATGCTGGAGATGGAGACGCTCTCTCCTTTGACTCTGCTTAAGCCTGATGACTTCGTAGAACATATTGAAGAGTGGGAGTTATTTGACAAGATTCCAATGCCATCTGACAGCGAGGAAGAGATTGAAAAAGCTCTGCAAGATAAAGCGTGAAGTATTGATTGAGAAGTTTGTGCCGCACAAATATATGTTGGCTGGACAGCTGTGAAAAAATTGTTGGATTTTACAATTACTTAGTGATATACTAACACTTAATTTTTTAACACTGGAGAAACCGTTGATGCCCCAATTGAAATCTGCATTTTGCCCGTCAAAAAATATATACAGGTGTTTTATAGCTTCCATTATCTTCCTCTTCTTTATATCTTCCTTGTTCAGTATTGCCACTGTTTCAGCGGAAGATCTGACGCTTATAAAGCTGATTGAGATACGAGGCAATAAAAAGATTGAAGGCGAGACCATATCCGGCAAGATCAAAAGCAGGATCGGGGAGCCGTTCTCTGAAGAGATTGTTCAGCAGGATATCAGGAAGCTTTACAGTATAGGGTATTTTGATGATATCAGGACGGAGATCGAGACGTTTGAAGGCGGTTTAAAGCTGATCTTCATCTTTAAGGAAAAACCAACCATTGTCAGCATTGACTTTCAGGGGAATGATGAATTTAAGACCGATGATCTTAAGGAGAAGATCACATTAACTCCCGGAGCGATCGCCAACCCGTCTCTTATAACAGATAATGTTAATAAAGTGCTCTCCTTCTATCAATCAGAAGGATACTGGGATGCGAAAGTAACCCCGGTTACAAGAGAAATCTCCGACGAAGCTGTAGCGCTGACATTTCAGGTCACAGAAGGGGATAAAGCAGTCATTAAAATCATTACCATTACCGGCAACAAAGCACTCTCGGCAAAAATGATAAAAAAGGCGATGAAGACAAAGGAGAGAGGGTTCTTCTCATTTCTGACCAATTCAGGAATTTACAACAAAGAAGATATGGAGATTGACATAGAGAGGGTCAAGGAACTTTATCACAGCAAAGGCTACATCTCCGTATCTGTTTCAGAGCCGGAGGTAACTTTCAACCCTGACAAAACAAAAATATACATAAAGATATCCGTCTCAGAAGGCAGCCAGTACAAGGTGGGCGAGTTTGGGATAAAAGGCAACACGGTATTCTCTTCTCCCGAGATTGTTAAATCTTTAGAGACCGCCCCAGGAAAAATATTTAACAAAACAGCGTTAAGGGAAGATATTGATAAAATCCTTGCCCTCTACTCTGAAAAAGGGTATGCAAGGGCAGACGTTGATCCGTTGATCAATGTTGATAACGAAGGCAAGGCTGCAAATATTACATTGTCCATAATTGAAGGAGATATATACAGGGTGGGCAAGATCGAGATCTCCGGCAACACAAAAACACGCGACAAGGTGATAAGGAGAGAAGTCAGGCTTGATGAAGGAGATACCTTTAACAGCAAACTGCTTAACAGGAGTTACCAGAGAATAAACAATCTCGACTATTTTGAAACAGCCAGCATTACCAGCGCGCCCCGGCCAGAGGAGAAACTTATTGATCTCAATATTAATGTAAAGGAAAAGTTAACCGGGATGATGAGTATCGGCGGCGGCTACAGCTCAATAGATAAATTCATGTTCATGGGAGAGGTGACACAGAGAAACCTTTTTGGAAAAGGCCTCTACCTCAGCCTGAGGGCAAATCTGAGCTCCATCAGGACAAATTACAACCTCTCGTTAAATGATCCTTGGTTCATGGACAAACCCATATCCGCTACCTTTAACGTTTACAACGAGGCATTTCAATACCCGGATTATGACAAAAAAGCCAACGGCCTCTCAATAGGTTTCGGCAAAGAGCTCTCCGAATACGTCAGGGGGAATATAAATTACACGCTTGAAGATGTCGAGATCACGGATATTGCCGAAGACGCCTCATCTCTCATCAAAAGCCAGGAAGGCAAAAAGCTTACGAGCAGCGTCAGTCCTTCTGTATCAATAGACACAAGGGATAATTATTTAGATCCCACCACCGGTTCAAGAAATGCCCTTCACACAACATTTGCGGGAATCGGCGGAGATAATTATTTTGCTAAAGGCGTAATTGATTCATCATGGTATTTCCCTGTAATAAGGGGCATAACATTCAACATAAGAGGACGGTTTGGTTACGCGTCCGGATTCTCAGGCAAAGAGCTTCCTCTGTATGAGAGATTCTATGTCG
>JBFLVX010000085.1:0-10340 GCA_040758255.1 Nitrospirota bacterium
AAGTACTTTTGACGCGGACAGGGTCCTGCATATAGGAGGTGAGTAATAATGGCTACTACGAAATTAGGATTTGTGGTTCAGAGACCGCCATACAAAAGTGAAAATCCAAAACTTGCATTAACACATGCTATAGCATCCCAGAGTGTAGAGGTATACCTGAATGACGGCGATATTGTCACCGCAGAGGTTGCTTTTGTAGGCGACGGGGTTCTAAACTGTCTGAAAAACCAGAAGGCAACGGAGCACTACGATATCTCAAGCACAGAGTCGCACATCAAGATGTCGCTCCTTGTTGACGTTAAAGTCCTTGTATGCAAAGAAGACCTTGCAAAATTCGGGCTTTCCGAAGATGATATTGTAATGGATGCGGAAGAGTTCGGAGCTGATATGACCGTCAGTGTCGTTCCCTTTGCAGAGATAAACAAGATGATGGAAGACTCGAATCATCTTTTATTCTTTTAATATTCAATTTAAAATAAAGAGGAGGCAAGCATGGCTGATTTAAAATCTCAAACACCAACAGATACTCTGGACGTCCTTGGAAGGGTATGTCCCTATCCGCTCGTCCTTACAAAAAAGACCCTTCAGAACGCAGCGAGCGGCGCTTTGCTTAAAGTGCTCTGTGATGCCCCTGCATCTGCAGAGGATACAATACCGAAGTATTGCGAGAAGCAGGGATATGAATTCGAATTAGTTAAACTCGATGACAAGGGCTACTGGGAAATATACATACAGAAGAGTTAACAGCGCCTGCTGATTGACTCAGATAAAAACAACTAAAAAAAGCGTTCCGAGAAAATCGGAACGCTTTTTTTAGTTCTGGCTGTTTCCCAACTACATTTCAGTTACGGTGATTGCGCCCTGAGGGCATCCTTCAACACAGGTCAGGCAGTTTACACACTCGTCAGCCTGGTATGGATCGGATTTTCCATCAGTCAGCCTAAAGACCTCTGAAGGGCAGAGATTAACACATTCCTCACACCCATCACATTTTGCATGATCAACGGTGACAATAAACACTCTTTTTTCCTCCTTAACAAATTGTATTAACTTATTGAGTTTTTATTATAATCCATCACTAAAATTAATTTCAATTAAAAACTATATGCCTAAAAAAATCCTCAATTTGCCGTTATGTTAGTCCTTTGCAAAATACTATATATCCTGATAAAATTTCATCAGGATATAACAAAAAGGAGCCGCTATGTTCAAATATAACGGAATCAACCACGTAGCTCTTGCAACAGGCGATATGGAGAGCACCATAAGGTTCTGGAGAGACTTATTAGGCATGAGAATAGTAGGGGGGCATGGCAAGCATGGAAACAGGCAGTACTTTTTCGGGCTTACAGACAATACCCTGATATCCTTTTTCGAATGGCCTGAAGTTCAGCCCGTGCCTGACAAAGACCCCGGCAGGCCTGTCAAAGGGCCTTTCAGCCTTGATCATGTAGCAATTGAGGTGAAAGATGAGGAAGAGCTCTGGAGGATTAAAGAGAGTTTAGAGGCTGCGAATGTCTGGGTAAGCGAGGTCATTGATAACGGCTTTATCCATTCAATATTCTCAACCGACCCCAATAACATCCAGCTTGAGTTCTGCAGCAGGGTAAAGGGGGTTCAGATGAATAACATGAAGATGGTGGACTCCCACCCTACCCCTGCGGCGCTGGAAGGTCCTGAACCGCAGCCTGACAAATGGCCGCCTGTCAAAAAGCCGACACCTCCGGAAGAACGCAAGATATACCCCGGAGAATTAAAGAAGATGTTTGATGATATAAAGTGAGTGGAACCCTATTGTCTTTTGCCCTTCAAGGACAAGCCTCTGGCGGATCCTTAAGACGTTATTTCTTCTTATTTCTTGGAAAAATACTTCACATCCTTTATTTTTTTAAAATCTGAGTCCTGAGTCCAGAGAATGGCTTTGAATTCCTGCGCTGTTGCGAGGATAATACCGTCCGCCATTGGAAGATCGTGCTCCAAACTCAGCCTTGAAGCGGCGATTGCCAATGGTATGGTCAGATCCACAACGGTTCCTTTTTGCATAGCAACAACCGCCTGCAGCGCTTCATTCTCGCCGGACTCCCGGAGAATGACCTTAAAGACCTCGTATATCGTCACCGTTGGAACAACAAGCAATGCTGAATCACTTAGCGGGGGCAGGAAATGTCCGGCATTAGGCTCATCCGCAAAGTATGCGAGCCAGCCTGAAGAATCTACGATATTCATACTCTGTCTTTCTCTCGTTTAAATTCAGTATTGATGCCTTTTAGGAATCCGCGTAGTTCCTTTATGTCGCGTTCCGGTATAAGTTCAATACGTCCGGCATATTCGACAACCTGCATTTTCTGTCCCGGACGAAGATTTAATGACTCCCTGATTGTTTTTGGTATAACGACTTGATATTTTGGTGACACGGTTACTGATTGCATAACAATACCTCCATCGATATGTTTGGTATTACGATATCATGATCGATAAGGCTTCGTCAATTGGGCGTTTCAGTATTGTTTTTTCACCGAACGCAGGGATGAGGGTGTGGCGGAGGATGGGAATTGAGGATACCAAACGAAAAAGAACGTCTTCTGCGCTATGGATTATTATTGGCTCTTGACAGGGCGGCCTTTCAATATCAGCCGATCATATATCATTACTCAAAATATTTCCTAAAATGCAATAAACAAGACCTGACCCCATTGTCCTTGCCCCATTGTCCTTGCTGGTTGTTAGACATCTTGTTCCTCACTCCATTTATATTTATCAGGATTCCAATCCGGAGAATTATGTCTGAGATAATCTACTACAGACTGAACTGCAAACTTAGCATCCTTAACTACTAAATCTTCTGGAGAAATAAACTCTGTTTCTACCAAACGCCTCATGTAACTTCGTTTCCCGATGCCTCCGATGTGATGTGTGTATGGATTTCTCATTTTTCTTAATCGGTGGAGTGTCTCAGACAATTCAGATGTGATTAGTCCATCTTTATATGCTGTATCAATAAGATTCGAAAAAGTATTCTTCGTGCTCTCATCCTGAGTCGAGAGAGCATAGGAACCCCATATCGTCTGTTCGATAAACACTTGAGCTAATAACACCGTTGCCATAAAATTGCCGTATGCATAAGAGCGTTTCAATTCGTCAAGCGCAAACATTGAGGGTATCCCACCCCAAAGCAGCATATCAGCAGGTGGACCAAATTCTTCCCATAAGAATTTATAACGTTCAATTCGATACTGTACCGTAGAGCTTTCACCCTCGGTTAAGTGACGATAAAAATATTCGTCTTCTGGTACTGGCCATTTAAATCGTGTCATTTCATCTATTGATGTCTAACGCCAAAAATGAGCGGCTAACTTTATGAAACGTGTAATTGAGACAACAGCACATGGCTTGATAGAGAAGCGAACAGGGCGTAAGATTATTAGTCCGCTTGATCCGCTTGTTATGAGTTTTTTATTTTGCCATCCATTCATTCCCTGTTCTCGGTTTTATCGGAAAGTTATCCCCACAAAAAGAACAAACACGGCTTTTATCCCTTATTTTTTTATCACATTTTGGACATTTTTGAAGATATTTAGTTCCACATCGGCAATAATTTTCAGAACTTTTTGTGCTTATACCAAAATCGCATTCAGGGCAGTATTTGTAAAAACGAGGTTTATATGATTGACGAGAATGGAATAACAATAATATTAAACAGCCACATAATATGGTTAACAAAATCACAAATGCTATCCAAATCGGTATGGGCGTTTGTAGTATATGCTTTAATTTTATTGTTCCAAGAATTGAAAGCAGATAAAGAACAAAAGTTACAAGTATCCATTTGTACCCTTCTCCGATTAAATCTATTGTCCATTTCTTTAATTTGTTTAGCATTATGGTTATATTTGGTTTTTAACGTATAACGCAGACATCATAGATGCGTGACTGAATCACAATGTCTTGCTGAAAACTAGTTTGCAAATCAAAACATAAATAAAAGCAAAAAAGGTCCATGCTGTCACGCATTCTAATGCATGGACTTGTTATGAGTTATCTATTTACAGGCTCGTACTTCATCGCTGTCGCATAAAAAATGTTATCACGACCAGTTGTGAGCTGTAACCAAAAGCGCTGAGCTTTTCCCTTGTCCGTCGCAAAGTAAGTAAACTTACCATTTTCATATTCTTTATACTCGACACTATTTCCATATATGTCGATCCCTTTTCTTCCTAATTCTTTAGTTGCATTTCTATCAGTAAGTTGTTTGCTAGCATTCAAAGATGCAAGAATATCATAAATCTCTTGAGAAACAGTAATGCCAACAAAGACATAGTATGTTTCACTTTCACCAGGTTCAAGTTTAACAGGAAATTCAACAGGCCTTGATTTCCTGTCCAGAAAGCCACCATCAATTCCTGTGTACTGCATTGAAGTCGGACTATCCCCACGAGTAATCAAATGCTCAGTGATTGAAAGTTGGCGATTCCCGATATTTGAAACTGTAAGCTTCCAAGGTATTTGCACTACATGGCCTAAAGGGCCTAACTGAATATCTGTAAGTCGAAGCTCCCCTGTTACATAGGGATCTAATTGTACAGAAAGATCTTCTTTTTGGAGTTCTTCAAATTGTTCTTTTTGTGTTTGCAGAGCTGACTTTTGTTGGAAGAAAGGTACAGATATAGCGATAATTGCCAGTATAAGTGAAACAATGGCTGTAATCCGAGCGAAGTTGTCAGATGAATTATTGCTCATATTTTTTTACTCATAACTATTATTATGTCCATTGGACATTTTCTTGATGTATGATATGAATATTAGCATATTAATGCAAAAAACAAGCGCAAAAGTTGGTATTTTGTGGTAATATGGCCTAAAAGGCAAGTTGGTATTATATGGGAAAATTGTCCAATGCCGTAAATGATCTTCTCCCAGAGTTCCAGAAATTTCTTCAAAATAAAGCAAAAAGAGGCGGTGAGCATTAACTCACCGCCTCTTTGGAAGTTCTGATTAACCTTAAAATCCTACTTCTCTCCCCCTGCTGTCCCAAGCTCCTCTCTAACCGATATCGCAACCTTATAGAGGATCGTAAGAACCAGAAAACCTGTTGCCCATACGCCGAGAGTTATCAATGTCTCAGGCAGTGTAGGCCAGTATTCCGTTACCCCGTCAAAAGGATTCGGAACAAATCCGCCGATTACAAGACCAAACCCTTTATCAATCCAGAGGGATATGAATACAGCAACACAAGCCTTAACAAGGTTGCTCTCTTTATTCCTTATGCTCGGCGGTATCAGCATGATAAGCGATACAACCGCAAGCACTACAGACGCCCACATTAACGGTACGAGTTTGCTGTGGCCTTCAAGCCCGACAAAGAGGTACTGGAACGCGTGCATATGCCCCGGAATCTTGCTGTAGAAGGCTGTGAAGAGCTCAAGGATGATAAAGAAGACATTCGCTGTCATTGCGTAGGCAACTATCTTGCCGATGGACTGAATGGCCTCTTTGCCCGGATCAAATTTGGTGTGCTTTCTAACAATCATAGCCAGTATGATAAGCAGAGCCGGACCGCCTGCAAATGCCGAGGCAAGGAATCTTGCCGCCATAATTGCCGTGAGCCAGAAGTGCCTGCCCGGAAGCCCCGCGTACAGAAACGCCGTAACAGTATGAATGCTGACAGCCCACGGGATTGAGAGATATATCAGCGGCTTTACCCATCCAGCGGGAGGGAGCCCCTTCTTCTCAGCATGGAGCGTTGTCCAGCCGATTACAATATTGAGGAAAAGATAACCGTTAAGAACAGTAGCGTCCCAGAAGAGGATCGAGTTCGGCGTCGGATGCAGTATAACATTCAGCATCCTCATCGGCTGCCCCATATCCACGAATATGAATAGGAGGCACATAGTCACCGCTCCGACAGCAAGGAACTCACCTAAAATGACTATCTTGCCGAACTTCTTATAGTCATGCAGGTAATAAGGGATGACAAGCATAACTGCTGACGCGGCAACCCCGACGAGAAAGGTGAACTGGGAGATATAGAATCCCCATGATACATCCCTGCTCATGCCGGTCACGCCAAGTCCATTCTTGAACTGATAGAGATAGGCAAGGGTCCCGACCCCTATCAGAGAAAGAAGCACGAAGACCAATGTCCAGTATTTTTTGCTCCCTGTAAGCGCCTTATCCAGCATTCTCTTCACCTCCCATTATGTAAAAGACACTTGGCAGTGTCCCGAGCGACGGTTTGCGTCTGATTGCATAATTTGAAGCCAATAGCTTTCTAACCTCTGAGTTCGGATCGGAGAGGTTGCCGAAGACTATGCCGCCGTTAGACACTTCAGCGCAGGCAGGCCCAAGCCCTTTTGCGAGCCTCTCCACGCATAAGGTACACTTTTCAACAACACCCATTGTTCTTCTCGGATATGCCGGATCAGTCTTTTCTATGTAATCCTTCGGATCAACATAGTTAAAGCTCCTTGAACCGTAAGGGCAGCCCGCCATACAGAATCTGCACCCGATGCAGCGGTGAGGGTCCTGCATGACGATCCCGTCTTCTCGCTTGAATGTCGCCTTTGTCGGGCAGACCCTGACGCACGGCGGGTTGTCACAATGGTTACAGAGAAGGAGGAAGCCCTTCTCCTTTATCGCCTCAGGATGAAATTCATCCTGCTGGTCGGGGAAGGTATGCTCATAGCTGTCCTTCCATATCCATTTGACCTCGTTCTTGGGATCATTCTTTTCAGCGATCAATGTAGGGACATTATGGATGCTGTGGCATGCGTCAATGACCCTTTTGTAATCCTCTTCTGTCTTGAACTTTCTTATATCAATGACAAGGGCTAATCTCTCCTTTGCCATAGCCTTTGAATGGCCTGATGACGCGGCAGCGCTTCCCTTAAACAGGAGATCGGGTGTTGAAATGCCGAGTCCTACACCCGCAAGCCCTGCCAGCTTCAGGAATTTTCTTCTATCAATGCTCATATCTGCCCCTCCTCTTTTATAAAGTGGCAATCCCAGCAGTAGGGTTTCACGCCTGCCGATGTATGGCACACGTCGCAGAAGGTCTTTACATTGGAATGGCACTTCAGGCATCCGTTCTGAAGGCTCTTTTCGATCTCCAAGCCCCCTACTATCATCTTGCCCCTCTTGCCTTCCCTCACCACCTCGTCCCTCCACTCATCAAGAACCTTCATGTGCTCAGCCTTCATGTAATCTTTTGATTTAACACACTCTTTCTTCTCAAGCTGGTTAATAACAGGCGTGTCAAGTTTCGGGGTTACCTTGGCTGCCGTCTTTCCAAAGTTGCTGTAAAAAGGGAATGTCACTAAAGCGAAAAATATGATTAGCCCGGCTATTATCTTGCCTCCATTATACATTCTCTTCCTCCTCTCCCTCGCCTTCCTCTTCAATGCCCGGAAGGTCTTCAAGGCGCAGGTCCTGCGTTCTCTTCTTTTCGCCGGTCATTACAAGCGCGTTTGCCAGAAGCTCGTGCGTGCCGCATACATCAACACCGGGAACCCAGTACTGCATGAGCGGCGGCAGAACCGCCCTGTCTATGGCGCATATGTTTGCGAGCATATTGACCCCGTACTTCTTCTGAACGCTCTTCACAGCGCTTGCTTTCGGAAATCCGCCCCTCATCCTCAGTTCCATATTCTCTCCGGCATTAAGCCCTGAACCGCTGCCGCAGCAAAATGTCTTCTCGCGGATGGTATCTTCAGGCATCTCATGGAAGTTATTGCATACGCTCTTTATTATGTGTCTGGGTTCTTCAAATATCCCCATGCCTCTTGCGGTATTGCAGGAATCATGGAAAGTCACCTTCAGGTGGTCATTGCGGCTCGGGTCGAGCTTTAATTTGCCGTGCTTGATAAGGTCAGCGGTGAATTCAGTGACATGAACCATCTTGGTGCTCTTTGCATTTTCAAACCTTGTGCCGGTTATCGGCGAAACAGGCTCTTCCATAAAATCCGCAGGCCCGTTCCATGTGTCCATATACTGATTCAGCACCCTCCACATGTGGCCGCATTCTCCGCCGATTATCCATTTAACACCCAGCCTCTTTGCCTCAGCGTATATCTTGTAGTTAAGCCTCTTTGCCATCTCCATTGAGGTGAAGAAACCGAAGTTGCCGCCCTCGGACGCGTATGTGCTCCATGTGTAGTCAAGCCCGAGTTCATGGAAGAGCATCAGGTATCCCATAGCGGTATACGTGCCGGGATCGCCAAAGAGGTCACCTGAAGGGGTGACAAAGAGTATCTCAGCACCTTTTCTGTTAAAGCTCGGCTCAGGCCTGATTCCGGTTATCTCCTCTATGTCATCAAGCAGGTAATCAATATTGCTCGTTATCGCGTGAGGCTCAAGACCGAGGTGATTGCCCTTTTTATAACAGTTCGCAACAGGCCCTCCGATCCAGTCAGTCTGTCCGCCTACAAGATTCAGCAGTTCACGTCCCATCATAGTTATTTCAGCCTGATCAATGCCGTAAGGACAGAATACTGAGCAGCGGCGGCACTCCGTGCACTGATAAAAATAGTACCACCATTCTTTCAGAACAGCTTCTGTAAGCTCACGCGCTCCTGCCTGTTTTCCGAAGAGCTTTCCGCCGGTTGTAAAATATTTCCTGTAAACCGACCTCATGAGTTCAGCCCTCAGAACAGGCATATTCTTGGGGTCGCCGGAGCCGATATAAAAATGGCATTTATCAGCGCATGCGCCGCATCTTACACAGATATCCATAAAGAGCTGGAACGAGCGGTACTTTCCAAGCCTCTCCTTCATGCCTTCAAGGATAATATCCTTCCAGTTCGCAGGCAGTTTCCAGTCTTCATCAGCCGGAGCCCACTCCCTTGGATTTGGAAACCCCACTTCTTCAAGATATTTCGGCCTCGAACCGTGGCAGAAGGTGCCCGGCTTAAATTCAACCGGCGTCTCTATCCAGTTTGTTTCAGGAGTAGCGTAATCTATTTTAGAGAGCTCTTCCGGTTTTAACGGCTGCGTTGTCTTTGACATATATTCACTCCTTTTCTAAGGGTAATCCTACAGATTTCATCTTATCCCTGAACTCTTCCTCATACTCTTCATAGGTATGAACCTTCACAGGGTAATTCCATGGATTAATATGCCTCTTTATGCGGCTGTTATTTGCCATGTTCCTCGTCGGACTTAGAAATACCCCTCCCATGTGCATCAGCTTGCTGAACGGAAAGTAGGCAAGCAGGACGCTGATGAGAAAGATGTGTATGAAGAAGACCACTCCGATGCCGTCAGTTGCAGCAGGGCTCAGTGTCACCAGCCCCATTGTCAGAGCCTTCACTCCCACAATATCCACTTTGGTAAAATAGCGCATGAGTATCCCTGAAATGACTATCCCCATAATTAAAAAGAGAGGGAAGTAATCAGCAGGAAGCGAAATATAACGGACCTGCGGGATGCTGATCCTCCTGAAGAAGAGATAAGCAGCGGCAAGCAAAAGCACCACGCCTGTCAGCAGGAGGTGCGGAGCGCCGATCTGCATAAACCCGTCAAGAGAATCGGTGAGATTAACAAAGAAAGGCACAGGCTCCATAAAGAACCTCAGATGGCGCACCAGAACTACAAAGAATGTGACATGGAAAGCAAGCCCTGCCAGCCATAGCCACTTATCAGAGCCGTATGCGACTCTGCCTTCTCTCGTTTCCGCCTTCAGGTTCCTGAAGAGCGTCCGGAAGAGAAAGACCTCCAGCGCCATTCTCACAACCACATCAAATGTGCTGTCCGGATTTTCAAATCTGCTGTGCTTGATCCATGGGAGAGATTTCTGCTGCCCGCAGGTTGTGGGAATGCGGAACGGTACAGGAGAGCGTCCCCATTTTATGACCCTTAATGCCACCCCGATTAAAAATGTTAAAACCGCTGCGTAGGGAATAACAACTCCGAAAATGAACTGCATATTTGCCAGTTTAACACCGGCAAAAGCGACCGCAACAAGCGCTGCAATCATGGAGAAGGAAAAAAAGATTCCCATTTGGCTGCCTCCTTTCATTTGTTGCTGTATTTCTAAAAAATATTTCTACGTATATTAATACCAGACTTAATCTTTAACATTCCGCCTCAGCTTCTTTCACCATATTCGTGTTCTGCAGCAGCCTGTAGGTCCAGTTCCTCATCTCATTCGCCTTAAGCTCGTATATCTTCTCGCGGCATTGCATATAGATGTCAAAGGAAATATTGACAAGCTCATCAATTCTTGATTCAATTGCCGAGAGTTCATCGAACAGATGATATTCGCGGGCCTCATTCGAAACCTCCGCCCTGATAACCTTCTTTAGGAGGAAGAGGAAACTGAGGGCCTTTGACGGGGAGAACTCCTG
>JBFLVX010000086.1:0-10330 GCA_040758255.1 Nitrospirota bacterium
CAGTTTCTGACGTAAGGGAAGTCCTTTAATGTTAACTGGTGGTTGCGGTCCAACCTTGCAGCTGGTTCCATACCTTTACCTCCCTTGCTTCCGGTTCTATGATCACCATATCGTATTTCATCGGGAATATATCCTTGGACTTGTCCCGCTTTGCAACCGCGCTGTCAAGGCCGCACTCTTCCGACATAAGTGCGAATTTCCCTTTAACGCCTCCGACAACGCCCGGCCTTAACTTCTTCGCATCCTGCGCCATGAATGTGGTGCCGTCAGGCGTAAAGCCCATAACGCAGTTCGGCCCGTCAATGCAGAGCGGCCTCAGAGACATCTTCAGGAGTCTGGCGGCCTGGCTGTCCTTTCTTGTCTCTATCTCCGATGCCTTAAGCGGCGTAATTATATCTTTATAATAAGTGAGCGGATATTTGAGATGCCTGCATGAATAGTGAAGGATGTGGGCGAATACCTCGCTGTCACTGTTGTAGCCTATATATCCCGGCAATCCCCTGCCCATGAGATACTCTTTTATGGGTATGAATGCTGTATTTTCTCCATTGACCATCGCGCCGTAACCTTGAATGAAGAATGGATGGCAGGCATAGAGGTTAATAGCGTAATTTGTATTCTGCCTGCCCTGCGCAAAGATTATCTTTGCCTTAAGGTCGGATTTGTCGAGGCTGAAGAACTCGCCAAGCTGGAGAGGATCGCCAACTTCTTTTAAGGTCAGCACATCAGGATAAAAAGAGAAGACAGTTATAGAGCCCTCTCGCTCACCGGTTTTTCTGAGTTCAACTCTGGTTTTTAAAAGGAGCTGTTCCTTCTCTTCAAAAGACCTCTCCTTATATTTATCAGGGTAATCATAAACCCTTGCAAAATAATTGTCATGCCTTTCAATTCCCTTAACAGGCTTGATCTTCGGCGACCATGTATGCTTAAGTTTAAAACCGGCCCTGTCCATATGATCATTGATTGTATCAATGCCGGCGTTTGAAGAGATGCCTGACAGAACAGGGAATTCCTTTAAATCCTTGAACTCCCCGCCGAGGTTCTTGAGGATAAGCCCCATGCCTGAGCCGTCATGGCCTTCCTTCATTGTTTCAAGCGCTTCTATGTTCTCCATCGGGGAGAAATATTTTTCAGATGTGATGGCGGCCAGTCTGCACATACATTTACCTCTTCCTTAAGTGCACTCCAAGACATAAATCTGAGTCATCAGATAGGACTAATAAGATAATATTTTTTTTGATTTCTGTCAAATGCCCCGTTTCTTTTTACCGCTGGCTGACGTTTTTTAGTAGACCCCTGTCCGTTATCCCCCTTTAGAAAAGAGGCGAGGGAGTTGTTGGAAAGGAAATGCTTCAATACTTGGGGTTATTTACGATTTGAAAAGTCTCCCCTCCCCCCTCTTTTTTTTAAAGAGGGGTTTAACGCAAAAACCAGGAGGGACATTCATTGAATCACCTGATAAATGGCAAACCATATTATTTTTAGCTTATAATAGCCCTTATATGAGCAACCTGTGGGAAAACATATTTAAGAGACAGAAGAAAGACGGGGTTCAGGAGATTCTAAAAAAAATCCCTGTCTTTGAAGACCTGAGCAATAATGACTTGTCTCATATAGAACGCATACTGCATCGCCGGGAATACCAGCCTGATGAGGTCATTTTCAGTCAGGGGACGCCCGGGTTCGGCATGTACATTATCGAAGACGGCTCTGTAACAATAGTTTCCGAACCGTCAATGAAGGTTATGGCGGAACTCCAGAGCGGAGACTTCTTCGGAGAACTCGCGCTTCTGGATGACTCTCCGAGGAGCGCTACCGCAGCAGCAAAGACATCATGCCGGATGCTCTGCTTCTTCCAATCTGACATGTTCGACCTTATCAGCAGAAAACCGCAAATAGGCGTTAAGATCCTTCTTTGCCTTGCAAAGACGATTGGTGAACGTTTAAAGAGGGCTAACGAAGAGATTTACGCTTTGAATGAAAAATCCAAAGCGGACATTTAACGGCATAAAATTGGAAAGTCCGGCAGAAAATAAAGGCGCGCTCTGGTTCAGGGTAATACTCCTCCTGACGCTCCTTGCCGCTTCCGCCTTTCTCCTCTCATTCATCAGCGACATTGTAAAGATCCTCATTATCTCAGCCCTGCTCGCCTTTGTTTTAGACCCGTTAGCTCTTCTTATGGAATCACGCGGGATAAGCCGCACCCTCGCTACAGTGATCCTTTTCTGTACGATAATCTCAGCCAGCGTAATAGCAGTCCTTTTTCTGATACCTCTCTTTTCCGGAGATATAAACGCGATCCTGCTTAATCTTGATTCAGCACAGACAGCCGCTGCAGTCTCAAAAATTGAACACCTTATTGAAAATGACCTTGCCTTTCTGGGTATTAAAGATATTCATCTGATGGAAAAGGTACAGAAGAGCGCGCTTGGTCTGGGTGAATGGGCTGTGAACCATCTGATAGATCTGGCATCTCTCATGATGAACGTATTCCTGATACCTTTTATAACTTTCTTTTTTCTCAAAGACGGGAGAAAATTCAAGAAGGCATTTGTCAGCATGGTGCCTAACAAGTACTTTGAATTCACATTGCGCCTGATCTCTAACCTGGATACCCAGGTGTCTAACTTCCTGCGCGGACAGTTTGTGGACGCGATGATCGTCGGCATACTCGCTACAATCGCGCTCTGGATAGTGGGGGTGGAATATTATTTGTTCATAGGGGTCTTTGCAGGGCTTGCGAACTTCATACCTTATTTCGGGCCTATAGTGGGAGCTGCGCTGGCTGTGCTTGTTTCACTCCTGAATAACGGCAGTATTGAAACGGTATTTTATATACTCCTTGCCTTTGCAGCGGTAAAACTGATAGACGATGTTGCTGTGCAGCCTTACATTGTCGGCAAGAGCGTTAACATGCACCCCATGATAGTATTGCTGGTGATCATCATCGGCGGAAAGTTCTTCGGAATACTCGGGATGTTCCTTTCTGTCCCTACAGCCGGGTTTATAAAAGTTGTCCTGCAGGAGAGCATCGTCAACCTCCGCAAATACAGAGCGATCTGAGAATTCTCAAGGCCTTTTTTTATATGAGCTCAATTTTTTGTCAAATTATTGACAATTGTTTTTTGAAACAAGTAGACTAGTTTCAGGAGGTTCGTTATGTCAACAACTACGGTAAGAATTCCTGAAAATAAAAGGGACACGCTCAAGATCATCGCAAGTGTGGAAAAAAGGGACATCAAGGAGATACTCTCAGAATTGATTGACGACTATATCGAACGGCATAGAGAGACGCTTGAGATCCTATCCAAACCCGACTGGGTCGAGGCAATTAACCTTGGTTTAAAAGCTTCTGAAAAGGGCGAGACAGTTAAGTGGCGAAAAAAGAAAACTGGGAAATAGTCCTTACAAAACCTGCTGAAAAAGTCTATGATAAGGCCCCGAAGGATATCAGGCAAAGATTCGACCGATGTTTTGAAGAATTAGAAGAAAATCCTTTCTACGGCAGCAACATAAAGCAATTGACCGGACAGTTAAAGGGTCTTTACCGGCACAGAGTTGGAGACTGGCGGATAATCTACCGTCTTTTTAAAGACAAGATGTCAGTTGAAATCATTGCGATACTGCCAAGAGAGGATGCATA
Source organism: Nitrospirota bacterium (assembly GCA_040758255.1). GTDB lineage: Bacteria > Nitrospirota > Thermodesulfovibrionia > UBA6902 > UBA6902 > JACRPZ01. Next base: position 3,644 of record JBFLVX010000086.1, read on the forward strand.
TAGATAGGCATCTTATTGTTGCGCTTAACTACAGCAAATCAAATTTTATATTTCAAAACCAGAACCCATTTTTTTCAGGTTGACCATCAATGCACATCTATTTGTTAGAACTTGGTTTATTGCTGAAAATAAATTCCTCAATAATGCGTACTCGTTCTTTTATTGAAGAAGCATCGTTAGTACCTTGTTGAGACATACGGTCATATTCTAATAGATCATAATTAGCTTTTTCGAAATTGCTCTCTGCAACAATGCGATTATTTTTTAAATTACGTCTAAATTCTAACAGTTTTTTTCTACTAATCTGATCAACTATATTTTTCTTTTGGGCATTCTTGAATAACAAAAAGTACACTGTCATAGTCCCCTGAGCTAATAGCAGGTCATCATTGTTTGAAAAAACAGTGGTTAATGAATCAAGAACATTAATTACTTTGTTCTTAAAGTTCGTGACTTCTTTTTTTCGACCTTTTTTGTAGTTCCGAGTCATTATATCTAAATACACCTTTTTGGTATCAATGATTTTTTCTGATACTTGCAATGATTCTATTAACAGAAGAAAGCGTGCTGCAACTTCTTTGTGTTGATACCTCTTATTGCTAAACTTAACTTTTTCTGTGAAGAATCTATGACTAGCAATATCTCGTATAGCTAATGCCATGTCACCACCAAAAGCATTTCTTTTCTCTGCGGCATTAAGAGGTACAGCTTCATTTAATCTTGAAAACATATCCTCGATTAAATCTAAATCGTCAGTAACAACACCCACAATCGGAAGAACAAATGAGTCAAAATCAATACGTATCTTGGGATGGTCCGTTGATATATCGTTATAGTTGAGACTAGACAAGTTAATGCCTTCATCTGCTAAGTATTTAAAATCGCTATCTAATGTAAACTTACCATCAATAAATTGCCAAATAGTTTCTAGTCTTTGTCTTCCATCAATAACAGCATACGAGAAACCTGTTTTTTTACTATCTTGTCTTGAATAAATATGAAAGTAAATCTTGGGGATGTCGTAATCATTCAGTATTGAATCAATCAATAAACGTTTTTTTTCTAAAGTCCATATATCGCCAAATCTTTGATAAGGGGGCTCCAACCTTATTGAGCCTCTTTCAGAATAAATTTTTAAAATTGTACTATTTTTTAAAGGGTTTGTTTCTATGTAACTCATTTCAAATTCTCTCTTAGGTTTTCTCCTATACTTGAAAGCTCAGGGAAAAGTTGAAATTTATTAATCCCCAAGACTTTTAATTCGTTACAGATATGAACCTTTGCACTTTTGGGAATTTCATATTTTATAGCATGTTTTTTATTTCCAATGCTTTCAATAGGAGTGTTATCACGATGAATGATTGTGAAAACACCTAGTTGTGCTTGAATACGTGGATTGTTTCTTGTCGCAATAGCGGCTATTGGAAGATTTTTAGTTTTCTTCTCCTGGCTAAGCGTCTCTACTGAGTAACTGATAAGCTCGGAATCATCAAATGATGGGATATAAAATTCTTCATCAGCTGCTTCAATATTAGCATTTTTATTTAATGCAGAAGGGAATAGAAGCCACAAAGCCCCATCGTAATTTTTATATTTTTCATCTTCTACCGCAAAATAAAGTGCAGCTAGAGGGCTTTCTGTCCAATCAAGCAACCGAGTTGGTACACCGTAGTGTTGCATTAAAAACAACCAATCAAAACTATTGTCAGGCTTTTGCTCTAATAGAAATGCCGCATTCTGTTTGAACTTTTTAAGCAGCGTTGTTTCAGGTATGGCTTTTCTTAATCGAGCATAACCAGACTGTAATTTCCAGTCTCTTTTAGAATGCCCTCTGTACCAAATTGATCCCTCATAATTCTTTGTATCTTTGTTTAAATGTCTGACAAGATCTTGGATCGATTTAATTATTTTGGTGCCAGCCATATTTATTCCTAAACAGTTCTAACCAGTTTTTAGATAGACATAAAACATCCCAATAATACCGGCAAATGATAAGATTATGAATAATTTGACAATTTCTTGCAAGTTTTTATAACATTGCTGAAATTCTTCAAATATCCCTCAATCTCACCTCAAACCCAAACCGCCCTTTTTTATCCCCAGGAATAATAATAAACGTTGTCCCCTGATATATCTTCTCAATCCCACCTTCTGAGAGCGACACTGTCTCAACAGGGAAATGCCACAGGTCAACCCCGGCGTCAAAATCAAAAGAGATAGATACGCCTAAGTATTCATCTTTGATTGAGAAGGATTGAACACCCTTGCACTCACGGGATGTATTTATCGCGTAAGGCGCAGGCTTCTTTCTTCCATCAGGGTCAATTGTGATCGTGGGGTAAGGCGAGCCTAAAAGCGAGATGTTAAATTCCGTACAGAAAAAAACGCCCTCAGGAGCATCAACATCATACTCCGCTTTTATCAAAGGACGGCTATCGCTTATGGATATCTTCTTTTTAACAGAAGCGGGCTCTCCGAGAACCTTACCCTCACTCTTAAATTCAGCGGAAAGCATTTTTTTGCTCTTCGCGGTCTTGACGCTATAAGGCTTACCCATCTGGTCCCATAGTTCCTTATGCAATCCATCTTTAAATTGAGCAAAGGTTGTATTCTCAGTCAGGAAGTGGTCGATCAAAGAAGTCTTGCGGTATGGATCAAATACAAGATCGGCTGTTATGCTCTTGTCTTTAAGCTTGATACTGTCATGTATCGTGCCTGCATCCTTACTATCAACAGCGCTTATTATTTTTTTATGATACGGCTCACTCCTTCTGCTTAATGTATCCAGTATGTTGACTGCCTTGTCTTTGTATGACAGCTCACACAGATTGCCGCCGATTTCACTGAAGAAGAGGCTCAAGGACTTCGTGCTGACAAAGAGGTCATTGTAACCGTCTTTATCTATATCTCCCTTTTTTAGCGCAACTGGCGCGGGCGAAATAATATCTTCCGCAAGCTTCTCGGCTTTAAGCATATGCCTGTATAGCGATGATCTGAGATGCGGCAGATATAAGCCTCCGAAGATGCCATGCCAGTATGCGTCATTGCACTGTCCCTGCCAGAGTTCATCAAGCATCATGCCTGCCTTTTTACTTGCTCTATCTCCGGCTTTCACTCTCCTGACAGCCTGATGGACCTTCCTGCTCACAAAGAACATCCTCTTATGTATATGATTTGACTCAGGATATTTTGTGAAGAAATTCTTCCAGATGCCTCCCCTTATAAGAGCCTGCGCCTTTTTGCTGCCGAATATCTTCTTCATCTCTTCAAGGTCGCTCTCATACTCCCTTGATCCGCCGGACATCATCGCCCATTCCCCCATCTCTCTGTATGAGGCAGTTGGAAGATATATTCGTCCCAGAGGGGCGTTCTTTGAGATATACTCCTCATAGGTCGTTGTTTCAATCCAGCTGGAATTTTCCGCAAGCGCCTCAAAAAATTGCTCAAGCCAGCCGTTCGTGTATACAAGCTTGTATGTGCCGGGCCATATGCCGAACTTTTCGCCGTCATCAGCCATGCTGAGCATTACCGGCCCGGACTCCTCATAGACCTCCTTGAGATAGGATATGACATCTTTTACTTCATGAAACGGTATTCTGTAGCGCAGTTCTTCGCTGCCCGGAAAAATATTGACTGTATAGCCGCCGCTTTCAGTGATGAAATATCCGCGAAGCTCCTTCTCTGTCAGCCCCGTGAGTTTGAAGTGGTAATCGTCAACAGGCAGGTAGGAGATCCCGGCCCTGGCAAGATATTCAGGCATGTCAGGCTCCCATACCCTCTCAGCCAGCCACATTCCCTTTGCCTGATACCCGAATTCATCACTGATAAATTCTGTGAGTTTTTTTATCTGTCCTGTCCTGTCATCGCCGGGAATAGAGGATAAGAGAGGCTCATAAAAACCTCCTGTCAGAAACTCCGCCCGGCCTTCTCTTGCAAGCGCCTTGAGAGAATCGAGGAACTCCCTGTGATTGGCTTTGATCCATGAAAGCAGGCTGCCTGAATAATGGAGCACAATTTTCAGATCAGGATGCCTCTCAAGAACTTTCAGGAACGGCAGATACGACTTCTGATACGCCTCTTCAAAGACATCATCAAAGTTGCCGACAGGCTGGTGATTGTGAAAGGCAAGGATGAGGCGCAGTTTATTCATAAGCGGCAAGCTATTTTTTAAGGAAGCGCTATATTAGGCATACTCCCGAAGAGATATTTTAGATCTTCATCCTCAAACTTAATGCCGCCGCCTATATATATTCCCCTGCGGTTTTCATTCAGGAAGTTATCAATGCCGCCGCTTACAAATAAATGTTTAAAGACGTTATAATCTACGCCTATCTTCGCGTGAGCGGACTCCGAGTCCACTTCTTCGGCGTTAAAGTCCCATAGATTAAGGCTCACCATACCCTTCTTATTCGGGAATAGATAATCAGCGCCCATGCCGAATGTGCTCTCGATCATGCCGATCCTTAAGACAAGATCATCAAAACGCCTTGCGTACTGGGCGTTGAATTCAAGCTTGCTCTCCACCGTCTCTTCTGTAATTGCAACGCCGTTCAATGTTGTAGTGGTCGTCTCAACAGAACCCCTCAGGTCCTGCACAAGGCCGAGTATATAGTATTTATCCTTGTTCGGCTGCAGGGTCAGATTAAAACTCCCCTTCCATTCTTCATCTTGTGAGTTATACTCAGTTCTGAAATCCATGAACGTCCTGAGCCTCTCAACAGCATCCAAAGTTTTGCCTGCGCCATCGGCAACCTTGCTGATGGAGTCGTAAAGCTTGTCATCTGCCAGCAGCTTGCCTAATGTCCCCTCTCCTGCATCTATCTTCCGGGCGATGTTGTCGGCGCTCTTTGCGGCTGACCTGATATTCTCAATGCCTTCTTTTATAGTGTTTCTGTTCTCCTCTATAAGCGCGCTCAGTTCATTTGCTGTCTTGCCAAGGTCCTCTACAAGAGCAGGCCCTTTATCTCCAAGAGATTTCGACAGCCTGCTTAGATCATCCACCAACCCCGGGCCTTTTTCGCCTAACGCCTTTGAGAATTTTTCAAGGCTCCTCAGCGTATTGTTCAGCGGCCTCCTGTCCTCCTGTATGATCTCCTCAAGCCCTTTGGTTGCCGCTTCGAGATTATGGATGGTCTCTGCAAGAGACTTCCTCTCCGCATCTCCGAATATATCTTTAAAGATATCCGCCATGTCGCCGATATCAGAGGCCGCGGATTTAAGTTCATTTGTAAGTTCATCAATATCAGCGGAAGGCGTAACATTATTTATTGTATCCCCGTCCTTCAGAAGCGGATTCTGGGGAGTGCCGGGGGATAACGCAAGATACCTGTCCCCGAGAAGCCCTGACATCCGGAGAATAACGCCTGCGTCGCTGTAGATCTTCACGTCAGGCTCTATTAAAAGCGTCAGCTCAGCTTTGCCGTCCTTTAATCTGATCTCCTCCACTGTTCCTGAATCAACGCCTGCGATCTTTATGCGCGACTTCTCATCAAGCCCCTTTATATCGCTGAAGCTTGCGTAGAGCCTGTAACCTTTGTCCCATGTGAAAGGAAGGCTCCCTACCTTAAATGTCATATAAGACAGGATAAGAACTACAATAATTGCAAATACACCCACTTTAAGTTCAGGCGATAAATTTTTCATCTCTTTATTCCTTCTAAGGTTATCGGGCCTGTGGCGCTGCCTTCAATAAACTGCCTGACCACAGGATCCGAGGTGTTTTTTATCTCCTCAGAAGATCCCTTTTCTATTATTAATCCATTATAAAGCATGGCGATTGTATCTGCAATCTTAAAGGCGCTCTTCATGTCGTGTGTGATAGCGAGGGATGTTATATTCAGCCGCTCCCTCATCTCAATTATAAGGTCATTTATGGCATCGGCCATTATAGGGTCCAGGCCTGTCGTGGGTTCATCGTAAAGAAGTATCTCAGGCTCCATTGCTATCGCCCTTGCAAGCCCTACCCTCTTTCTCATACCGCCTGAGAGTTCAGAAGGCATCTCATCTTCAACGCCGACAAGCCCGACCATCCTGAGCTTCTCAACCGCGATCTCCTTTATCTCTTTATTTTTCAGCTCTGCATGCCGTTTCAGTCCAAACCCGACATTCTCCCACACTGACATTGAATCAAAGAGCGCAGATGACTGAAAGAGCATGCCGAATTTTTTCCTCACTTCATTCAGGCCGTCTTCATCAAGCTGAGACAGTACGGCCGAGTCAACTATCACTTCGCCTTCGTCAGGCTTTAAGAGCCCGATTATATGCTTCAAAAGAACGCTCTTGCCTGAGCCGCTTCCGCCGATGACAACTACGCTCTCCCCTTTTTCAATGTAGAGGCTCACCCCGCGTAAAACATGATTTCCGCCAAAGGATTTATGTATGTTCTTTAATTCGATCATTATTTAAAGAGCCACGCTGACAGGAAGTAATCGGATATAAGTATGGTCATTGATGAGATAACCACAGCGCCGGTTGTCGCGTGCCCCACGCCCTCAGCCCCGCCTTTTGCGTAAAAACCCTTATAACAGCTTATAAGTGTAAATGCCGCCCCGAAAAAAGCCGCCTTTATAAGTCCATTGTATATATCCTCAACCTCAAGATAATCCCAAGTGGCGTTCATATACGCGGTTGAACTTGTGCCGAGCAGGAAGACCGTGACAAAATAACCGCCGATTATACCTATGATGT
>JBFLVX010000087.1:0-10288 GCA_040758255.1 Nitrospirota bacterium
TATCTTCCCTGAAACCCCTTTATGTAGCAGATATTGACAGGTTGAATAACACCATAACCGTTGGCTCGCGTGATGATGCCGTGAGAAAGCGCCTGAGAGTCAAGGATTTAAACTGGATAGCGGTTGAAACACTGACAGATCCCGCAAGGGCAGGGGTAAAGATACGCTCTACAATGAAAGAAGAGCCCGCAATCATCATTCCGCAAGGGGACGGGACTGTTATGGTAGAGTTTGATGAGCCGCAATGGGCGCCTGCCTCAGGGCAGAGCGCTGTTTTTTATGACGGCGACACGGTTATCGGCGGCGGAGTGATTTTCAGAGCAAAGAATTTCACAATAGACTTAATTGGTTTCCGATGATACAGGTGGTTCGGTTAACATATTGCATGCTTCAAGTTTATCCTTATCCAAAACTACGGTAGTTCTCAACTTAAATGCATAGTTGAAGGTCTCAATTTCCAATGCCTCATCTTTGACCCTTCCAAGAAAAAGGATATTGCCTCTTGTATTCTTAAATAATGAACCGTCACAATTTTTTTCGAGATTTATCGAATAGGTTTCATACAGTTTTAATTTTGCCTCCAAATCATTGATGAAATAAATATGCATCGGTTCATTGCGATTTCCGTCGTAACCTTTCCAATAGCCTTTCCAGCAGGTTCCCTCAATCTTTGCATTAACGCATTCTCCTGAGTAAGCCTTCTTCTCGAAGACAAAGGAGACTGATTGAGGAGAACCTTCAGTTACGGTTACGTATTTATGCTGCGGCGGATAATCATCATAAGTCGCCAGCACTTTATGGGGGCCTGCGGTTATCTCTTTATCCTTATAAGGTGTGTTGCCCACATATACGCCGTCAATATAAACTTCCGCTCCAGAGGGGTCTGAATGGACTGCCATAACACCCGCTGCTCCGTAAGAATAAAGCGGCAAAAGATATGATACAGTCAATGCGGCAATTATTATTAATCGTATCTTCTTGCAGGTCATCTGGCTTATTCGATTATTTCAACCCTGTTCTTGCCTTTTATCTTTGCCTTGTACAGGGCGTCATCCGCTCTTTTAATAAACGAATCCTCGGTATCGTCTTTTCTGAACTCTGTAACCCCGAGACTCAGTGTCACATGCCCGGCATCTTCAAATTTGTGGTCTGCTATAATCTCCCTTATTCTTTCCGCAAGAGCGGATGCTTTCTCAAGTTCGGCTCCGACTGCGATAATCATAAATTCTTCGCCGCCCCATCTGATAAGGTACTCTATCTTTCGCATGTTTTCTCTGACAATATCCGCTATGGCCCTTAAAGTTTTGTCTCCGGCAAGATGGCCGTATGTATCGTTAAGTTTTTTAAAATCGTCTATATCAAACATAATCATGGAGAGGGGCTGGTTGTATCTTCTGGCACGTTCTTTTTCCCTCCCTATTATCTCTTCAAATTTCAGCCTGTTGTATGCCTGTGTCAGCCTGTCCGTGGTTGCAAGCTTCTTAAGCTCATCCTCCATCTCTTTCCTTTTCAGGATATTATGTGCGACCCTGACAATCGCTACGTCTTTGCCGCCTTCATTTTTAAGGACAGACATTGTCAGGATAACTGGGAAAAGGCCCCCGTCTTTTTTCTTATGAGTAATCTCGCCTTCCTTATCAATGCTCCCAAGCATAGTTCCTTTTCTGCCGATTATCTCCTCCTCAGTGTAGCCGTATGTATCGCAGAACGCATCATTAACAAAGCCAATTATGTCGTTAGTGTCGGTTATAAAGACACTGTCCTTGACATTCTTGATCGCGAGCGACAGCATCCTTAATTCCTTGGCCGCGTTGCTGCGCTCAATAGTCTTCTCCACGGCAAAAGGCAGGACTTTCAGGTGGTTGCTCTCAACATCCTTCACCAGGTAATCGAAGGCTCCAGCCTTCATTACCTTCACGGCAAGTTCTTCATTGCCGGTCCCTGTCACTACGATGCTCGGCGTATCTTTTACAAAGGCAAGGACATCGAATGCCGAGCCGTCTCCGATTGAGAAGTCCGTGATTATCGCGTCAAATTTCTCAGTCTCAAGAATCTTACACGCCTCAGACACGGAACCCGCAACAGTATAGTCATACGGAAAGTTCCCGTCTTTGGCAAACCGTTTGAACGCCATGCGGTCAACCACATCATCTTCAATTAACAAGACTTTATGCTTCTTGTTCTTCATTAGCTTAATCCAGTTCCGTCAGCTCGCTTAGGGTCCAGTACAAATTGATGGTCCTTATGACCTCAACAAACTTTATGTAATCAACAGGCTTTATCATGTAGCCTGCTACGCCGAGGCTGAAACTCTCTACCTTGTCCTCCTCTTCCTTTGAAGTTGTAAGGACAACAACAGGGATTCTCTTCAAAGAATCGTCATTCTTTACGACCCTCAGAAATTCAATGCCGTTCATCCTCGGCATATTCAGGTCAAGAAGAATAACGCCCGGCTTCTCGGTCTTTCCGTCTCTTAACAGTTCAATGGCTTCCTCTCCATTCCCTGCGGTGTAAACAGGATTAGTAACATTAATATCCTTAAGCGCGCGTTTAGTCGTCATTACGTCAACACGGTCGTCATCAACAAGCAAAATTGGTTTTCTGTGAATCACTCTCTGCCTCCCTCGCCCTTTTTAGGGCTCTAATTATATTAACCTGCGTGCATAGATATCAGCTTAATTCGACAAATCTTCCTGCTTAATCTTACTGTTCTGATGCTTTGGAAGCGTGAAGAAGAAGGTTGTCCCGAATCCCGGCTTTGATTCCAGCCATATCTTCCCGCCGTGCATATCAATTATCTTTTTGACGATCGTAAGTCCTACTCCGGTGCTTTCCGATTCATCTATCGGTTTTAGAGTTTGGAATAGCTGAAATATCTTTTCGAAATACCTCTCCTCAATTCCCGGCCCGTTATCGCTGACGCTGAATTTCCAAAATCCGTTAGCATCAGAGCATCCTACCTTGATCTTGCCCTGATGCTTATCCATGTATTTAATCGCGTTGCTGATCAGGTTCTGAAATATCTGTCTGATCCGCGTCCTCTCCGATAAAATGACCGGGAGCTTACCCTCAACACTGACCTGAATATGTTCAGGCGGAGACAGTATATCTATAACCTCTTTTAAAAGCTCGTTCAAATCAATCTCTACCTTCTCTTCATGTATGCGTCCGATCCTTGAGTACTGCAAGATACCGTCTATGAGAGCGTGCATACGTTTGACCCTTAAAGCTATCAGGCCCATCTGCTCTTTCCCGTCTTCATCAAACTTATCAGCGTAATCGGCGGTTATCCAGTTTGCGAGCGAGCCTATTGAACGGAGGGGGGCCTTCAGGTCATGCGAGACTATATATGCAAAATCCTTTAATTCTCGGTTGACGTTCTCTATGTCACTGAGGAGCTGCTGCTGTCTCATTTCCGCCAGCTTTCGTTCAGTAACGTCCCTCGTGTACTGGATCACATGTGTTACGAACCCTTTTTTATTAATGATGGGATAAGTGTAGATTTCCTCCCATGCCTCTGTCCCGTCAGCAAGATGCAGCTGTTTCTCCTTTACGCACGGGTCCGAGGACTTAAAGGTTTTTTCAACTATACAGTTATCGCAAACAGCATCTCTTTTATAGAGTGTCTCGTAACATTTTTTGCCGATGAGAGAGTTCACATTCTTCTGTTTTCTCTGGGCGTATTCCTTGTTGGTTCTTGCGATATTATAGTCTCGGTCAATAATGCAGAACGGGTCAAGTATGCTGTCAAAGATCCTGCTGAGAAAGCTCTGCGATTCTGCCTGCCCTTTATTCCCCAGCCTGTGTTTTGCTGCCGAGGCCTCATAATCCGCGAGTTTCTTCTTAGCCTCAGCCAGCTCTTTAGCAAGTTCTCTTTTTGTCTTATCTGGACTCTTATTTTTCATTTAACTCTATTTTTCGCAATACACTCCTGGTCTCCCACGCCACTTAGTATAAATGTACTTGTATCTGTGCTGTCAAGAAGATTCATAGACAGGCGTGTATAACTCACAGACTGTTTCGACATTGCTCCTTCAGAGATGAGATAATTAATAGGGCTTTTAAGCCCTAAACTCTTATGAGGTCGTTTTGTATTATAGAATATCAAATAATCCGCCAAATTCAAGTTCAAAAAATCAGAATCTTCTATGAAAGTTCATAATGATAATTGAGAAACGCTTCATGTAGGGTTCTGTTGTATCTTTCAAAATCGTTTTAATCTGCAGGCGTAAATTTCTTACACTTGGCATATTTCTTGCCAAAGCCTTTACAAGGCATAGATACTGTGATAAAATATTTCCAGATGAAAGCTAAATTCTTCTTCTTTTTTTCTCTGCTTCTGGCTCTTGGAGTGCTTTTCGTTGTGGGTCACAAAGATACTGATGTAACTGTGAATCCCCTTTACAAAACATCCTCAATGGACGGGCTGCATATAACTCATAAGGAAGGCAGTATCATTAAATGGGAGCTTAATGCTGCTGACGCGGTTTTACCAAGCGGGAATGAGCAGGTTATTGTTAAGGCGTTAGATCTGAAGATTTATGATGATCCGGTTATATATCTTACAGGAGGCAGCGGTATTTACAATATTGATGGAGGAGATCTTGCAATCAACGGCATGGTAAAGATAAATGTCAATGATGTGCAATTCGCAACTGATTCTCTTATGTGGAGCAGCAAAGATGAACTGCTCTCTACAAGAGACAGCGTCAGATTTACAGGGGATAAATTTCTTATTGAGGGGAAAGGCCTCTCTGCTAAAATAAAAGACCAGAAGATGAAGATACTTGATAATGTTAAAGGCACTTTTTACCTTTAGGACCTTTAGGACCGCTACGACGGTTTTGATAATTTGCCTCATTGCATTTACTGCTGCTTTCTCTGAAGAGACCGGGGCTAAAAAGATAGTTATAACCTCGAAATCATTAATCACAGACAACAAGAGCAGTACAGCTCTCTTTGAGGGGTCTGTTGTTGCAATAGCTGATTCCGTAACAATCTATGCAGACAGCATGAAAGTATCTTACAGCAGCGCTGAGAACAAAGTTGTAGAAATTTATGCGGTCGGGAATGTAAGGGCGCATAATAATGAAAAAGCCATATTCTCCCAGGAAGCAACTTATAGCGCTAATGAAGGCAGGATTACTTTTACCGGCTCTCCAAAGGTTGTTGACGGAGAGAATATAATAACCGGGGGGAAGATCGTTTATTTCATAAAGGACGACCGTGCTGTGGTGGAAGACAGCAGGGTGATCCTGAAGAACAATCAAAAAGAGGAATAATGCACTCTCTTGAAATTACGGAACTGAAAAAGAGTTATAACGGGAAAACAATCGTCTCTGATGTAAGCATGAATATCAGTTCTGGAGAAGTTGTCGGACTTCTTGGCCCGAATGGAGCAGGGAAGACCACTACTTTTTATATGATACTCGGACTTGTATCATCTGATTCAGGAATAATTTATCTTGACGGCGAAGATCTGAAAAACTTTCCCATGTATAAGAGGGCCAGAAAGGGGATAGGATATCTGCCACAGGAGACTTCAATCTTCAGAAGGCTGAGCGTTAAAGATAATCTCAGGGCAGTTCTGGAGATGACTGAAATCAGCAAAGATGAGAAAGAGCATAAACTTAAAGGCATTCTTGAAGAGTTTAACCTTATGCCTTTTGCCGAGAGATACGGACACCAATTATCCGGCGGAGAATGCAGAAGAGCGGAGATAGCAAGGGCGCTGGCGCTTAACCCGCTCTTTATACTGCTTGATGAACCGTTTGCCGGCATAGATCCCATCGCCGTTATTGAGCTGAAGAAGACGTTTAAACAGCTTAAGGACAAGGGGATCGGGCTTATAATAACAGATCATAATGTCCGCGAGACACTCTCAATAACAGACAGGGCTTATATAATAAGCGACGGGCGGATATTGGCGCATGGAGTGCCTGATGAGCTTGTTTCAGACGAACTTGTAAAGAAGAGTTATCTTGGAGAGGAGTTCAGATTGTAATGGCACAGGGACAGAGACTCGAGCTTAAGATGTATCAGAAGCTGATACTGACTCCTCAGCTTCAGCAGTCAATAAAGCTTTTGCAGCTGCCTCTGCTTGAGCTTTCTCAGAATATAACTCAGGAGCTTATGGAGAATCCCATGCTTGAAGAGGCTCTTGAGAGGGAGACCGGCGATAAGGAAGAATTGACAGGCCCAGCAGTTGAGGAAGAAGCGTATCAGGAACAATCCGATGATACCGAGGCCCCGCTTGAGAAGATATTCGGTTTTACTACTGATAATTACTTTGAAGAAAGGGGAAGCGATGGAAGAGACCTCGGTTATTTTAGTGACGGAGCAGAAGTCTTTTCTCCTTTTGAACGGAATACGAAAAGGCCTGATCTGTATGAACATCTCCTCTGGCAGTTAAGGCTTTCACGCATACCCGGGCCCGCCGCTTCTGTAATTGAACTCCTTATTAATAATCTGGATGAAGACGGTTATCTTCAGGCATCGCTGGATGAGATCGCGGCAACTGCCAAGACTGATGCAGGAGCGGTTGAGGAAGCCCTCTTGCTGATGCAGGAGTTTGATCCCTCAGGGGTCGGCGCCAGGAATCTTCAGGAATGCCTGCTGTTACAGATGAAGGCTTTAAAGCTTGAGGGATCGCTTGTGGAGAAGATACTCAGAGATGGGTTTGATCTGCTTGAAAAGAATAAATACAAGCAGCTTGCTTCCAGATTTAAAACCTCAATTGAGGATATTTTAAGAGCCGTAAATGTAATCAAAGGGCTTGAACCCAAGCCGGGCAGCAGCTACTCAAGCGAAGAGGCTGTTCATGTAATTCCTGATGTCTACATTGAGGAGTCAGACGGAAAATTAATCATACTCTTAAATGACGAAGGGATCCCGAGGGTGAAGCTTTCAAACTACTACAGAAAACTTCTGGCAAATAAAAAGGCTCTCGGTTCGGAAGAACAACATTTTTTGGAAGAAAAACTGCGCTCCGCAGTCTGGCTGCTTAAAAGCCTTGATCAGAGAAACAAGACTATATACAGGGTTGCGGAGAGCATCCTTAAATTTCAGGAGGACTTTTTCAGGCGGGGACTGGAGTATCTCAAGCCTCTTAATCTGAAGAATGTTGCTGAAGACCTGGATCTGCATGAAAGCACAATAAGCAGGGTAACATCCAATAAATATCTTCAGTGCCCTCAGGGCCTTCTGAGCTTCAGGTTCTTCTTCAGCAATATGGTTCCTTCGACAACAGGAAGCATGTCCTCAACCATTGTGAAGAATGTCATGAAAGAGATCATTTCAAAGGAAAATCATCAAGAGCCTTTCAGCGACCAGAAGATAGTCGAACTTCTTAACAGCAGATCTATAAATATTACACGCAGGACCGTGGCAAAATACAGGGAGGGGATGAAAATCCCATCTCACTTTAAACGAAAAGAATGGGATTAAGCGACATTAAACTAATACGCATAGATTTATAAATTATAATAAAGAGGAGGAGCACAATGAACGTAATTGTCAACTGCCGGCATATGGATTTGACGGAGAACCTTAAGACTTACGCAGAGGAAAAGATAGGTAAATTCAGCAAGTATCTTGGGAACATCACAGAAGCAACAGTAACGCTGAGTGTCGAAAAGTATAGGCACAAAACAGAGGTTCTTATGAAGGTCAACGGATTAATGATCCAGGCAGAGAGCATTACCGCTGATATGTATTCATCCATAGATGAAGTAGTGGAGAAGCTTGAGCGGCAGGTAAAAAAATATAAAGAAAAGACAGTTTCTCACAGGAAGAATAAGAAGACCCCGGAATCTGTCAGCTCAACTGAGAAGGCTGCTCCAATGATTATAAAGAGGAAATTCTACGACACCAAACCGATGAGTGTTGATGAAGCGGCAATGAGCATGGATCTGCTGGACAGGCCGTTCTTTGTATTCACGAACGCGTCTTCAGGCGATATTAACGTTCTTTACACAAGGAATGACGGGCATCTTGGTCTTATAGAACCTGTAAAATGAAGGGTGTCAGGAAAGACGGGCTTTTCACGATTGTCCTGACCGGACTCTCCGGGTCAGGCAAGACAGTTGCGCTTAATGCCCTGGAAGACAGCGGCTTTTTTTGTGTAGATAACCTTCCGGTCAAACTTATTAAGGCATTTGTCAGCCTATCTCAAAAAACACCTTCTATATCCAAAACAGCTGTTGTAGTGGATATCAGGGAAAGAAGGTTTTTGGCTGATTTCTCTGATACAGTCTCTGATTTGAGAGAGGCCAGCAGTATAGAGGTTGTCTTCCTTGAATCAAAAGATGACATACTCGTAAGAAGATTCAAGGAAACAAGACGCCCCCATCCACTTGGTTACAGGGATCTCAAAAAGGCTATTCACAGAGAGGCTAAACTTCTCCAGTCAATAAGACAGGAGGCGGATAGAATTATAAATACGTCTTCGTTAAGCCCGCATCAGCTTCGCAATCT
Source organism: Nitrospirota bacterium (assembly GCA_040758255.1). Lineage (GTDB taxonomy): Bacteria > Nitrospirota > Thermodesulfovibrionia > UBA6902 > UBA6902 > JACRPZ01. The sequence continues at coordinate 8,476 of JBFLVX010000087.1, forward strand.
CATAACAAGCGCTTATTCAGCCAAAAAGAGAAAAAGCATGGCTATCACCCTCATCTCTTTTGGATATAAATACGGCATACCTTCAGAGGCGGACCTCCTCTTTGATGTGAGGTTTCTTCCGAATCCGAACTTCATAAAGAGGCTCAAAGACTTTCCCGGAACGTCAAAGAAGGTAAAGGATTTTGTTCTCTCCCAACAGGCCACAGGAGACTTTTTAGGCAAGCTGTACCCGCTGCTTACGCATACCATACCTCTCTACGGGCAGGAAGGGAGAAATTACCTTACAATAGGCATCGGATGTACAGGCGGCAGGCACAGGTCTCCGGCTATTGCCGAAGAAATAAAAAAGAGGCTTGCAAAAGAGAAGATGGAAGTCTCCGTAGTGCACAGGGACTTGACTGATTTATCATGATGCGGTGAATGGAGAAAAAATTATCGCTGTAATTTGCTCCGGTGTTTAATATCCTCTTCTCTGTTCTGGTTTCATCAATATGAGTTCTTATCTCTTCTTTTGTCAGTTTATTTAGTGAATCACCCTTATTATGTCAAATCCTTCAAAGGTTGATGTCCCTACGGTTCCGGTAACTATTACCTTAACTCTCTCTCCGGCAGGAAGAATGGCGATAACCTCGCTCCGCCTGAATTTAACCTTGAGTTCTTCTGCTCTTCCATGCTCATATTCAATGCTGTAAGGCCGCAATTCAGCCGGGACAACGCCGTTAAGTCGTATTGATGATATATCTATGTCGGCTACGCTGTATCCGCGCGGAAGCTCTATCTCAACAGACACCCATTTGCCCTGGCTCTTCTGGTTTAATGTCTCAGGCTCAACCTCAATGGTTGCGGTTATATTCGCTGAGGGAAGATGTACTGTGAATGTTGCCATATTCATCCATGCTCCGTAGCGGTCTCCGTCATAGGCCCTTGCACGCCAATTGTAAGCGGTGTTGTCAGAAAGGGCGGTACCGATTGTTACGGATGTTATGCCGGAGGCATTCTGAGGAATTCCGGCTATTGACTGTATTAATACTCCATTGGAATATATCTCGATGTCATAAGTGAGAATGTCGCTGTCAGGGTCTGTGGCATTATATACTGAAAGTGTGGGATTAAGCGTATCAACACTGCTTCCTTCTGCCGGTGAATTGAGTATAGGTGCAGTTGGGGCGTCATTGGCTGTATTGACCATGAAAGAGGCAGGTATCATCCAGCCGCTGTGGAGCTCTCCGTCATAAGCCCTTGCGCGCCAGTAGTAATTCATATTCTCAGTAAGACTTAATGGAACTGTCCATGAAGTGATCTGAGCAGTTTCCGTAACGCCTGCTATAACAGATACAGGATTGGTCATTGCAGCGTCATCATAGAGCTCAAATTCATAGGTCAAGACATCTCTGTCCATATCCGATGAATTACGAACCGAAAGTGATGGAGTGAATGTATTGACTCCGCTCCCATCTGAAGGGTTTGCAAGCACCGGTGTTGTCGGAGGGTCATTTAAGGTATTTACAAAAAAACCTGTGACCTCAGACCATGAACTTTCAGCCATGCCGTCGCTCGCCTTTGAGCGTACATAGTAAGATGTATTGTCATTAAGATTGGTTACCTGCCATGTAGTCGTTCCCTCTCCTTCCATTATACTGTCTGAAATTATAAGGGCGGGAGAATCAAATGTGTTTGTCGTGTCTATCTCAAATACATACGTGAGATTTGTCGAATCAGGGTCTGTGCTGTTTGTGATTGTCATATCTGTTGAAAGGGTTGTTATCTCGGAGCCGTTTGATGGATAGATTACAACGGGGGCTGTAGGCGCATC
>JBFLVX010000088.1:0-10280 GCA_040758255.1 Nitrospirota bacterium
GTACCGAGTGGAGAGTTTCGCCACTCGCCAACAGAGCTTGACCGCCGGTTCCTAACCGGCTATTGGTTAAGGGTGCAGGGGGTCACTAAAAGTGGCGACCCGGGGTCACTAAACGTGCCGGATGACAAGGGGTTTCAAGGTTCGGATCACGCCTATCAGTTTTTCTCCTCTTGCCCTGCATTTCGCGGTTCCGAAGGGGCGTCATGGGGATGTGCTCCATGCGATCGATTCCGGCATGGAGGGGATGGCGGGGGATTTTTCCTCTTTCTATTCGAGGTCGTTTTCCAGGTGGGTGTCGGGGGCGGAGCACGGGGGGGTTCCTTCGTGGTTCTGGTGGGGGGCGGCTGGTCTGGGGGCTCTTGCCTTGTTCGCTTGGTTGTGGGTGTTTTCCTTGCGCCGCGAGGTTGCTATCAAGACGAAGCATCTTAAGAATGAGATCGAGGAGCGGAGGTATATCGACAAGCAGGTCCGTGTCTTGAACGCGGAGTTGGAGGCTAAGGTAGATGAGCGCACGCGTCAGCTGCAGTACGCGAACGATGAGCTTGAGGCGTTCACCTACTCTGTGGCTCATGATTTGCGGGCTCCTTTGAGGTCTATCTCGGGTTTCGCGCAGATTTTGGCCAATCCTGTGAAGGATCCCAATGATCCCACCTGTGTCCATTGCGTTGAGCGGATTGTGGGGAATGTGGAGAGGATGGAGGATTTGATCCAGGGGATTCTTGGTTTTTCCCATGTGTCGAAGAGCGATCTTCATTTCTCTTCCGTCGACATGGGTGTCTTGGCGAGGTCCGTCTTCGACGAGCTTGTCTCCGACGAGGAGAAGCTTGCCATTCTCTTCTCGGTGGGCGATCTTCCCCAATGCCGGGCTGATCCTATGCTGATGCATCAGGTGTGGATGAATCTCATCGGCAACGCGGTCAAGTACACGCGTCCCAAGCCTATCCGCCGCATCGAAATCTCGGGCCATACCAAGGACGGCATGCATATCTATGAGGTGAAGGACTCGGGCGTCGGCTTCGATCCCGAATATTCCCACAAGCTTTTCAAGCTCTTCCAGCGTCTCCACTCCGAAAAGGAATTCGAAGGCACGGGCGTGGGCCTCTCCATCGTCGCCCGCATCATCTCCCGCCACAAAGGTAAAGTCTGGGCAACCTCCATCCCTACCCAAGGCTCCACATTCTCCTTCTCCCTCCCCTCCCAGCCATAAACCATCAGACAGGAATCCAGGATAACCAAGATCGACAAGACCAGAACCCCTCCCAATATCAAATCCTGCTAATATTAAATCTTCTCCATCCTCTCCCGCCCAACCCCAAATCACAGATTTTCCTAAAAATATGCCTATACCCAGCAACCACCTATTTACAACCCCATAACGCATATCTTACCCTTTTTGAGGATAATACTTACAAAACAGTTTCTACAAACCATGGATTTATCCTTATAATATTTATTAGCCGGACGCTTCGCGCTGGAATAGCTAAAGGAGAAAACAAATGGAAGGAAATATTGCAAATGTTGGCGATTTAGCGAAACCGGTTAATACCTTAATAAAAAAAATATCCGATGCCATTGGGGTATTGTTTGAGCCACAAAGAATAATTCGGAGAGCAAAAGCAGAAACTCAAGCTGAAGAAATAAAGGCCATTTCTGATTTAAAAATTGATGAATTAAAAAAAAGGACTCTTGCAAGAATGATTAACGAAGAAACTAAGAAACAAGAAAATATTGAGAATATTATCGATAATTCTTTGCCTCTGCTGAATGAGCAATCAAAACCTATTGATATAGATAATGACTGGTTGGCTAATTTCTTTGACAAAGCAAGAATTACATCAAATGAACAGATGCAGACAATATGGAGTAAAATACTGGCAGGCGAGGCAAATAAACCGGGCACGTTTACAAGAAGAACAATAAAAATAGTATCAGAACTAGAAATAAGAGATGCTATGTTGTTTACAAATCTCGCTAAATTTAATTTCTTAATTGGATTGCCAACAATTGTAATATTTGATTGCCAAAATGATATTTATAATAAATATGGAATTACTTTTAATACATTAAAGCATCTTGATACATTGGGACTTATTAGTTTTGAAAGTATTAGTGGATATGGAAGGCAGAAGCTCCCACAAGATTTCACTATTAGTTATTTCCATATTCCGATAAAAATAAGAATGCAAAATGAAAAGGATAATACACTTCCTATTGGGCAGGTATTATTAACACAATCAGGCCAAGAACTCGTACAAATATGTGGATCTACCCCTGAAAGAGAAATAATAGATTACTCAATTGAGCAATGGAAAAATCAAGGAGTAAGAATAAATTGAATTCTTCTAACTTTAGCTTCAACCGGATATTCTGGCCTGGTATGGTTTGTGATGTGTCTCTACGATCCCTGGGCAAACTACGCAAGTCTAGTATTCCCGGTTTAACGTATGTTGGTTCGACTCCGCAACGCGGAGCAGAGAGTTGAAATATTATAAAATTTTTGGTTTAAGTCCAGGGGGAATATATGAATATTAGCATTTCTTCTTTTAAGGGTATTAATAAACTTGAATCTTTTCCAATAAAAAGAGTTAATGTACTTACTGGCGCGAATAGTGGAGGTAAAAGTTCACTTATTCATCTTTTACTTCTATTAAAACAATCTATTGAAGCTGCCTCATTTGAATCTGCTTTGAAACTAAATAAGCCATATGTATCTCTTGGAAAATTTGAATCAATATTATACAACGAAAAGAATTCTAATACTTTCTCTGTTACTTTTCATCTTGATAATACTGATATTGGTAGTAATAGTAAACTCCTTGATAAGTACTTAGGAACCATTGAAGAGAAAGGTCAATTCAAGCAAATAGATGTGTATTTCTCGTTTAAAAAAGCAACAAAAAGAATTGTTGTTAAGCAGTATAAAATTTCAATTTTTTACAATGGTTATGTAGAGAACAAGTATCTTGATATTGAAAGAAATATTCGAGGAAATAAATATGCAATTAAAACAAACGCACCGTTTTTATTTCTAAAAAAACCTTTATTTAGTAATATCGTTAATGAAGGTGATTATAGAGAAATGACAGCAAATGTATTGTTTTCTTCATTTTTCCCATATGAAATCGAGAATTCTTCTGTCGAAGTAATGTTTGGACCTTTTAACAGAGTTATTAGAAATATTATCTACCGTTTTTTTAATGGAGTAACATATATTGGTCCGTTAAGAGAGGAACCTAGAGAGTATTACTTTCAAGATGACGATTTTGTTGATTCAATAGGCAATAAAGGAGAGAATGCGGCCTTTATATATGCAAATTATTCTCAAGAAGTAATAAGCACTTATAAATATAGCATTACTAGAGGTGAGTTAGAAGATAAAGTGGTTAATATAACATTAGAAAATGCTCTTAACCATTGGTTGTGCGAAATATTTGAGATGGCAAAAACAATTCGCGTTGATCGCGCTAAGACAAATCGGCATATACACACTGTAACACTGACAAACAATAATGGAAAAAAAATCCCAATAACGCATGTTGGCTTTGGCATTAGTCAAGTATTACCAATAATTGTTGAAGGACTTAGACCGTCACAAAATACATCATTAATTATACTTGAACAACCAGAAATTCACCTTCATCCAAAAGTTCAAAGCCTTCTTTTTGATTTTTTAAGTTCAATTTCTTTAAATAAATCTGTATTAGTCGAAACACATTCAGACCACTTTATTCATCGTTTGAGACGACGAGTTGCTGAAGATAAACAATGTAATTTATTGAATAAAATTGTATTAACTTTTGTAAATAATCAAGTTGATGGAACAGAATATGATGTAATTAAGCTCGAAGAAAATGGAACAATTAAAAAATGGCCATCCGGGTTCTTTGATCAATATGATAATGAATTCAAACTTCTAATAAAGGCTCAATCAAAAAAAAATAGGATTTAATTGAATGAAAGCAAATGCATTATTAGATCCTGGATTGCTTTGCTGGGATTCGATGGATTATGTTTTAAATAAAAGTAAGTATTGGGTGTTAATTGAGCAAATTATTAAAATAACAGAGATATTGGATAGGCCAAATATTTGTATGCTTTTTACATCAAAGCTAGCAAATGAGCTAATTGAGATATTTCCAATCGGAGAAATTGCTCATGAAAATTCTGATCTAAGGGATTTTTGTTCATTAATGTATTCCTTGTTTTCAAAATGGTCGTCATCTGAATATGAAATATCTGAAGTTGATGATGTAATTTCTATAACACCAGATATATGTAATCGTTCTCATTTATCTCAAATTATTAAAGCTGAACTTAAAAAGATTATGTCTTATGTTAATAAGCAACCATATGACACTGGATTTATCACACATTGTAACGTTCTCGACTTTAACCAAACCGGCTTGTGTTGCATTACACGCAATAGTCGTTTTACTTTGCAAATAATTGATAATCAAGATAAGTGTATTGAATTTTATAAAAAGTATTCATTATTCTATGAAGAAAATAGAAAGCATAATTCATTAAATGGTTATGGAAGTAGATTACCAATATATATTGGAAAACAAGAGTTACAGGATTTACTTGATTATTTTGTTTGTTGTGATGAGAGCGCTTCATTTGTTATTTTTTCAATTAAATATAAAATATTAATTGTATTTAAAAGGCATTCAGGAAATTTGTATCATGCTTACCCTATAGATGAAGGCGAATTATCAAGAATGAGATTGAGTAAAAAAGATGTACCAAGGAAATAGCTAGCAATTTATTCAACTTGACTCAGCTATGTCACGATTCTTGCTAGTCTTCATTACGCTCCTCAGTAAGAATCGTGACATTACGACTCGCAGGTTTAGAAAATGTTAGTTTCAAGCCCTCGGCGATTTAAGAGATTTACTCAAGAAAATTATAGGTTTTATAAAAAAAAGTCTTCCTTTATACAACTCAATTTAATAATGATTTTAAGTTAAGAGAGGTTCTATTGCTTACACATACTCCTGGCAGGTTTAACAAATATTACGCAGAATTGTACTTTAGCATTTGATAAGTTTCAATATATATAGGAATTAATTCTGTTATTGACTTTACACATTATGATGTGTAAGATATGAGTAGAGGGGGATATCATGGCTACGAACCTGGCGATAGATGATGCATTGCTCACGAAGGCGCTTGAGATTGGGGGGTTTAGGTCAAAAAAGGATACTGTGAACGCAGCGCTTGATGAGTTCATCAAAAGGAGAAAGGCGAAGGATCTTGTAGATGTTTTTGGTACAATAGAATATGAGGATTCGTACGATTATAAGAAAATGAGATCCCGATGAAACGGGTATTGGTGGATACTTCGGTATGGTTTCTTGCTTTAAGAAAGAAGGAGAGAACCGAGGAAGATCAGAAGATAGTGAGCTATCTATCCAAATTGATAGGCAACCTTGCGGTTGTCCTCATAGGTCCGATTCGGCAGGAAATCCTATCGGGAGTCTCGAACAAAGAAACGTTTGAAATGCTCAAGGAGAAATTGTCGATATTCGAAAACCACACGATACAAACTCATGATTATGAACGTGCGGCGGAGTACTTCAATGAATGCAGAAACCACGGGATACAAGGAACCTATATAGATTACCTGATATGCTCAGTTGCGACCAACAACGACATGTCCATATTTACATTGGACAAGGATTTTCAACACTATCAGAAGCATACAAAAATAAAGTTGGAAAAATACACCTGAAAATATTCCAGTCGATCATGGAATCCTGTTATCATGTCGAATTGATCCATACATAAAGGATGAGGTATGAGTTCGGACTACATTGTCATTCAGAATGCGCATGCAAACAATTTGAAGAACATTTCGACGGAGATTCCCAAGCACAAGGTTGTGGCCTTCACGGGGGTTTCGGGATCGGGGAAGTCCTCCCTGCTCTTCGATACGATCTATACAGAGGCGCAGAGGCAACTCATAGAGACCTTCTCGACCTTCGCCAGGAAGAGACTGCCCAAGCTGTCCAGGCCCGACGTGGACGACATCCTCAACCTATCGACAGCCATGGTCATAGACCAGAAGAAGATGGGAAACAACCTGCGCAGCACCGTAGGGACGGCCACCGAAGTGAACACCTACCTTAGACTCCTGTTTTCCCGCATCGGAAAACCCTACCTGGGAGCCTCCTTCCTCTTCTCCTTCAACAACCCCATGGGCATGTGCGAACACTGCCACGGACTCGGAAAGATAGCCAAGATCGACCTCGACCTCTTTCTCGACAGGGAGAAATCCATCCGCGAAGGAGGAATCCTCCATATCCATTACAAAGTCGGAAGCTTCCTATGGAACGAACTCGTCAAATTCAAGATCGTGGACCCCGACAAGAAAATAAAGGACTACAGCCCCGAGGAACTCAACCTCCTCCTCTATTCCGAACCCTTCCATGTAAAAGGATCAAAGGAAGCAGTATCCTACAACCGCAACTTCGAAGGCCTCGTGCGCAAACTCGAAAACTCCATGGCCCAGAAAGGCGAAGACGAAGCCGACGAAGAAGAGAAAAACGCCTACAACCGCTTCTTCAAATATGAAACCTGCCCCCAGTGCCAAGGAACCCGCATCAACGCCTCAGCCCGGAACGTGAAAATCCACGGCGCAAGCATAGACCAAGTCTGCCGCTGGGAACTCCCCCACGTACTCGAATACCTCGAAACCATAGACGACCCCATAGCCGAGCCCATCGTGAGGAAAGCCAAATACATCCTCAAGCAACTCATCCACATAGGAGTAGGCTACTTAAGCCTCGAACGACCCGTGGGAACCCTCTCCGGCGGCGAATCCCAACGCGTAAAAATGGCCCGCCAACTCGACTGCAACCTCGTCGACCTCCTCTACGTCCTGGACGAACCCACCACAGGCCTCCACCCCAGGGACACCCAGAAACTCATACAGCTCCTGTATGAACTAAAGAACAGAGGCAACAGCGTCTTCGTCGTCGAACACGACCCCGAAGTCATAAAAGCCTGCGAATGGATCGTCGACATAGGACCCCGGGCCGGAACAAAAGGCGGAACAATCGTCTACAACGGCCCCGCCCAGGACATCCAGACCAGCCAAAGCATCACAGCCACGACACTCCACAAGGAAATCCCCCTCCACGAAACCACAAAGACCCCCGAGGGATATTACGAAATACGGAACGCCACAGCCAACAACCTCAAGAACATCACCGTGCGCATACCCAAAGGCATGCTCACCTGCGTCACAGGCGTATCCGGAAGCGGCAAAAGCTCACTCATCCACGAATGCTTCCTGCCCCAACACCCCCAGGCCACCGTCATCGACCAAAGCCCCATAGGCCGATCATCCAGGGCCAATCCCCTCACCTTCACCGGCATCTTCGACGCCATACGCAAGGAATTCGCCGCCGACACAGGAGCCGACCCCGCCCTCTTCAGCTTCAACAGCAAAGGCGCCTGCCCCAAATGCAACGGCCAAGGCTTCATCAGCTACGAACTCAACTTCCTCGACTCAGTGAAATCCCTCTGCGACGAATGCGAAGGAAAACGCTACCACGCCGACGTACTCAACCATAGGTACCAAGGCAAGAACATAGCGGACGTCCTCAACCTCTCCGTGGACGAAGCCCTCGCCTTCTTCACCACCCACAAGATCAACCAACACCTAAAACTCCTCAAGGACGTAGGCCTGGGCTACTTAAAGCTCGGCCAAACCCTAAGCTCCCTCTCCGGAGGAGAATCCCAGCGCCTCAAGATCGCCGCCGAACTGCAGAAGGAAAGCAACATATACGTCATGGACGAACCCACCACAGGCCTCCACCGCTCCGACATCGACACATTCTTCCAGATAATCAAGAAACTGGTTGACAGGAAGAACACCGTCATCGTCATAGAACACAACACCGACATCATAAAACGCGCCGACTGGATCATAGACATGGGCCCCGAAGGAGGCCACAAAGGCGGCATGGTCATGGCCGAAGGAACCCCCGCCCAAATCAAAGCCAACCCCGCGAGCATAACAGGGAGATACCTCTAGCCCCATGAGCGACAGTAGCTTGCCCAAACGATGGTGGATGCGATACCCCAAAAGGGAAAAACTCCAGCCCAAGGACCACCCGACCCACGAAAAACCCCAGCTCGCCATAGGGGCCACCGTGCGGATCAAGCTAAAACCCGAGCTCCCACGGCACGTCATCGATCACCTCTGGCACCGATACCGCTTGCAGTACGTCTACGTGATCCAGACATCCTCCAAAGGCTTCGAACCCTACTGGTTCGCTGATCAACTGGAAATAGAAACGACAGGAGAACAGGATAGCCAGGAGAAAAAGGATGAACCCCATAAAAAACTTCGACCATAATTCCAGAATCCTGGTCGTCGGGACGAGCGGGGCCGGGAAGAGCACCTTGGCCAGGAAGATCGCCCTGACCCTAGGGATCAAGGATATAGAGTTGGACGCCCTGCATTGGGGACCAGACTGGACCGAAACCCCCTTGGAGATATTTGAAGGAATGGTGAGAAGGGAAATCCGGGAGAACCGCGGATTCGTCATCCATGGGAACTACACCAAGATCCAGGGAATCACCTGGGGATCAGTAGATACCGTAGTCTGGCTCGACTACACCAAGACAGTCGTCATGTGGAGAGTCCTCACAAGAACCTTGAGACGGATCATCGCGAAGGAAAAACTCTGGGCCGGAAATGTGGAAACCTTCCGGAAATCCTTCCTAGGCAAGGACTCCATCATAGCCTGGGCTTGGAACACCTACGCAAGGCGCAAGGTAGCGTCAACATTCTTTCGCACATTTATCGGGAAGCCCTCATCCAGTTCCCGTCTATGCCTCGATTATCTGGTAGCCGATTTCTCCTTTGAATAAAAGATCCATGTTCATATAGCATCGTGTGCCCCACTGACGTCCAGCGATGTAGCGTAACCGAGAGGTCACTAGCATAAGCGCAGAATTACCATCCGGGAAATTGCCAACCACCCGGGTACGACGACGGATCTCCCGCATAATCCGCTCCATCGGATTGTTCGTTCTCAGTTTTCGCCAATGTTCACGGGGAAATTCAGTATAACTAAGAGTCTCCAGGATGCCTTCTTCAAGCGTCTTGGCTGCGGTATGTAATTTCATGGCTTTGAGCTTCTCTGCCACCGCGTGTGCCTTCTCAAGGGCTGCCTGGCGGTCTTCCTGGGCATGAATCGCTTTGAGCATTGCCGCCACGTCTTTTACTTTTGTCGAAGGAACATTAGTGAACACATTTCGGTAAAAGTGTACTGTGCAACGTTGCCATTGGGCTTCTGGATAGTATTCGGCGAGTGACTCTACGAGTCCCATGCATTTGTCTGAAATGAAAAGCCTTACACCCTGGAGCCCGCGTTCCTTAAGGCTGGCGATAAAGCTGCCCCAGCCGGCTTTATCTTCCTTGGCCCCTTCCGCAGCCCCCAGAATCTCGCGGAAGCCGTCTTCATTGACGCCAAAGGCAACAAGAATCGAGACATTCCTGACTTCATCCGCCCAGGTTCGCTTGAGGACGATTCCATCCAGGTAGACATAGGCATGGCGACCTTCGATCGTCCGGTTACGCCAGGATTCGATCTTCTCGTAGACTTGCTTATTCAGCTTGGAGATAAGTCCTGCCGAGGCTCTGGTGCCCCACAGGGCTTCGGTAATGTCTTCCACGCGACGGACTGACACTCCAGCCAGGTACATCTCGATAAGTGCTTCTTCCACTGAGCATTCCCGGCGTTTATACCGGTCAATGATCGCGCTCTCGAAAGGAATCGTTCTCAATTTGGGCACCTTGAGTGTGACCTTCCCGGCTTTTGTTTCCAAGTTTCTCTCATACGAACCAGCTCTCGTGTCGATCCGGTCGGGACTTCGTTCATACCTTCCTGCACCGCACAGCTCGTCTGCTTCAGCGTCAAGAAGTTTGTTCAATGTCTCCTCCACTGTGCCTCGGACGATCTCGCTCAGTTCCCGCTTCACGAGCCCTTCGTCTATTCGTATAATCTTTTCTTGTGAACCTTCTGGGTTCATGGCGCCCTCCTTTTGGCCAAGTTTTGTCTGGTAACTCAACTTAACCAGATGAGGGCGTCTCTTTTCAACCTTCTTAAATGTGCGAAAGATAGTTTACGTTATCGAGTTCTTCATGAAGGCCGAGAATATCCCGCTCCCGGCGTCTATCGCGAAGGTCGCGAACTCCCCCGCCCCATAGCCCACCGAAGACCGAATATCCCTCACCAGCTCCACCATGTTGTTCTCCGAAT
>JBFLVX010000089.1:0-10154 GCA_040758255.1 Nitrospirota bacterium
TTTGCCATCCTCTCTCTGACCGAGGGAGTTACTCCGCCTCAAAGAAGCTTTTTGTATCCCATCCTTAGATTAAGGGCAGCAAATAAATAAACGGCAATTACCAACCCTATAAATATCAATATCTTCATGCTTTATTTTAGCATTTTTCTTAATCATGGAGAAATGTCAGAACCTGGAAGAGATTGTGGAGTCGGACTTACTTATTGACATTTGCCCTGAGAAAAGAGATTGAAGATAAATTGAACAAGATATTCATCACTTCTTATAAAAAATCCCCCGCGTCAACCTTGTAAAAGATTGCGAATGTAGAAGTAGAAGGGGTAAAATAGGTTATTAAAAATTGAAAGGGGAAACGCTATGAGCGCAAAAGGAGCAACTGCCGAAATCTTTCTCACAGCATTTAAGACAATGGCAAAAAAGGAACAAGATATATTCCTGTCAAAAATTCTGAAAGAAAAGCAATTTCGTGAAGACCTGATAGACATAGCAATGGCTGAAAGCAGGGCAAAGGACAGAAGCAGGCCTTTCAGAGATTTTCTAAAAGAACATGGGAATTAAATGGCTAAGTATTCGGTTGAGATAATCTCAAAGGCGGAAAAGGAATTTCTAAAACTGCCTGAGTCAGTGAGAGTTAAGATCCGCGGCCAGATAATGTTACTTGAAAACAATCCAAGACCTTTTGGCTGTAAAAAATTGCGAGAGACCGAATTTTATAGATTAAGAAGCGGGGATTATAGAGTAGTTTATAGCATTGACGATGCCGAGAAAATAATAAAAGTGCTTTCTATTGCTCATAGAAAAGATGTTTACAAATGAAATGCCTTACACATCCTGAAAAGATAGTCAACGCTTGCTCTAAAAAATCCCCCTGAGTCACCACCCCATCAATAACATTCCCCATTGATTTTGTTTCTATTATCGAAGTATATGATGTGATACAATAACTTCAAATGGCCAAGTTAGGAATAAGCATATACAACATTCTGCTTGCTTTGTGGGTGGGAGGTATTGCGATATTTTCTTTCCTCATCACCCCGATTATATTCAAGGGCTTTGAACGCGATACGGCAAGCGCGATAGTGAACAAGCTCTTTCCTTTTTATTTCCCGTATAACCTGATCATATCTCTGGCTGCGCTGGTGAGCTTTCTTCTTGCTGCAAAATTCCAAACGGGCATCGCCAGAAAATTATCCTTTGCCCTGATCATTGCTGCTATTGTGATCAATGCCTTTATCACCTTTAAGCTTTACCCTGACATCAAAAGGACAAAGGCCGCGATAACATCTTTTGAACATACATCATCGGAGTCATTGGAAAGGAAGGAGTTCAGGAGGCTTCACGGGATCAGCGCTGTGTTGAATCTTCTGCTGCTTATAGACGGTATTTCACTTATTGTTATCAACTCCGGCAGGAAGCTTACGTAAAGCTCAACGCTTCCTATAAGACATCCCCCTAATTTAATTCTCCTTCAATAGCATTTTGTTATTTATTTCCCATTGATTGTTTTAGGGATGGTTCAGGACTGAACGCGTTAACCCCTCTCCGCTAATCAACAACCCCCCTGTCTCCCCCTTTACTAAGGGGGAATAAAAAGGCAAGTTCACATTTATTTCACTTCCCCTTCATATTTTCTTCAACAGCATAACGTAACTTATAGGTATAGAATTGGCCTTTAGGTACCAAAAAGGGCATATTCTTCTAACATAATGTTACAATAAAAACATCATACAGATGATATTGCCTGTCTTTATATAAAAAGACAGAAATTATTGTTTGGGCTTTTGTGCCTGAGCAAAAAGAAGATAATAAGGAGATATCAGATGAAGAGATCCAAGCTTGTGTTTGTATTGCTGTTGTCCCTGTCCATGATTTTTACTGCCGCTGCATGTAAGAAACCGGATAAATCCGCTCCTGAGGCTGCAAAGAAGGCTGAGCTGCCTAAAGGCCATCCTGACATTACAGGACAGAAAACTGCCGGTCCAATTGCGGAGAATGCTGTGATGCCTGAGGGGCATCCGGACATATCCGGGCAGAAAGCTGCCGGTCCCATTGCGGAGAATGCTGTGATGCCCAAGGGGCATCCAGACATACCCGGCAAGAAAGCGGCTCAAGTTCCTGCTGATATCCCTTCAATTAAAGGAAAGGTAAAAGAAACTTTGAACAGCTCAGGTTATACGTATGTGCTGCTTGAAAGTAATGGCAAGAATACATGGGTCGCAATACCTGAAACAAAAATAACCATAGGCAAGGAGATGTCATTTATAGCAGGGCAAGAGATAAAGAATTTTCAGAGCAAGACGCTTAACAGAACATTTGACACTATAATGTTCTCTGCCGGTATCTCCGGCAAGCCTGAAAAAGTTGGTGATTTTATGAAGACGCATACTGCCCAAAAAGAAACGCCGGGCGCCATATCAGGGAAGGTTGTCGAATCCATGGACAGCGCCGGATACACATATGTATATCTCGAGAAAGACGGCAAAAGGACGTGGGTGGCTATACCGCTAAGTAAAATAAATATTGGAAGTACAATGTCATTTAAGCCGGGAAAGGAAATGACTAATTTTAAAAGCGATAGCCTTAAAAGGACTTTTGACACTATAATTTTTTCTGCCGGGCCTATAGACTAATAAAACAGAACATACCGTAGTAATTAATTCAAAGGGGCCGACGGACTTGAAAGTCTGCCGGCCCCTTGACCTTTCCCAAATCATTAACAGTACTTATTGTAAAAAATTCCCCCGAGTCAACTCCCCTTCGATAACATTTTATTTTTCCCCATTGATTGTTTTAAGTCTGGTTCGGGACTGAACGCGTTAACACCTCTCCGCTAATCAACAACCCCCTGTCTCCCCCTTTTTAAGGGGGAATAAAAAAGCAAGTTCACATTTATTTCATGATTCCTTCATATTTTCTTCAACGGCACAACGTAATCTATAGGCATAGAATTTTGAATAATTAAACTAAAGGAGGTGAAGAAGATGAAGAGATTAGCTATTGGACTGGCGGTTGTATCTTTGCTTGCAGTAGGGGCTCTGGCTTTTGCTCACGATCACGGCGGCAGGCATCAGGGTGAAGGGATGCCCGGCCAGATGATGGAAGGCTGCTGTGAAAAAGGGCCTATGATGGGTCATGGAGATGATGCATCAAAAAAATTCCTTGATGAGACCTACGCGCTCAGAAAAGAGCTTCATGACAAGAAATTTGAACACCGTGAAGCTCTCCGCAATCCCGGAACTACTCTTGAGACCCTCGCAAAGCTTGAAAGAGATATGCAGGGGCTAAAGGAGAAGATCCGCGAAAAAGCGCCTGAAGGCATGGGCAAGAGGTTCGGTTCGCACGGCTGTATGGAGTAAGTAAGCAGGACAAGGCAGCCGGACTATGTAGGCTGCCTTGTTTTCCGCTCTTTAGTTATAATCTTTTATGGAAACCAATAGAAAGAATATCAAATTCCAGTTAGAGGGAATCACATGCACGGGATGCGCTGAGGATATGGAGAACATTCTGCGTGATAAGGATGGTGTTTCGGATGTCTCGGTCTATTACGCAGAAGGAACCGTTCACGTAGAATATGAGCCGGGCGTGATTGATGAGAAGTCTCTCTTTGAAGCGGTCAGAAATCTCGGATTCAAGACAAGGATAATGCCGGGATAGAATTGCCGGTTACTGATTAAATAACTTTCTCAGCCTGTTATAAGTCTTTCTCAAATGTTCAGGCATAACCCTTGTCTCAGCTATTATTGGCATGCTGTCTGTATCGCCTGTCCAACGCGGAACAATGTGCTTGTGCATGTGCGATTCCATGCCCGCTCCCGCAACTTTGCCGAAGTTTAGGCCGAGGTTGAAACCGTCTGGATTAAACGCCTTTTTCAGTATTGAGACGCTCTTTCTGACCGTCTTTATAAAATCAAATAGCACCTCATCGGAAAGGCCTTCAAAGGTTGAGGTGTGAAAGTAGGGAACTACCATGAGGTGGCCGTTGTTATAAGGGTACTTGTTGAGTACCACAAAACAGTGCTCGCTTCTGTAAAGTATCAGGTTCTTACTGTCATTTTTCTTATCTGCTTTTGAAATAGCGCAGAAGAGACAGCTGTTAAGTTTCCTCTCATCAAGTATATACTCCATCCGCCATGGCGCCCACAACCTTTTCATTCAACCCTCCTATTCACCTTTCAATTTTTCAAGCACCTTTGCCGTATCATCCCATGTAAGGTGTTTCTCTTTCGGATTTCTCAGGAAATACGCCGGATGAAAAGTCGGCATTACAGGGATGTCTTTGTAAGAATAGAAATTACCTCTTGCCTTGCTTATCGGCATTTTTATTCCGAGAAGCGAATGAGTCGCCACATTGCCGAGACTAATAATCACCTTCGGCCTGATTATCTCTATCTGCCTCTCAACGAAAGGCCTGCATGCTGCAATCTCATCTTCTTCCGGCACTCTGTTGGCAGGGGGCCTGCATTTCACAATATTCGCGATGTAGACTTCTTCTCGTTTCCATCCTCTTTTGTTTATAAGGCTGTTGAGAATTTGCCCCGCCTCCCCCACAAAGGGACTTCCCTGTATATCTTCATCTTTGCCGGGGCCCTCGCCAATGAACATAAGTTTTGCTTCAGCGTTCCCCTCGCCAAAGACAATATTTTTACGGCCTTTTGCAAGCTTGCAACGCCGGCAGTCGCCTATCTCATTTCTTAACATTTTCAAGGCTTCATCTTTATTCGAAATATCAACGTCCGATTCTCTGCTTCTGCTATACGGGACAGAATCTTCGCTCACCTTTTCAGCACCAAGCCCGGCCATGCTAAAATTCTTCACAGGGAGGTATTCAAATCCAAGCCCCTGATAAAATTCGATAGCCCCTCTCAGGTTTGTTATCGCTTCATTTCTGCTTATCATTGCTCTCTTACCTCTTGCCCCAATTGAGCTTGGTTCTCAATACCTTAAAATAATCCCTGTCATGCAGATGGAGAAATCTTGTCTTGTAATCAGCCTTCTTTATTCTCACCTTGTCATTCACCTTCAGCGGCAGGCCCTCCTGTCCGTCAAGCGTCAGGTAAACGTCGTCTCCTTTTTTGATGCTGATATCCAGCGTAAAAGCATCAGGCAGCACGATAGGCCTGCTCGTCAGCGTATGCGGGCATATCGGAGTCAGCAGGAATGATTCAAGCGTAGGATAGAGTATAGGCCCTCCTGCGGAGAGCGAGTGGGCTGTTGAACCGGTAGGGGTTGAGATAATGAGGCCGTCGGCCCTGAAAGTGGTTACATATTTATTGTTAATGTGTATATCAAGCTCTATCATCCTTGCAAGAGCGCTTTTGTGCAGAACAATATCATTCAGCGCGTTGTGCTGCTTCAGTTTCTTCCCGTTCCTGTGTACATCGGCAATGAGCATTATCCTCTCCTCAAAGCCGTACTTTCCGGAGAGAATAGTATTTATGCTGGCGCAGACCTCATCCTTGGTTATCTCGGTAATGAATCCAAGTCCGCCGAGATTAACGCCGAGTATCGGAACACTCCTGCTCCCCACAAGTCTTGCCACACTGAGAAGCGTGCCGTCGCCTCCGAAGACCACTATCATATCAACCTTTGAGGGGATCAAACGGCCTTGAATGCCCTTGATGCCGAGAGATGAGGCAGCCTCTTCCTCAACAAAGAACTTTAGGCGTTTCTCCTTCAGGCACAGGAGCAGGTCATTTACAACATCAAGCGCCTCCGGAGCGCCTTTCTTTATAAATATGCCTATATTCTTCATGTTGTATGAACCTATTGAATCCCTTTAATCTCAATCTCCCTTGTATTCTCTCCGGTGTGTTTGAGGCTTACAATTATGCTTTCCTCGGGCATTTCCGATTCTGCCCTTTCAGCCCACTCTATTACAGAGATGCCGTCTTTGCCTATATACTCATGCAGGCCGAGCCCTGAGATATCTCCGGCTGAAACCCTGTAGAGATCAATATGATAAAGAGGCGTCTCAGCCTCATGTTCTGCGATAATGGTAAAACTTGCACTTGTAATCTCACGCTCGTTAATTCCGAGAGCTGATGCTATCCCCTTTGTGAAAGTGGTCTTCCCGGAGCCGAGCTCGCCGCAGAGACAGACAACATCTCCGCGCTTCAGTTTTTTCCCGAGATCACGGCCGATATTTTTTGTATCATCCTCGCTCTTACTTTGAAGCTTCACCGGTCATCGTCCCTACAACATCAACTTTGCCTACTATGCCGACAACGATCCCGTCCCTCAGAACAGGGAGCAGGTGTATCTTCTTCTCTGACATTATTGTTGCTATCTCCTCTATAGTTGTATCTTCTGTGATCGAGACAACCTTCTTTGTGCAGATATCGCCGACTATTGCGGCGGCCATCTTCTTTATCTCGTCCTCCATCTTGCCGGAGCCGAGCATTATATAGGCGTCAAAGAGCCTGATTATCGTGGGGATATGAAGCCTTTTATTCTGGCTGATAAGGTCATGCTCAGTAACGATCCCTACCAGTCTCTTTGCATCATCAACAACAGGCACCCCGCTGAACCTGTGCTCAAACAGAAGCCGTGCAAGCTCTTCCACTGTTGATTCCGGCTTAACGGTGATAACATCCTTTGTCATAATATCCTTTGCTTTTAGCATTATTCCTCCAGAGAAATTAGAACTAAGAAATAGGAACTGAGAAATTAATTAGTTTTTAGTTCTTGCTTCTCAGTCCCCAGTTCTTAGTTTATTTTTATTCTACCACATTCCAATAAATCCGCCTTGCCTTCCCGCGCTCTTTTTTGTATGCCTGTACGAATGAAATTTCTCAGGATTGCAGAAGGTGCACTCTTCAGACTGCCAGATATTTTCTTCAGGGATCCCAATGGAAAGAGCCTGTATCTTATTGGCGGATGAAAGGTCTATGAAATATTTATTGTCTTTATTGATGCAGTAATCCCCTTCGCCTGTCACACTCCTGACAGAAATTTCAACCTCATCTCCGACTTCATAACAGCATTGCCTGATGCTTGGTCCTATGGCAATATGTATATTATCAGGTGATGAATTAAACCTCTCCCGCATAGCCCTGATAGCGCCCTTCAGTATTTCTTGTGCCGTTCCCCTCCATCCTGCATGAACAGCGCCGATTACGCCCCGCGTCCTGTCATAAAGGAGAACTGGTACGCAGTCGGCAACCTGCACGCCTATAAGTATGCCCTTCTTCTGTGTTATTACAGCATCCGCAATTGCAGGAGACAAGGAGGAATCAAGGATCTGCACCATGTCAGTATGTTTCTGTATAGGAAGATATATGTTATCCCTTGAGACGCTATATCGCTCGGCCATAATATCTGTGCTGTTATTGCCTGCCAAGCGTGTTGTAAAGAATGCAGTCAAGGCGCTGAAATTCAGATTCTGAGGCTCGATAAAACCATCACTCCTATTCATTACTTCCCTGCCAGCCTCCTTATCCGTCTCATAATCTTTTCTCCGATCTCCGAGCGCTCAAACCTCTCTTTGATGCCGAGATAAAGAGGCTCATGCGATCCGGAAAATAACATTACCTTCCCGTCAGTGCCCCCCGCGAGAATATCGTAAATGCTGTCATTGTTCCAGTCAGTCACGTCAAGGCGTGTTCTGTGTCCGGTCTCTCTGCCTGAATAGAGCAGAGGCTTGCCTGTTGACAGGAGGAGTTTTTCATAGCCGTCAAAAGCCGGAGCGCTGTTTGTTCCGGTATTCCTGAGAAAATAAATATATCCCTCAAATTCACCTGCTAATATATCTTTCTTTCCGTCCCTGTCCCAGTCAAATATCCTCGGCGCTGAACGGGTCCCTATTTTTATATCTTTGCCGTTTCTCAGCTTTAGGTTATATGATGAACCGAACAGAGGCGCGGTATCGCTTCCTTTGTTTAAATAAACCCTGATATTGCCGACAAAATTGCCGACGAGCAGATCCTTCTTCCCGTCTCCGTTCCAGTCATCAGCTAAAGGCGCTGCCCTCTCTCCAACCTTAATCGGTTTCCCGTCAGCTTCTATTAATATATCAGCACCCAACCGTGGATCGGCATTGGTATTGGTATTCGGAAAAATATGAAGGTAGCCCGCGCCGTCTCCGACAAGCAGGTCATGAAGCCCGTCATTATTCCAGTCCACGACTGAAATATACGAGCCCAGTCAACCTTCGGCAGTCACATCCAGACAGCATCTGCCGTCCGTTTCAAGCCTGATAGAAGCGTTAAAACTCGGGGCTGCATCGGTTCCTGTATTTTTATAGAAACTGACATATCCGTGGCTTGCCTTCCCATCATCATATCTCTGGCCTATAAGAAGGTCTTTTCTGCCGTCATTATCCCAGTCATAAACAAGCGGCACAGACCATAACCCGGCATTTATATCACCTGAATCATCCCGTATGTACTCGCCCTGAAGAAGAACAGGCGTGGGGAAAGCGGTCTTTTTATTGATTACAACTAAAACCACTAATATCAAAAAAAGAGGGAAGATAATTATCTGAAAAATGCCGAATCTTTTCTTGAACATTAATATTTATCTCTCAAAATTGATTTAAAGACCGAAGGTATAGCATTGATCATATCTGATGCTATTAAGGAATGCTTGCCCTTCTTCTCCGCCATTATGTCGCCGATGTGGCCATGCATATATACACCAAGCACAGACGCATCCCGCGGTGATAAGCCTTGAGCAAGCAGAGATGATATCACTCCTGTGAGAACATCGCCTGTGCCGGCTTTTGCCATCCCTGGGTTGCCGGTGGAATTGATAAAAGCATCTCCGTCCGGTGTTGCAGTCACAGTCGGAGCTCCTTTAAGCACAAGATATGTATTTGTCCTCTTCGCAAATGCAATTGCAATATTAATTCTGTCATTCTCTATATTAGTTCGGAGGGCATATTCTGACCCATGACCCCTATCCCATGACCCCTGCTTCATAAGTCTCGCCATCTCGCCTGAATGAGGGGTAAGGATTACAGGCGACATGCTCTTCTTCAGAAAACCGGGCTTCCCTGCTATCGCATTTATACCGTCAGCATCAATAACAAGAGGGACTCTTGATTTGCTGATTAATAAGCAGGCGAGTTTTGATATCTCTTCATCAACCGAAAGTCCCGGGCCTATCGCGAGCACGTTGGCTTTCTTTTTAATAAATTCAAGGATTACGTCTGCTGCCTTAAGCGCAAGAGTGCCGTCGCCTTTGTCAGGAAGAGGCAGGATCATCTCCTCTGTAACCCTTGACTGAAACGCATTCACAAGCGTTTCTGGAATACCTATAGTCACAAGCCCAGCCCCTGTCCTCAAACACGCCTTGGCCGCCATTAATGCAGCGCCGGTCTTCCCTCTGGAACCCGCGATCAGCAGCACATGACCGTATGTTCCTTTATGAGAATATGCTGGTCTTTTGGGAATCAAAGAGAGAGCGTCGCTTCTTTGAACAAGACTGACATTAATCTTCTTCGATTCAAGCAGATTACGCGGAAAACCTATCTCCGCTATATGCAAATTCCCTGTATATTCAGCTCCCGGATAAAGAAAATGCCCCCTCTTGGGGAGGCCGAATGTTACGGTATGTCGAGCCTTGACCGCAGAGCCCATTATCTGCCCTGTGTCTGAGGATATGCCTGACGGAATATCAACAGAGACAACAGGAGATGACATTCTGTTGATCTTCTTTATTACATCAGAAAGAGAAGCCCTCACCTCTTTGCTTAAGCCCGTTCCCAACAGTGCGTCAACAATGACAAGGTTGGAGATAAGTTGTGAAAAGCGGGAAAAGAGAAACTTATTTACAGGATAGATTTTTACTCCAAATTTGATCGCTGCGATGTAATTTAGTCTTGCGTCTCCCTCCAAATCTGCCGGTTTTGAAGCAAGAAAAACTTTTACATCTCTTCCCTGATTATGCAGGAGCCTTGCTATGACCATACCGTCGCCTCCGTTATTCCCACCCCCGCAGAGAATGATGACCGTTGGATGTCCGGAGCCTACAAAGAATACCCTATTGATCATAGATACTACGGCAAGCCCTGCCCTTTCCATAAGAAGAGCCCCGGCAATGCCATACTTCCCGATGGCAATCCGGTCTATATCCTGCATCTCTTTTGACGTTGTCACCTTCAGCATACTTCTATATAAAAACAAAGTGCGAATTTAATCAAGCACTTAATGGGC
>JBFLVX010000090.1:0-10052 GCA_040758255.1 Nitrospirota bacterium
GGATGTCGAATCTGTACATTTCATAAAGCTCATCGTCTGAATCAATAGCAACCTTATTAATTTGAATATCGTATCTCTCTTTAAAGCCGTTCAGCATCTCTTCTGCGCTGTCGCAGAGCCAGCATCCTTCTTTAAAATAATAAGTCAGCCTGACCATCTTTCTCCTCTGGAAAATTTACTGCGTATGGTAATCGAAGGTTATTCCTTAACTCTAAAGACTATATATGAAACTCAGGCAGGCCTCTTTTTCTTCCAGATTTTCGACTACAAGGTCTGCTCCGGCGTCTGCAAGCGCCTCTTTGCTGTATGGGCCCGTAGCTGTTGCGATACAAAAAGCATTATGAACCTTTGCGCACCTCACATCTCTTGGAGTATCTCCTATCACAACACATCTTTCAGGAGAGGCATTTACGCCGAGCTCTGAAAATTTTCTGACAGCTATCGGCAGAAGCTTATCCCTGTCTTCATCGTCGCTGCCAAATGCACCTGCCGCAAAGTATTCCCGGAGTCTGAAAGGCGTCAGTTTTATCTTTGCGCCGGCCTCAAGGTTGCCTGTCAAGAGGCCTAAAGGGATGGACTTGCTGATGAGGTCGTCAAGAATCTCATATACTCCCGGCTTGACCTTTTTCCACGGGTTTTCAATTTCTTTGCGCAGATTGGAGAGATACTGGTTTATCACATCATTGACTCTCCCGTTTCCATCTGACAGACCGTAAAGACTTAAGGCCTCTTTCATTATCTGGATATCTGTCCTGCCGGCCATCTTTATATTCTTAAAGGCATCTTCAATTCCAAAGAGTTCAGCGAAAGCGTGGTTCAATGCCCTTGTGCCGGCCTTTCCGGCGTCGATCAATGTTTCATCAATGTCAAAGAGTATCAGCTTATTTTGCATGCTTTAATTATTGAATATTATGAAGTATAAAGTCTATAATCATAACTGTAATTGCAGGTTGAAATAAATTTCATTTTGCAACTCGTTTAGAAGGAGAAATCTATGGTGAAGGTCGGAATAATCGGAGGATCAGGACTTGATAATCCGGATATCATGAGGGATGCAAAAGAGATAAAGGTTGAAACCCCGTATGGCGCTCCGACATCCGTGCTTACATGCGGCTCTATCAAGGGGGTAGATGCGGTAATAATAGCAAGGCACGGCAAGGACCACTCCATATATCCTTCAAAGGTGAATTTCAGGGCAAACATCATGGCATTGAAGGAGCAGTCATGCACGCATATTCTTGCCTCTACAGCAGTAGGCTCTTTGCGTCAGGAGATAGCGCCCGGACATCTCGTATTCCCAAATCAGTTTATAGACCATACAAGGAAGAGAGAGACAACATTCTTTGATGAAGATGTTGTTATGCATACCCCTATGGCTGAACCCTTCTGCCAGAACCTGATTGGCCTGCTTTCATCATCTTCCGATGCATTAGGGCTTGAGTATCATAAGAACAAAACTGTTATTACCATAGAAGGGCCGAGGTTTTCCACCAAGGCCGAGAGCCACATGTTCCGGAGCTGGAACGCTGATGTTATCAATATGAGCACCGTGCCCGAGGTCTGTCTTGCAAGAGAGAAGAAGATGCATTATGCGGCGATCGCGATGTCTACGGATTATGACTGCTGGCACGAGGAGGAAGAGCCTGTTACATGGGAGATGATACTTGAGACGATGAAGAAGAATTCAGGCAATGTAATAAAACTCTTTCTGGATGTGATACCAAAGATAAAAGAATATGACGATGTTTGTTCTAAGTAAAGACTCTTTGACCCTGTAAACTTTTTATAAGGAGGAAGAAAGATGCCGATAAAATCGAAAATCAGAACAATACCGGATCATCCCAAAAAGGGGATCATGTTCAGGGACATTACAACACTTCTAAAAGATGCTGTGGGCTTCAGGCTTGTGATAGATGATTTTACACAGAATTATATTAAAGAGGGCACGAAGTTTGATTATATAGTAGGCATTGAGTCACGCGGCTTTATTATAGGCGGCGCGCTTGCCTACACGCTCGGCAAGGGTTTTGTGCCGATAAGGAAACCCGGCAAGCTGCCCGGCAAGACCATCAGCCAGGAATATAAACTTGAATACGGCACAGACAAGATAGAGATACACAAAGACGCAATAACCAAGGGAATTAAGGTTCTTATTGTTGACGATCTTCTTGCAACCGGCGGAACCGCACTGGCCGCCGCCGCGCTCGTTGAAAAACTCGGCGGAGTCGTAGCTGGGATGGCTTTTATCGTTAACCTTCCTGACATAGGGGGTTACAACAAGCTGAAAGACAAGGGATACAAAATATATTCGCAGACGGAGTTTGAAGGGGATTAAAATAACAGCCACTATTTAGCCTAACTATCTTCTTTCCTGACAAAAGCGGGTGCGGGGGAATGGGGAAGATTCCCCCTGTTCCCAAATCCGCTGTTCCGCATTTTAATCAAGCTTAATTTTGACAATCACTTCAGACTGATGCTACTTTATGCTCATGGATAACCAGAGAAAGATCGCACAGCTACTCATCGCAAGGCTTGACGGCAGGGATATAACAAAAAAGTATGACTATTACCGGAAGCTTGTCCGACAAGGCATCGGCGGATTTATTATCTTCGGCGGAAAATTAAAAGAGGTTAGGGACGGCATCAGAAGATTACAGAGAGAGGCTGAGATCCCGCTCTTTATCTCATCCGACCTTGAGCGCGGGCTTGGCCAGCATATAGAAGGCGGCACTCTCTTTCCTCCTGCCATGGCTTTTGCAAGGGCGGTTGACCCTAAGGATAAAAATGATCTAAGGCTTTTGAGAGAGGCAATAGATATAATGTCTCTTGAGGCAAAGGTTGTCGGGATAAATATTATCTTCGCCCCTGTTGTTGATGTAAATATAAATCCTCAAAATCCGATCATATGCACAAGGGCGTTCTCCGACAATCCCACGACAGTTGCATGGTTCGGGAGAGAATTTGTTAACGGCATCCAGAAACACGGGCCGATCGCCTGCGCAAAACATTTTCCGGGTCATGGAGATACTGCTAAAGATTCGCACAGGGAACTGCCGGTTGTAAAAGCGGATATGGCCAGGCTGAAGAG
Source organism: Nitrospirota bacterium (assembly GCA_040758255.1). Lineage (GTDB taxonomy): Bacteria > Nitrospirota > Thermodesulfovibrionia > UBA6902 > UBA6902 > JACRPZ01. Next base: position 3,089 of record JBFLVX010000090.1, read on the forward strand.
GGTTGAACTCTATCCCTTCAAGGAAGCGATAAACGCGGGCGTCAGGATGGTGATGGCAGGGCATCTCAAGGTTATAGCCATTGATCCCAAATATCCCGCAAGTCTTTCTGAGAAGACCCTCAAAATATTTCTGAAAAAGAAGATGGGCTTTGAAGGACTTGTGATCACTGACGCTATGAATATGGAGGCTGTCAGTAAGATTGCAGGCGGGTCATGCGCAAGGGCATGTTTGATGGCGCTGAATGCAGGCGCCGATATACTTCTTCATCCTGATAATCCTGAAGAGGTGATTGATTTTCTGTCATCGCAATCTGATGAGATAATGCCTGAAGTTGACAGGGCGTTAGATGGAATCCTGAGGGTCAAAAAAGGGCTGGTTAAATCTCAATCTGAACTCCTGAGCATACGGAGTGTCGGCACAAAATCGCATCAAGAAACAGCAGGTGAATTGATAAGAAAGTCATTGAAAAAAATAAATACTGGGATTTTGCCAAAAGAAAAATTGGCGGTCTTAATTATTGATGATGATAATGCTCATTCAGGCAAAAATTTTATTAAGACGTTAAAGAAAAGCTGCAAGAAGGTTAAGACCATCTATGTTGATAACAAGAGTAAGCCGGATATGCAGTCTCTTCTGAATTCTCTTTACGGCAGGACGCTTGTTGCCGCTGTATTCTCAAAGGTCTCTGCATGGAAGGGCAGAAGCGATTTAAGCAGAGAATTGAAGGCGCTACTTAAGAAGGCTGTCAGGGCTTCGCAGCGTTCGATAGTCGTGGGTTTCTGCTCGCCTTATATATTGCAGGAGATAAAAGCAGATGAGATTATAAACGCTTATTCTGATTCGGAGCAGGCGCAGGAAATTGTTTCAGAAATGATTTGCAAAAAACACCACGGGCATTAATAGTTATTGTAATCATAATTGATCAATATGGGGCTCTGCCCCATACCCCAGTTCATTCTTTTGTTCGGCCAAAAGAACTGAACTAAGAAAATGCCGCCCTCGGAGATTTCCGGGCGGTTCTTCGTTCAACCTTCAGGGAGTTAATTTAAACTCACTTCGTTCAGACAAAAATTAACTCTAACTCCTTCAGGTCTCTCTCGGAACCTGAAATCTCCAAAGGGTCTTTCAAAAGGCTTGTCTCTTTCTTTGCATTAGTTAAGCGCTAAGTGCGCTTACATATGATAATTCTTAATCCAGCACTCCGTGAGAGAGCGTAATAACGAAGATTTCACGAGCCCCGGCATTCTTTAATACTCTCGAACACTCCCTTGCCGTTGCGCCTGTTGTGAATACATCATCTATAAGCAGGACACGTCTTCCCTTGATTACACCTTGCTCTCTTATTTCAAAGGCGTTTTTTATATTCTTCTTCCGCTCTTTCGCGCTCAGGCCGACCTGCGGCCTTGTATCCCTGTTTCTTACAAGCGAAGATAAATTAAGAGGAACGCCGAGATGTTTGGCAAGATATTTACCGAGGAGAGCGGATTGATTGAATCCCCTCTCGCGCAGACGTTTCTTATAAAGCGGTACAGGCAGAATCATATCCGCACCCGGCAGTTCCATATGACATATCTTTTCTGCTAAAGGTTTTGAGAGGCGTTTGACCCCGTGGAACTTGAAGAGGTTTATAGCTTTCTTTAATGCGCCGTCATGCAGGCCGAAGCACCGGGCATGAGTAAATGCAGGCTCATCTTTAAGGCACTCTCCGCAGGTTAATGACGCATCAGATACAAGAGGCGCGCCGCATCTCCTGCATATTGCTCCGTTATACGGCCTGACAGCATCCCAACAGTCAGGACATATCGGAGCTATTTTATGTTTGGTTGATGGCCTTTGACAGAGAGGGCAGGATGTTGGGAATAGGATATTAAGGAGTCTATTAAGCATCGGAGTTGAACAGTTAACTTTCTAAGAACGTAAAATGAATATTGAACAACTGAAAAAAGTTTATGTAAAAAAAGTGGACACCTGTTTTGACATAATGAAACTTGTTTGATATTATCAGAAAACAATTCAATAACTGGTTAGCTGGTAAAGTCACAAACTGGAGATAATGAAATGGATGTAGGATTTGGTGGAGCATTGTTTGTATGTATATCATTAATACTTTTTATTGGCTGGCCTTATCTTCTAGTGTTATCATTTATTATCGCCAAAAGGAAATCAATGACTAAAAAATGGTTGTTCTTTGTTTTTGGTGTTGTAATTTGTTATATAACCCAAGCAATTATTGTAGGAATCGCTTATACATTCGTTGATTCATGGATACCCGGATTTGCGGTTGTATCTTTGTTAGTTGTAGTTTTACTTTCAACAATTGAATTGTTGTGGTTATCAAAAAAATATCAATTATCTATCAATATTCGAAATGCCAGCTAACAAGACATAATAGCCGATAGGATTCTATGAAGGAATATTTTTGTCTCAGACTAATTTGATATCAGGCTTTCTCCTGTCATCTCCTCAGGCTTGGCAATATCCATCAGCTTGAGAACGGTCGGAGCCACATCTGCAAGTATGCCTTTTTCCCTCAGCTTCAGCCCTTTCTTCAGCAGGATAAAAGGAACGGGATTCAGCGTATGTGATGTGTGAGTCTCTCCCATATCTGTCATCATTTCACAATTGCCGTGATCAGCGGTTATTATTGCGGTCCCTTCAAGCGCCTGAACTTTATTCACGATCTTTTCAAGGCATGAGTCAATCGCTTCACATGCCTTTATTGCGGCATCCATTTTCCCCGTATGTCCCACCATGTCCGGATTCGCAAAGTTGAGCAGTATGAAATCATATTTAGAATTATCCAGCCTCTTTATAACTTCGTCTGTAACCGCGAACGCGCTCATCTCAGGTTTAAGATCATATGTTGCTACATCTCTCGGCGAAGGGATAAGAACCCTCTCTTCGCCTTCAAAAGATGTCTCATCCCCACCATTGAAGAAGTATGTTACGTGGGCGTATTTTTCTGTCTCTGCGATCCTTAGCTGCTTCAATCCATTCCTGCTCATCACCTCGCTGAGTATGCCGGTTAACTGAAAAGGCGGAAAAGCAGCGGGGAAGGGGAAGGCCTCATCATAAAGTGTCATTGTTGTGAATGAACTCAATTCAGGCCTCTCGCCTCTTTCAAAAGCAGAGAAGCCCTTATCGGTCAGCGCGGTTGTCAGCTCTCTTGCCCTGTCAGCTCTGAAGTTGAAGAATATTACAGAGTCGCAGTTCTCTATTTTGCCGGCAGGTTCGACCCCGTTAAATATGACGGTTGGTTTTATAAATTCATCGGTTTCATTAATTTCATAACTATGCTTCACCGCTTCTATCGCCGAGTCTGCCTTCTTACCGTCGCCAAGCGCTATCGCCCTGTATGCCACTTCAACTCTCTCCCAGCGTTTGTCCCTGTCCATTGCCCAGAATCTTCCTGTGACGGTTGCGATTTTAGCGCGTGGTTTATCTTTGAGGAAGTCCTCAAGCTGCCTAATGTATTCTATTCCAGATGAAGGCGGAGTATCTCTGCCGTCCAGAAATGCATGGATCAATACTTTTCCAACTCCTACAGCCAAAGCCATATCAATCAACGCATAGAGGTGGTTTATATGGCTGTGCACTCCGCCGTCAGATACAAGTCCGAGGAGGTGAACGGCGCCGCCGTTCTCAACAGCAGTCTTCATTGCTTTAAGGAATACAGGATTACTCTGGAACTCACCTTTTTTGATAGCCTTGTTTATTCTCGCGAAGTCCTGATATACGACCCTGCCTGCACCAAGATTAAGATGGCCCACTTCAGAATTGCCCATCTGTCCTTCAGGCAGGCCGACTGCTTCACCCGAACATTCAAGCGCAGTGTGGGGATACTCTTTCAGAAGTTTTTTATAGAAAGGTATCTGAGCCTGCGTCTGGGCATTTTCTCCGGTATCTTTTCCTATGCCCCAGCCGTCAAGGACTATAAGGATGAGGGGCTTCATTTAAGCAGTGTCTCAAGCAGCGCCTTCTGCGTATGCAGCCTGTTTTCAGCCTGATCAAATACAACGCTTTGCGGGGAGTCAATGACATCGTCGGTTATCTCTTCTCCCCTGTGCGCCGGGAGACAATGCATAACTATCGCGTCGGGTTTTGCGAGGGAGAGGAGATGCTTGTTTATCTGGAAATTTTTGAACGCCGTCTTCTTTGTCGCAGAAGACTCTTCCTGCCCCATGCTTACCCATACATCAGTATAAAGCACATCCGCGCCTTTAACAGCATCCTCCGGTTTCTTCATCAGCATAACATCAGCTCCTCCGGTAAGGGCTTTATCGTAAATCTTCTTGTCAGGCTCATAGCCTTCAGGACATGCAAGCGCAAGGCCGATGCCTGTTATCAATGACGCTTCTATAAGGGAATTGGCGACATTATTGCCGTCACCGATATACGCAAGCTTCACGCCCTTAAGAAGCCCCTTCTTCTCCTTGATAGTCAGGAGGTCTGCAAGTATCTGGCACGGATGGTGCAGGTCTGTGAGCCCGTTGATTACAGGTATGGCGGAGTTTTCCGCGAACCTCTCGATGATGTCATGGGCAAAGGTCCTTATTACGATCGCGTGAAGATACCTTGAAAGCACCTTTGCCGTATCCTCGATCGTCTCCCCTCTGCCAAGCTGTATCTCGTTAGCATTGATGTATATTGCCTGCGCCCCGAGCTGATATATCCCGGCCTGAAAAGATATCCTTGTCCTTGTGGATGCCTTGTCAAAGAGGAGGCCGATGCTCTTGCCTATAAGCGGACAGGCAGATGCGTCTTTGCCTGATTTGAATTCAGCCGCCCTCTTTAAAAGAGCCTCTGTCTCCTCAGCGGAAAAATCCAATAATGTCAGGAAATCTCTCTTCATTTTGTTTTTTACCGTATGACTTACTGTAAAGTTTCAAAGATATCGTCAAGCACATCCATAAGAGTGTCTATCTCTTTTTCAGCGACTATCAGAGGCGGCATGAAACGGAGCACATTGCCGCTTGTGCAGTTTATGAGGACACCTCTCTCGGCGCACATATCCACTATTGAAGCGCCGGTCTTTGTCATCTCCATGCCAATGAGCAGTCCTGAACCCCTTATTTCTACAATCAATGACGGGAAGTCCTTTTTCAGCCTGCCGAGGCCTGCCATGAGATACTCTCCCATGCGCCTGCAGTGGTCCATTAAAAAACCGTCTTCAAGCAGGGCCTCAACTGTCGCCGCTGCCGCGGCAGTGGCAAGGGGGTTGCCGCCGAACGTAGAGCCGTGAGAGCCGTGCTGGAATGATGCGGCCACTTTATCTTTTGCAAGTATTGCGCCTATGGCTACGCCTCCGCCGAGCCCTTTTGCAAGGCAGATTATGTCAGGCTCTATGCCGAAATGCTCATAGGCAAATAATTTGCCCGTCCTGCCCATTCCTGTCTGCACCTCATCAAGAATTAGCAGGAGGCCGCGCTCATCACAGAGCTGCCGTACCTGCTTTAAATAAGTTTTATCAGGCACCCTCACACCGCCTTCTCCCTGAATCGGCTCGAGCATTACAGCGCATGTATGTTTCGTCAGCGCATTTTTGAGGGCGTCTATATCATTGAATGGTACATGTTTAAAACCCGGCAGCAGAGGCTCGAAGCCTTTATGCATCTTCTCCTGTCCTGTAGCGCTTAATGCGGCAAAGGTCCTGCCGTGAAAAGAGCCTTGCGCGGTTATGATCTCATACCTGTCAGGCGTTGTGTGGTCTTTCGCGTATTTTCTTGCGAGCTTGATAGCCGCCTCAACCGCCTCGGTCCCTGAGTTGCAGAAGAAAGCCTTATCAGCAAAAGAGTGCTCGACTAAAAGTTTTGCGAGTTTGGTCTGCGGTTCAATATGAAAAAGGTTCGAGACGTGCAGGAGCCTCTGCGCCTGCTTCTGAATGGCTATCACAACCTTTGGGTGGCAGTGGCCGAGACAGTTTACAGCTACTCCGCCGACAAAGTCGAGATACTCCTTACCGTCCGCGCCCCAGACCTTCATGCCTCTTCCTTTTCTCAGCACAATATGGGAGCGGTTGTAAGTATTCATTAAATATTTATTTGCTTCTGCCATTGTCTTTTTCTCCACATAAAAATATAACACAAATACCTATGGTTACTAAAGGGGTATGCTCAGGCGATATTTTGTATTCATAACGAAGCGGCAGGCTTTGGCGGCAGGAAGTTCAATTACTATTCATCTAAAGACAAAAGCTATGCGCTGTCTTTCTTTTGCCCTTGCTTATTACCTTCACTATTCACTTTTTTATCTTTCATGAATTTTTCCAATTCTGCGTAAGCCTTCTTCTCGCATTCCGGGCACATGCCGTGTGAGAACAATGTGTCTGTATGCTCGGTTATATATACTTCGACCTGCTTCCAGTATCCCTTGTCATCCCTTATCTTCTTGCATGAAGCACAGATAGGCAGCATTGCGCTTAAGGTTTTGATATTGGCAAAGGCTTTTTTGAGTTCATTGATAAGTGTCTCTCTTTCCTCGTCAGCGAGCTTGCGCACGGTCAGCTCCCTCTGAAGCTGCTCATTTGCGGTCTTCAGTTCTCCGGTGCGGCTCTCCACAAGCTCCTCGAGGTTTTTACGATGCGCTTCGAGTTCGGAATCCCTCCTCTGTATCTGGATAAGCATCTCGTTAAAACCTTCCGCCAATGCGCCCAGTTCATCTTTGCTCTGGACTGCCGCGCGTTCGGAATAATCCTTCTTTCCGGAAACAGTCTTCATGGTGAGCAGCAGATCCGAGATCGGCCCTGTTATGGTCTTCTGCAGCCCGGAAGAGAGCGTGTAGACAGCAAGAAGTGAAAGCAGAATGACTGCAAGAAGTATCCCTGTCTGGCGGAATAAATTGGCATATAGATTATCAAGGTTTGAATGTATGCAGACGGAGCCGATAACCTCCCTGTCAAAGATGATGTCATGAGATACCTCTAAATAGTTTAGGCCGGACAGATGGCCTTCTTTTTGCAAGCGA
>JBFLVX010000091.1:0-9942 GCA_040758255.1 Nitrospirota bacterium
GAAAATATATTAGCTAAGTTATTTGATTCCTGGACAATAAGGTGCAATCTTATCTTTCCAGTTTTCTTCGAAATTGCATTGTATCTTCTGGTCGCTTTGAAAACTTGGGATTTCTACCTTTTGTTCATTGCAAGAGAAGTCTTCTATTTTCTTAATTACACCGTCCTTGTCACAGAGCAGCACACTGAACATACCATCAATAATACGAACCTTAATATCGTAAGCATTTAACATAGATTCGGCATCTCTCTTGCATGAGGGAAGTGGCGAGCATCTCTCATTAATAATTGACTTATAAGTTTCTATATCCAGTGACGACATGCTGTGGGCGTCATGATATCCTGACACTTTCTGGTTAAGGTATGGTAAAAAATTGAGCATTGCTTCGTCTATTGTTCTGTCAGGTGCTGTTGAGACTAATGCGCATGATGAAAGAATAAAGAAACAGATCAGGCTAATCAAGTATGTTCTTCTCATTTTTAGCCTCCATCCAGAGATCGATCTTGCTTTCATCGACTCCAGTATCAAGATTCCAGTCTTTAACAAAAGTATCAGTCGGCAATGATCCGCTTTCGATGCAAGGGAAAAGCGCCTTCCATGCCGAGACTACCTGATCTGCTGTTCGATCAAATAGATTGTCATATGAGATCATTGCCCCGCTTCTTGGAACCACCACATTCTCAATATATTTTATTCTCTCTTTGTTATCAATATCAGCCCAGGGCACGTATCGAGGGGCATTAGCAATATCTAATACATGCCTAAATATCGAACGACCATCGGCAGCAAAATCAACACGGTTTTTGTAGTTCTTGTGCCATTCATCAGGATTAATTTGTTCGAAATAATCGCTTGCATGAGAATGAACTGTCTTAAGAATGTCAGTCCAAAAGTATTTTATATGCGGGTGAATATTCTCAATATTTTGTGGATCAGAGCAATCATCGAGTATATTTAGGTAGCCGAAAGACGCCGAATCACGTGCAGCAGCATTACTAATATCTGTACCAGTTTTTTTATTAAAAATATAAATGTCCTGTACTAGCTCACATCGCCCGTGCTCTTTACTAGTGAAAATGTAAGTTCCACCTACAGTGCAGTTAACAACAGGATGAACAAAAGAGTCGGCTATAATGTGACTCACATATCCAGAGAACCACGCAAGACAGTTGTTGAATTGTTCACTGCTCTTGTCCATCATTGAAAGCTTTTTTATTCCTTCGCGAATAAACGCATCAATATTCTCGTAATGCATTCTATTAGCCCAATTATGGCCAATATGCAAAAGCCCATACTTGATGACATCTGTCAGATAAGGATAGTCAGGCCCCGTTGAGCCCATAACTACAAAGTGATTCATCTGTTTCAAAATTCCAGGATAAGGCGTGACTTTTCCAAGTCTTTGAATAGATTCACGAGCAATAATGCAATGTGAGAACGTTGCTGGCATAAGTCCCTCTTTGGCAACAATAGTTAATCATTCCATTCGGAGATAAACTTCAGGAACCGCATTAACTATTAACATTCAAAAACTCAATCGGCATAAGCTCAGAGAGCAATTCTTTCCCAAGCTAAATATAACTTAACTACTATAGCCATCAATACGGTATGTGTCAACAGATTTGTTATCAGCGCGGATGATCGGACGTTAAGACGTTCGGGAGCGGAGTGAAAAACTTCCTAATTTGGCTCATTGACAGATGTAAACATTTTGTTTATACTTGATACATGATCAAGTCGTTTAAATGCAAGGAGACTGAGGGTTTGTCTCAGGGCAGGAAATCCCGCAGGCTGCCGCAAAATATTCAGGAGCGGGCGGTTATAAGATTGGCCCAGCTTGACGCCGCTATAACGGTTGACGACCTTAGGCTTCCGCCCAGCAATCGTCTTGAGGCGCTTGCCGGCAAGAGGTCTGGTCAATGGAGTATCAGAATAAACGACCAATGGCGCATCTGCTTCAGATTTGACTCAGAAGGAGCGTATGATGTTGAGATCACCGACTATCACTAAACAAGGAGGAATATCATGAGAAGAGATTTTAAGCCTGTTCACCCCGGGGTTATTCTTAAAGAAATAATTGGGGAACTTGGTATATCCCAAGCGCGTCTTGCACATGACACTGAGGTATCGCCGATGCGTGTAAGCCATATTATAAACGGTTCCAGACCTGTAACCGCAGACCTTGCGCTCAGGCTCGGCAAGTATTTAGGACAGTCCCCGCAGTTCTGGATGAACCTTCAGTCCAGCTTTGACATGCGGACCGCGGAAATGCAAATTGGCGCGAAAATGAAAAGAATTCAACCTCATGTTCAGGCAGCATAGAATGACAGCGGAGTAATTTCCTACTTCTTCGGACAGTGCACCGCCATATCATGCACATCTTCCGCTGCTTCCATTACACCTTCTGCAAGCGTGGGATGGGCATGTATCGTATGCGCGATGTCGTTGACGGTCAAGCCGCCGTCCATTGCAACCGCAACCTCATGAATTAAATCCGAGGCATGCGGGCCTATTATATGAGCGCCGAGGATTTTATCTGTACCTTCTTCTGAGATTATCTTGAATATACCGGAAATTTCTCCCATCGCATGGGCCTTGCCGAGCGCGCGGAACTGGAATCTGCCGACTTTATATTTGATGCCTTTTTCTTTGACCTGATGCTCTCTCAAGCCAACCGACGCTATCTCAGGGCTTGTAAATATCGCAGCCGGTATCACATCATATTTAACTTTTGCGTCTCCGCCTGTGGCGTTTTCCGCTGCGATGAGCCCCTGCTTTGACGCAAGATGAGCAAGCATGATCCCGCCTATAACATCTCCTATGGCGTAAACTCCCTCGACATTAGTCTGCATTTTTGCGTCAACAATGATCTCGCCTCTTTTGCCTGTATTAACGCCTATATTCTCAAGGCCGATGTTCTTGCTGTTTACAGCCCTGCCTATTGACACGAGAACCTTCTCAGCCTCAATGGTCTTGCCGTCTGAAAGCGTTGCGGTTACGCCGTCCTCTTTAACATCAACCTTCTGAACGCCGGTATTGGTTATCAGCTTTATCTTCTTCTTCTTTATCTCTCTTTCAAGAAGCGCCGAGATCTCTTCATCCTCGGTTGAGACAGCGCGCGGCATCATTTCAACCATTGTAATCTCAGAACCAAATTCTTTATATATAAATGCAAACTCGCAGCCGATTACTCCTGCGCCGACAATGATAAGGCTTTTTGGGATTGTATCAAGATTGATCGCATGATCGCTGGAAAGTATCCTCGTCCCGTCAAAAGGAAATACGGGTATCTGCGCGGGGCTTGAGCCTGTGGCAATAATAATTTTATCTGTCTCAACTTCCGCTGTTGAACCGTCCTTGAGATCAACTTTTATCTTTTTTGAATTAACAATGACCCCCCTGCCCTCCATAAGCTTTACGCCCCATGATTTAAAGAGCCCGCGGATGCCCTTTACCTGCGTATCAACTACCTTCCTCTTTCTCTCCATTATCTTCAGGATGTTCGGAGATACGCTACCGTTTAATTCGAGCCCGAAATCCTCCGCGTTCCTCGTCTTATGAAGAGCATCTGCTGACGCTATAAGGGTCTTGGTCGGGATGCATCCCCTGTTAAGGCAGGTGCCTCCTACCTCGGTATCTTCAATTATCGTCACCTCTGCGCCAAGCTGCGCAGCCCTGATCGCACAGACATAACCGCCGGGGCCTGCCCCAAGGATTGTTATCTTCATTATTTAAGTTTCACCTCTTCTTCAAGATACTTCTCATACTCTGTTGAATCCATCAGGTCTTTGAGCTGAGACTCATCAGTTATATCGATCTTTACGATCCATCCCTTGCCGTAAGGGTCCTCATTGATTATTTCCGGCGCATCCGAGAGCTCCTCATTGAATTCGGTCACTGTCCCGCTTACTGGAGATATGACCGATGAGGTCGCCTTTGTAGATTCTATCTGGGTAAGTTCCGTTCCAGCATCCACATTAGTCCCTGTCTCAGGCTCGTCAATATAGACAATATCTCCTAAAGATTCCTGCGCGTAGTGTGTTATTCCGACAGTCGCCTTATTGCCGGACACCCTCGCCCACGTATGCTCCTTGTGATACATTACATCGCCTGGATTCATGATCTCTTCTCCTTTTAAATAATGATTTTTATTTCATTTGTTTGTTTAGTTTGTGATTCTAAACGTAGGGCTGCGATTTGTCAAGAATACCCGTTACAAACCCTTAATTATAATGGTGCCGGCGGTGGGAGTCGAACCCACACGAGCTTGCACTACTCGACAAAACAGTATAACATAACAACCCCTTGAATGCACGAGATAATAATTTGCTTTCAAGGGGTTGTCTCTTTTTGACATGTCAGATGAAGTCAGGTGGAATCAGGCTGAATTTAAATGGCACGAGCGCAAAATGAGCACAATTAAAAAAGGCAAAAATTACAGGCAGGTATTGAACGGAATAGGAGTTATTTTCATAACTCTCTGAATACATGTTTTGAATCATCAGGAAGCTCAGTTGGATATAATAACAAGCTCTGGATTATCAATGATTTACCTTGTCACGTCTTACTTCGACGGGGTGTTTTCATTCTCAATCAGCCATTTCCACACCGGCACAAGTCTTATGGTAACTCCCTCTTTTTTTATTTCATTTTCCTGATGGAGTGTTATTATTGTGCCGGTCTTCAATTTACACATGAGCGCCGCCTCCAGTATCCCCTTGATCTCTCTTTCCTCATTCACCCCTCTGCGAAGCTCCCGGCTCACCTGAATTGCCTCTGTTATCTTCGATCCCGTTCTCACAAGAAAATCGCATTCGTTTTTGCCCCTGAAATAGAATATCTCCTGTCCCCGGCGTTTAAGTTCTATATAGACTATGTTTTCAAGGAGCCTGCCGCTGTCTTCTGAAAAATAAAAAGAGACTGCGTTTCTGAGCCCGTTGTCAATGACGTACATCTTCTTCCCAGTGGCGACCTGTTTTTTCAGGGAGTAGTCATATCTCGGAAGCTCAAAGACAAGATATGCCTCCTGCATGAACTCCATGTAATTAGTTACCGATGTGACACTCTTGAATCCAAGCCCGTTTTTCAGGGAGTTGTAACTCATTTCCTTCGTGAAATTCGTAAAAATAAATGATGCCAGATTCTTAAATGCCTTTACTTCCCTTATATTGAATCGCACGAGAATATCTCTATATAGTATGTCGTCATAAACCCTTTTTAGGGACTCAGGGTCATTGTACCTTACGAACTCAGGCAGCCCGCCCTTCTTCAGATATTCATCAAAATGCCGCAAGACAGCCGCCCTTCCCCTTGATGATATGGAACGATACTCAACACCATGAAAATCGAGGAATTCCGCAAAGGAAAAAGGATACAGTTCGATCTTCAAATATCTTCCGGTAAGGTGTGTGGCAAGCTCGGAACTGAGAAGCCTGGCGTTTGAACCCGTAAGATATATCTTATAACCTTCGTCATGGAGCCTTCTCACAAACCGTTCCCATCCCGCTATGTTCTGTACCTCGTCTATAAATACGGTTTTAGCAGGATACAGTTTCTGAAAGACAACCATCAGGTTACTAAAGTCTTCGACAGAAAAGTTGATGAACCGTTCGTCGTCAAAATTTACGTAATAATACTCCTTGACTCTCCCAGCAAACTGGGACAGCAGAGTTGATTTTCCGCTTCTCCTTATTCCTGATATGACAGTAATCTGTCTCGTTTTGAGGTATCTTCCAAAATCTACATGGCGGGGTATTCCTGAATCCTTCTTGCTGAAATACGCAAGCTGGTCATTAACAACTTCTTCAATAAAGGATATGTTCATCATGACTTATTTTACATTGGCAATGTTAATTAATCAATATTATTGTTATTAGTAATGTTGATTGAATAGGTATATTTCAATCTTGCTTCTTTCTAAAGTGATCAGTGTGCCTTATATTCCAAAGCTAAAGAACAGGCTACGGGGATAATGGAAAGCAGGGTGCAAGGCTGCAGGGTTTGCAGGCAAGTTATTCCATGACCTCAGAAGAACAGCTGTTAGAAATATGGTTCGCGCTGGCATCACTGAAGTCGTGGCAATGGGAATATCAGGCCACAAGACAAGGGTTGTCTTTGACCGCTATAACATCGTGAACGAAGCAGACTTTAGAAGTGCTTCTGAGAAGGTCACAAGTCTTCACCAAGAGGCTCAGGAGCGGCTTGAAAGGATCGGCCGCGGGCACAAAAAGGGCACAATCGCTAACTCAAAGAAATTGGCACATGGGTTGGACAGCGTATAATCCATTGAATAATTTGAAAAATATGGTGCCGGCGGTGGGAGTCGAACCCACACGAGCTTGCACTCACCGGATTTTGAGTCCGGCGCGTCTGCCAGTTCCACCACGCCGGCTCACTTCATGCGCATTTTAATAAAATAATCTATTGAACGGTCGTACGTGCGCTCAGCCTCAGCGCCGAAGAAACATGCAGGCAGCTGGTCCTTCTGCCTGTGATAATGGAGACATTCGCAGCACTTCTTCTTCCTGCTGCACGGTTCATACGTGCAGTTGCAGTAAGGGTTGCCCTTCTCCATCTTGCATTCCATTGTCAATCTCCCGCTTCAATTTATGGTTATAAATAATATTACACATGCTGATGTAAAATCAATGAAGTCATTTGGAATTGAAAATTATAAATAAAAAATGTAATCTCAATCGTGAAATGGAACGAAGCGATATGAAGATCAATATTAAGGCATTGTCAAAAGATGAGCTATATGCATTTATCGAGAAACTCGGACTGAAGCAGTATAGGGCTGGGCAGATAATCATCTGGATCTACAGTCAGTACGCGGCGTCTTTTGATGAAATGACAAACCTCTCAAAGGATCTCAGGGAAAGGCTGAAGGAGACCGCGGTTGTCAATAATCTGACCCTTCTGAAAACGCTGGAATCAAAAGACGGCACACAAAAGTTCCTCTTTGAGCTCGAAGACGGAGAGCTTATAGAGAGCGTGCTTATCCCTGATAATGAACGGCTTACACTTTGCATCTCTTCTCAGGTAGGATGCTCGATGTTGTGCGGCTTTTGTCTGACAGGCAGCGCGGGATTTAAGAGAAACCTTAAATCATATGAGATCGTTGATCAGGTCATAAGTGTAATGAGAATAATCAGGGACAAAAACATAACAAAACCTGAAAAGAGCGGCCATCATATTACCAATATCGTTCTGATGGGAATGGGCGAGCCTCTGAATAATTTCAATGAGGTTGTCAGCGCCTTATGGAAGATAACAGAACTTATGAAATTTTCAAAAAGGAGGATCACGCTCTCTACCTCAGGCATCGTACCAAAAATCCGCTCTCTTGCCGAGACAGGCCTCGGTGTAAATCTTGCGATATCGCTCAACGCTACAACCGATGAAACAAGGAGCAGGATAATGCCTGTCAATAAAAAATATCCGCTTAAAGAGCTCATAAAAGCCTGCCGGCAGTTCCCTCTGCCTCCGCGCAACAGAATAACCTTTGAATATGTATTGATAGCCGGGATAAACGATTCTGAGGCAGACGCTTTAAGGCTCGTAAATCTTCTGCAAGACATCAGATCAAAGGTAAATCTTATACCTTACAATCCGCCCCTTACGGTAATAAATAATCAAGCATCTAAAAGCAGAGCACAAGCTTTACAATTCAGCAGGCCCGCTGAGGCTGATATTCTGTCATTTCAAAAAATTTTGCTGGATAGAGGGCTGATGGCTGTTATCAGAAAAAGCAGGGGGACGGATATATCCGCGGCATGCGGACAGTTGAAGGCGGATTATACCGCAGGAAGATGAATTGAAATTAATCTCTTAATCTCTATTGAGACAGCTTATGATCTCTGCCGGAATGTCTTCAAGACGCAATATCTTATCGGCATCGCCCGCAAGAATTACCTCCCTCGGCATTCCATATATGACAGAGCTCTCTTCAGACTCGGCTATTGTAACCCCTCCGCCAGCTTTTATCTCTCGCATGCCCGCCTTGCCGTCATTTCCCATGCCTGTCAAGATTATCCCCATTACTTTCGGCCCGAAATGTTTGGCCGCGCTCTTCATCATCGTATCAACAGAGGGGACATAATGATCTCCCGGAACAGCCTTTTTCAGATGCACAAGGGTCCTGGACCATGATTTATGAAGCATGAAGTGATGATCGCCTGGGCAAATAAAGACATGGCCTTTTCTTAAAGGTTCGCTGTCTTCTGCTTCTTTTACACTTATAGCTGAGAGTTTGTCCAATCTTTCGGTAAACTGCTTTGTAAATCCCGCGGGCATATGCTGGCTGATGATCACCGATACCGGCAGATCCGCTGGAAGCTGCGTGACTATGGACTGGATCGCCGTGGGCCCGCCTGTAGATGCGCCTATGGCGATTATCTCCACCTTGCTGGTTTTGATCTTACAGTAATTGGTCTCTGCTTTTTCTCTCTCTAACAATGAGATGTTGCTTTTAATCTTCTCCATCCTGAGATAGGACAATGACGAGAATTTTTTCAGGACATCTTCTTCTATGCTTTCAAGTTCGCGCGAAGCCATGCCTGTAGGCTTGCTGATAAAATCTACAGCGCCAAGTTCCAGCGCCTTAAATACCGTTGAATCATCTTTATGCGCGCTGACAACTATCACCGGTATGGGGTTCTCCTTCATTATCCACTGCAAAAGCGCAAAACCGCTCATCCCCGGCATCTCAATGTCCAGAGAGACGGCATCAGGTTTCAGCCTGAGGATCTTATTGATCCCGTCCTTGCCGTCAAATGCAATGCCGACAACCTCTATATCAGGCGATTTTTCCAGGATCATTTTGATTGTCTGACGGCTGAATGCTGAATCGTCAACAATCAGTACTTTTAACGGAGACCTGCTCTTTTTCATATTTATTAATACCTATATCTTTCTAAACCTCATCGGCTTTTGATAAACAATGTCATTCTTTAAATGTTTCAACTTGAACAGGGTGGTTATATTCATCAGTGATTCTGAAGCGCCTAACAAAAGATACCCGCCTTCTTTAAGCGCGTTATAAAGGTTTGTCACGACCTTCTCCCTTGCCGGCTGACTGAAATATATCAGCAGATTGCGGCAGAAAATCACGTCCATCGGATTAACAAGCCTTGTTTTGTAGGGATCAAACAGATTCAAAAGGTTAAGATTTACCAGGTTTTTGGCAGCATCCGAGATCCGAGCTCCCCCGCCCTCTTCATTTTTGAAGTACTTTTTCAGGAAATATTCTTCAGTGGCCCGGAAAGAGGTCTCTTTATAAATCCCTCTTCTTGCTGATGTGATGACTCTCTGGCTTATGTCGCTTCCAAGTATATTGATATCCCAGCCTGCAAAGCCGCCGTTCTCAAGGATAAGCATTGCAAGGGTGTACGGCTCTTCTCCTGTGGAGCATGGCGCAGACCAGATATTGATGGTCCTGGTGCCTTTATTCTTTTCCTTGAGTTCAGGGAGTATCTCGTCACGAAATGCTGCCATCTGGGCTTCACCCCTGAAGAAGTAAGTCTCATTGACGGTAAGGATATCTACAATGGCCTGAAGCTCTTCGTCACGCTTTAGATCATACAAGAGCAGGCGGTAGTATTCCCTGAAATCTTTTAAATGATTAAGCTTCAGGCGTCTGTTGAGCCTGCGCTCGAAGATGGGCTTTGATTTTTCGTCAAAGTAAAGTCCGCAGTAGTCCGAAAGATAATCTCTTATCAAACGGAAGGCGTCTTCAGAAAGCGGGATGATCTCTTCTTCAAACACTTATATACCTTTCTGCAGCCTTTCTTACTTCAGGGTCGCTGTCAGTATCAGCGGCCTCCTGCAGATATGAAGAGCTTTCATCCCTGAAAAATTTTCCAAGAACGTCAACAACCTGCTTTCTTACAGCCCAATCCTCGTCCTTCAAAACAGGCAGCAGGTCCTGAACCACTCCTTCAA
>JBFLVX010000092.1:0-9876 GCA_040758255.1 Nitrospirota bacterium
CACCCGGGCTGTTTGCAAGCACTTCGTCCACTGCCTTTTCAATCTCTGATTCATCGCTCACCTGAATGAGCCCTTTCTCTCTCACAATAACGTCTGCGGTCTTGCCGTTCTTATATATCTCCTCAAAAACAGTCTTGGCAATCTTCCCGCTGATTACATTTTTATCTATCAGTTTCAATAAACCGACAAGCTGTTCAGGTTTCAGCGCAGATTCCTCAATCTGTTTTCCTTCTTCATTAAGAAGCCTCATGAATTCGCCCATCATCCAGTTGCTCACGGCTTTTGGTTCGCCGCCGAGTTTCACAGCCTCTTCAAACCATTCAGCAATTGATCTTTCAGATGTAAGCAGATCCGCATCTTGTTCTGGAAGTCCGTATTGACTTATAAATCTCTGTCTTCTTAAGTCAGGCAGTTCCACAAGCTGCGACTTTATCTCTTCAATCCATTTATCATTAACTTCAACAGGCACAAGGTCGGGATCAGGGAAATACCTGTAATCATGCGCCTTTTCTTTTGAGCGCATAGATTCAGTGAGCCCTTTGTTTGTATTCCAGAGCCTAGTCTCCTGAATAATCCTTCCGCCGTCATTCAACAGCTTTATCTGTCTCTTTATCTCATAGTCAAGAGCCTTCTCAATATACTTGAAGGAGTTCATGTTCTTGATCTCAGTCCTTGTGCCGAATTCTTTCTGCCCCGCAGGCCTGACAGATACATTTGCGTCACATCTTAGAGAACCCTGTTCCATATTCCCGTCACACACTCCAAGGTAGCGCACGATCGCCCTTAACTTCTTTACGTACTCAGCGGCCTCCTGCGGAGTGCGGATGTCCGGCTCAGAAACAATCTCCATTAAAGGAGTGCCCGCCCTGTTCAGATCAACAAAACTGTAATCGCCTGTGCCTTCGTGGATATTCTTTCCCGCGTCTTCCTCCAGATGAATCCTCGTCAGCCCTATTTTTCTTGTTTCGCCGTTGACGGTAATCTCTACAAAACCATGTTCACATATCGGAAGCTCATACTGGCTTATCTGATAGCCTTTGGGAAGGTCGGGATAGAAATAATTCTTCCTCGCAAACCTGCTGTGCGGGGCTATATCGCAATTCACGGCAAGCCCCGTCTTTATCACATACTCGATCGCCTTTTTGTTCATCACAGGCAGAACTCCGGGCATCCCGATACACACCGGACACGTTTGTGTATTCGGCTCAGAGCCGAACTTTGTCGAACAGCCGCAGAACATCTTCGACTCTGTTAAAAGTTGCGCGTGTATCTCAAGGCCTATAACCGCTTCGTATTGCATGCATTATCCTTTTATAACTTCGGCTTCTTCTTATGCCAATCGGTTGACTGCTCATAAGCGTAAGAAATCTTCAATATTGTTTCTTCATCAAACTGCTTCCCGATTATCTGCAGTCCGACCGGCAAGTTTTGAGAGGTGAAACCGCAGGGGATTGAAATACCAGGCACGCCTGCAAGGTTTACAGAAATTGTGAAGATATCCGCAAGGTACATCTGAAGGGGATCATCCGTCTTTTCTCCTGCCTTGAATGCAGGCGTAGGAGTTGTCGGCGTGACTATAGCATCAACTGTTTCAAACGCCTTGTCGAAATCATGCTTTATGAGCGTCCTCACCTGCTGGGCTTTCCTGTAATAGGCGTCATAATATCCTGAAGACAGAGCATAAGTTCCGAGAATTATCCTTCTCTTCACCTCTGCGCCAAAACCTGCCTTCCTTGTCTTCGTATACATATCAAGCAGATCTTCCCCTTCAACCCGCATGCCGTATTTTACGCCGTCATACCGCGCAAGATTCGATGAGGCTTCAGAAGTTGCAAGAATATAGTAGACCGCCACTGCATATCCCGTATGAGGCAGTGATATTTCAACAGGGATGGCTCCAAGAGATTCAAGTTTGTTAATCGCTTCTCTGACCGAATTCACAACTTGGCCGTCCATGCCTTCTATAAAATATTCCTTGGGTATTCCTAACTTTAAACCTTTAATATCTTTACCGAGCTTGGATGTAAAGTCAGGCACAGGCAGATTGGCTGAGGTAGAATCATACGGGTCATAGCCGCTGATGATATTCAGCAAGATTGCGGAATCCTTGACTGTTTTCGTAATCGGCCCTATCTGGTCAAGCGATGAGGCAAAGGCCACAAGGCCATAACGCGAGACCCTGCCGTATGTAGGTTTAAGTCCAACAACACCGCAAAATGCCGCAGGCTGGCGTATGGAGCCTCCTGTATCAGAGCCAAGCGCTGCAATACACATATCAGCCGCAACCGCAGCAGCAGAGCCGCCGCTTGAGCCGCCCGGAACTCTTATAATATCCCATGGATTTCTCGTAAGTCCGAAGGCTGAGTTTTCAGTAGAGGAACCCATTGCGAATTCATCGAGGTTCGTCTTGCCGATTAATATATAGCCGCTTTCTTTAAGTTTTTTTGTAACCGAGCTTTCATAAGGAGGAACAAAGTTTTCAAGGATTTTAGATGAGCAGGTAGTTCTGACACCTTCTGTGCAGATATTATCTTTTACTGCGATCGGGATGCCGGGAAGCGCTTGTTTGCCGCCTTTTTTCAGGAGTTCCTCAGCTATCTTTGCCTGAATAAGAGCATCTTCGCTGTTAATGGTTACAAAAGCCTTTACGTTCTCTTCAACACCGCTGATTCTTTGTAAGACATCATTTGTTAAATCTGAAGGGGTTATTTCGCCTTTATCAATAGCCCCCTTCGATTTCTCAATCGTCATTCTGTAAAGTTCCAATAAAACCCCCGTATGATAAATTAGAATTCGGTTTAAATGTCATTTTACAACTTTCTCAGGTTAGAAAGAAAGACCGGGTTTTGCTTGCGGATAAATCTGCGTTCTCTATTAAACCTTGGTCAAAACCACAAAAAATATGAACCAGTAAATAGCAATAAAGAGGCAGGGCAGCATCCATGAAAAGTACCTCGGCTTGGCAGATCCGATAAATCCATCCATCCTCGCTAAGCCTGAAGTCGGGTATTGAAGGCTCTCTTTATTGTCAGGGCTCTCAAGCCGCCTGATATCAGGATTAAAGAATACGGATTCATCGGAAAATATATACTCACCGGCATTATTAAA
Organism: Nitrospirota bacterium; assembly: GCA_040758255.1. Taxonomy (GTDB): domain Bacteria; phylum Nitrospirota; class Thermodesulfovibrionia; order UBA6902; family UBA6902; genus JACRPZ01. The sequence goes on from JBFLVX010000092.1 coordinate 3,109, forward strand.
CATTCGTTCCATTGACCTTGCCTGAAAATACCGCAGTTTCAGTTTCAGTTGCGCCCTCATTACAGAAGCAACCCAATGAGCGTCAATAGACATCCCGATCATTAAACAGGAAAAAATTAACGTTAAATCTATATATGTTAAATAATAATCAACTTTATGAATCAGCGAAGAGATGAAAAGAACTGAGAAGAGAAGTACAACTATGTTGAGCAATAGATAAATCAGCTCCGACCATCTGAGACGGTCTTCCATATTCGTTATTGAATTCATGAGAGCTATGTACGTATCATGGGAAACGCCCGGTGTCTTCTCTTGATTATTATCCATTTTAATACCTCATGTTTTTGCCTGCATACTCAACAACAGGCAAAGTTTAGATTGCTTGGTTGAAAGATTAGTTGGCAAAAATAATCTCTTTATAAACAGTAACGCCATTTTTTTCCTTTGCAACCATTATCAACTGGGTGCTTGTCGGCTGTCTCAGGCTGATTGTGCCGTTGGTCGGCGGATCGTCTCCATTCCATAGCCTAAGATCAAACCATGGGGAGTGCTCCCTGTAAACCGTATTTCTTGCGGCTATGTAAGTTATAGCGACCCCGTCATTTAGGAGTTCACCGTTTGTTTTGTCGAAAGAATTAATCTTTCCATCAAGGTTTGTATCAATCTCTCTAAGTTCCCTTTTTGAGGAAAGAGAGGAGCTAATCCATAAATGCAAATCAGCGCTTGAACTGCTCGCAGTTCTTATAAGCTGCGATATTCGCGCTTTCTCCTGAGTGCCGATGTAAGCAACTATTGCAACCCCTGCAAGTATATTGATAATAACAGCAACAACTATTAGTTCGATAAGCGAAAACCCTTTGTTATTCCACAGAATTTTCATTAATACAAGTATATGAAATCCGATTAGAAAAGGCAAATCAAGGGAATCTAAGTTAATGCGGGATAATCTCATGAATTTGCTTTTTTACCTTCTCTTTGCAAAAATATATTTATGCTTAATCAAAACGAGATAGTAGTCTTTATAACCGCGCCCAATGAGGATGAGGCAGCCGAAATCGCAAAGGTGCTAGTAAAGTCAAAGCTTGCCGCATGTGTAAATATTATAAAGGGGGTTCGCTCCATTTACATCTGGCGCGGCAATCTGGAGGACGATTCGGAAGTTCTCATGATAGTGAAGACTCAAAAAAAACTTTTTGCCGCTTTATCAGACAAGACAAAAGAACTTCATAGTTATGATGTTCCTGAGATCATCGCTCTTCCCATTGCAGGCGGTTCAGAAGATTATTTGAAATGGTTAAGAGAATCTACAGAGATAAAACCGGAGGAATAAATTATGGAAGAAGATATATTAGAAAAGTCATTGGAAGGATACAAAGGGACGATCCTTCAGACAAACAAAGGCTCCCTTGTTTGGGACAAGGATCTGATCTTTAATGCAAGGACACAGATGGGGTACGAGGTGGAGTTTGATGCGCGTATGCAGTGGGGATGTTCTCCTACGGAAACACTCCTGATGAGTCTGGCAGGCTGTCTCGCGATTGATGTATTCTCTTTTCTGCAGAAGATGAGGGCTGAGATAAGCACTTTCAAGATCGACTTTGCCGGAGAGAGAAATACTACGCCTCCGCAGTATTATAAGTCAATTGAGATGACAATCCGCATTACTGGAAAAGGAATCACCCCCAAGAAAGTTGAGAGGGCTATCTCGCTTTCACAGGAAAAATACTGTTCTGTTTATCATTCGTTGCGGAAAGACATAGAGGTCAAAGTGAATTATAAGATCAATGAGGAAGGCTAAGAAATCCCCAGCTCTTTTTTCAGCCAGTCTCTGAGTTTGTCAGTCAACGGATACATGCCTGATGCACATTCTCCGGCCTTACAATTCAAGGCCTCTTTGAGCAAATCCTCCGGCACATCCTCAATGCATCCCGCTGTTGCACTGCTGCCGCCTCTGACTTTCATGATCATCACAGTTGGTTTGTTATCGAGAAGGTCCACATAAAGCATATATTTGAGTGTTGCCTTCTCTGCTTCTCCCTGCCCTGTCTTCTCTTCAGAATGACCAGGCGACATGAACGCCTTTGGCGTAAGGTCCCACTGGATGCTTTTGAGAAATTTTTCGCTCTCTTTTAGTTCGTCAACGGAATAGCTATAGATTCCCATGGGATGTATTATAATAGAAAAAATCATTTTATTGTAAAACATTTTAAGGAGGGACAATAAATGGATTGTTTATTCTGTAAGATTATTAATAAGCAAATTCCGGCAAAAAGTGTTTATGAAGATGAGCGCGTTGTTGCATTTAATGATATAAACCCCCAGGCTCCTGTACATATCCTCATCCTGCCGAAGAAGCACATCTCAACAATACTTGAGGCGGGACAGGAAGATAATGAATTGATAGGGCACATGTTTCAGGTCGCCAATAAAATAGCAAAGAATAACAATGTTGCTGAAAGAGGGTTCAGGCTTGTTATGAACTGTAATCGTGATGCGGGGCAGACAGTCTTTCATATTCATCTTCATATACTTGCGGGCAGGAGCATGCACTGGCCACCGGGGTAAAAAGTTGTTAGGGATTAGTTGTCAGTTGTTAGTCTAAAAACTAACAACTGACAACTAACAACTATTTAAAAAATGCTCAGAAAATCATATCCCAACAAAGTTTTGGTAGTAATTTATCGTCTTCTCTTCAAAGCCTTCGGTCCGCAGAACTGGTGGCCCGGTGACACTCCTTTTGAGATAATCGTTGGAGCCATACTGACGCAAAATACAAATTGGGGAAACGTAGAGAAGGCGATAAATAATTTAAAAACAGAGAAGGCGCTTAATTCAAAAGCCCTTCATAAAATGCCTCACAAAAGACTTGCATCGCTGATCAGGCCCGCGGGGTACTTTAATATTAAAGCCAATAGACTCAAGCATTTTCTTGTTTTCTTTTCTAACCACTACAAAGGCAGCATAAAACGCATGAACAATGAAGGGACTTATGCGTTAAGGGAGAAACTGCTTGATGTAAATGGCATCGGGCCTGAGACTGCGGACTCTATACTCCTATATGCCCTCCAAAGGCCTGTTTTTGTAATTGATGCGTATACAAAGAGGATTCTTCATAGACATAATGTTGTACCGGAGAAAGCGACATACCATGATCTCCAGGCTCTTTTTCAGCAGAGTCTGCCCATTGATCTTCAGCTTTTTAACGAATTCCATGCCCTCTTTGTGAAAGTTGGGAAAGAATATTGCAAGCCGAAGCCAAAATGCGAAAGATGCCCTTTAAAAGGCTTAAATCTTTCGGCAGGGAATTAGGCAGAGAAAAGTTCTTAATATGAAGGAGACCGGTAGGATACGCTATATACTATTTATTCATCATATCCAGAAATTCTTTATTGTCTTTGGTACCGGTAAGCTTGTCAAGCAGAAATTCCATGCTCTCAACAGGGCTTAGTGAATGAAGCACTTTTCTCAAAATCCACATTTTCTGCAGAACGTCCTTGTCTACAAGCAGCTCCTCTTTTCTTGTGCCTGAAGCATTGATATTTATGCTCGGGAATATACGCTTGTCAACAAGCTTCCTGTCAAGATGCAATTCCATATTACCTGTGCCCTTAAACTCTTCAAATATAACGTCATCCATCCTGCTTCCTGTATCAACAAGGGCTGTAGCAAGAATTGTCAGGCTTCCGCCGTCCTCAATATTCCTTGCAGTGCCGAAAAACCTCTTCGGACGTTGAAGCGCATTTGAATCAAGGCCGCCTGAGAGCACCTTGCCGCTTGCCGGAATTACAGCATTATATGCCCTTGCAAGCCTTGTTATGGAATCAAGGAGGATAACAACGTCTTTCCTTGATTCAACGAGTCTTTTGGCCCTGCCTATGACCATCTCTGCAACCTGAAGGTGTCTCTGCGGCGGTTCATCAAATGTAGAGCTTATTATCTCAGCATCAACCTGCCTTTTCCAGTCAGTAACCTCTTCGGGTCTCTCATCGATGAGAAGAACTATAAGATGAATATCCGAGTGATTCTTTTTTATCGCCTTTGCTATGGACTGAAGAAGCATGGTCTTGCCGGTCCTCGGCGCCGCGACGATCATTCCCCTTTGTCCCATGCCCATCGGCGTAACAAACGACATTACCCTTGTTGAATAGTCTGTTTTACTGTACTCAAGATTTATGGCCTTTGTCGGATAGTATGGTACGAGATTGTCAAAGAGCGGCCTTTCAATATTTTCATTAGGCGATTCATGATTGATCGCTTCAACCTTCAGTAATGCGAAATACCTCTCGCTCTCTTTTGGAGGCCTTATCTGTCCTGTGACAAGGTCGCCTGTCCTGAGGTTGAATCTCCTTATCTGCGAAGGCGAGACATAAATATCATCTGGGCCGGGCAGATAGCTGTAATTTGGAGAACGGAGAAAACCAAAGCCGTCAGGAAGAGTCTCAAGCACACCCTCGCCAAAAATAAGCCCTGTCTTTTCTGTCTGCGCCTGCAATATCGCAAAGATAAGATCCTGTTTTCTAAGACCCCTTGCGCCATTAACGTTCAGGTCTTTGGCCATTCTTGACAACTCCTCAATTGTCTTTTCCTTGAGGTTGGTAATATTCATACTATCTCCTTGGGTTTTGGTTTTGTTAGCCATTGGATTATAACTTCCTTTTAATTAGAGGGAATAAATATTTTGAAACAAATATACTCTCTGGAGGTTTTACCTTTAAGTTTAAAATGGGAAAAAAGAAGAACTGTTGGAATAATCTTAAAACAGATTTATCTTTTTGTCAATACCACGAATTGCCTCATCAAAAATCTATATAAAACCGAATCGTTGCCTCATTTAAGAATCTATACGAAAAATATGAAAACGGAAGCAGCATTACACGATAGATTCCTATTTTTATCCAACGTCTAATTTCTTCTCGTTACGCTTTTTGGCTACCCGCTGGGGTTTTTGCGGCGTTCAACCAAGCGACTACAGGAGCTTGCTTACATGATGTGCGTGATAATGAACACCGAAAAGCTTTTCAATGAGTTTGGCCACTCGTGGGCATGTCCAAAGGTCAGTATTGAACCCTGCAATCATAGCACTTTTGAGCAACGCCTTCCCATCTGCTTCTTATCTTTTACTTTAAGTTTTGGCGGACGGCCAGAGGAGGGGTTGTCCCCGATGCCTTTTTGCCCCTCTTTATAGGTGGCGTTCCATAGCCGGACGGCGCAAACGGGTTATGTTCCCCGCATATGCGGGGATAAACCGAGAGTGGGGCAGGACTTAGTTAATAGCCTGAATTAAATTCAGATAAGCTCCCCTCTGAATATAGTAACCGCCTGTCCTCCGAGATGCACGCGGTCGTCGCTCAAATTTACGCGAATAATGCCGCCACGCAATGATGCCTGATAGGCTGTGAAGCTGTTTTTATTAAGCTGTTTTTTCCAGAAAGGGCCCAGACAGCAATGCGCAGAACCTGTAACAGGGTCTTCATTAATGCCGACTGCAGGCGCAAAGAAACGTGAAACAAAATCAAACTCATCCGAAGCAGAGATGCTCGTTACAATAATTCCACGGGCAGGCACCTCAGCAAGTAATTTAAAGTCAGGCGTTATATTTCTCACAACCTCCTCTGACTCTACCTCAACAAGGTAATCGAACCTGTTCCTGCCAGTATATTTCGGAGAGACCCCTATAGCGCTGACAAGCCCTGAAGGGATGGACGCCTCATCTTCAGGCTCAGCCGGGAAATCAAGCTCAATCCAGCCGTCCTTGCGCTTGGCTGTAAGAAGCCCGCTCCGGGTATGAAAACTAGCCTGCTCATCCGGCTTTAAGATCTCTGATTCCCACAAAACATGAGCGCTTGCAAGTGTAGCATGACCGCAGAGGTCAACCTCGACAGATGGAGTAAACCACCTGAGATTAAAGCCGTCATCTCTTTTATGCAGGAAGGCGGTCTCTGAGAGGTTCATCTCCAGCGCCACATTCTGCATCCATCCTTCATCAAATGCTTCAGGCAGTATACAGACTGCGGCAGGATTGCCCTTAAACGGTTTGTCAGTAAATGCATCCACCTGAAATAATGCAGGTCTTGTTTTCATAGCTTATTCGGGTTATTTGCTTAAATAAAATCGCCTTTCCGCTTCGCTGAATCTCTCTATGGCGTATCTTAACATGGTTCTCGGCATCTTTTTGTAATGTTTCCGCAAAAACCTTTTCTCTATCTCCTTATCTCTCTTCCCGACCTCTCTCAACATCCATCCGACAGCCTTATGGATCAGGTCATGCTCATCGTTTAAAAGCATTTTGGATATGTTCAATGTATATTCAAATTGATCTTCCCTGATAAATTTGAAGGTTGCCATGATCGCTATTCTTCTTTCCCATAGCTGTTTTGATGCGGCAAGCCTGTATAAAATCGTTCTCTCTTTATCAAGCAGATAATCCCCGACAATATACCCGGCGCTTATATCCACCAGATCCCAATTGTTTATATATTTTGTGTTTTTTAAGTAAAAATCGAATATCCTCTTTTTTGTGGCCGTGTCCGCTGTTTGATACTTCGCAATCAGGATAAGCAGGGCGGTCAGCCTCTGTTCATGCACTTTACTTGATAGCAATCCTTGGATATTTTTTAATGTAGCATTCAGGTATCGCTTCGCAACCTTACGCTGGTCAGGGACATTGACGCCAAGTAAAATATCCCCTTCTCCATACTGTCCTTTGCCTGTTTTAAAAAATCCCGCGAGTATCTTCGCTTTCTCAGGATTTTTAAGCTTTAGCAAATC
>JBFLVX010000093.1:0-9787 GCA_040758255.1 Nitrospirota bacterium
AAAATGCAATTGATTCTCGTAAGAAGAGTGGAACGCTATCTGAACTTGCCCCGATAATCTGCCAAGTATTATCAAATCGTTATTTCCCTAAAACACAAACAGATCGTAGAACTTTCAACCTGTCAATTCCAAGCTATTATCACGACTGGGATTGGTATAAATATTGCCGATCATGGGACGGACATTCCGTTTTAAAAGAACTTAACCTGTCCATTGATAACATTAAAAGCATCCATCAGTTGCTTTCGTTTGATGCACGGCATGCTGACCCCTTGGAACGTTGGTATGGATTGGTGAATTTTGTGTCGTTGGAGCAAAAGAGAAAATTAAAGGGGAATGCTTTACTCGCACAATCAATATACTCTATGGAACATATGATCCGTTTGTTCTATAAAGAATTAACTGGTGAAATCTTGTTCCCACCAGATGAAGATTTTAGTTGGAAAAAAGATGATTTTTATGGTGAAGGCGTCACTGATAACGATCTGCAATATCTTGAATTTTTGACAAATGAATTTCATCTAAATCCAAAACCAAAATTAATACTTATTGTAGAGGGAAATGGAGAAGCGGAACAGGTCCCAAGGCTTTCAGAAGAACTCTTTGGGTATTCTTTCCCAAAGTTAGGAATTGAAGTCGTTAATGCTATTGGTGTCGCAGGATTCACCGGGAGAAAAAAGGTTGACCGTTATGGAGCATTAGAGAAATTTATCGACTATTACCATAACAGGCAAACAATTGTATTTGTTGTTCTTGACAATGAGGGAAGAGCGGAAAAGGTCAAGAACAAGCTTATTAAAGCCCGATCAAAATATCACAAGAAACGTTTTGTGACAAAGCCAGAATACATTCACCTTTGGGAACGAAAGACTATTGAATTTGAGAACTTCAGTTTAGATGAAATTGCAGATGCAATGTCAAAAATTAACAAAGGTGAATACGTTTTTACACCTGTAGATATTGAAAATTGTCAACAGGCGTCTAAGGAAAAAGAATCTGACCATTTAAGTAGACTTTTCAAGGAAAAAACTGGATACGATTTGCCAAAACCGGAATTACTGAAGGCGCTGTCTGACAGCATTATAGCGAATGGTAAAAATGAATTTGATTCAAAAGGGGAACCTGTTAGGCCAATCACTAAATTAATACATAGGATTATCAAGCTCGCTTCTATGAACCATCAGCCGACTTGTTTTGAGACATGGAAGGTAAATCAAGACTCAGGTTATTTTGGAGACATAAAAGAATAAAGATTATTTTACAATTGCAGCGGAATGTCAGCGGCTTTTGTTTATTCGCCGTTAAGTTATCAAGCATATTAATACTTATATGGAGAATATAAAAAAGATCGCAGATGATGAGCTTTTTAAGTGGATGGTTGATATAAGGCATGAGATCCACCAATGGCCCGAAAAAGCGTTTGAAGAACGCCGGACATCCGAACTTATATCAAAACGTTTAAAGGAAATAGGCATTGAGTACAGGACAGGCGTTGCAAAGACCGGCGTATTGGGCAAATTGATAACCGATAAAAATGCGCCGACTGTTGCGTTAAGGGCTGACATGGACGCCCTTCTAGTGCATGAAGATACCGGCCTCCCATTTGCGTCCAAAGTGCCGGGGCTTATGCATGCCTGCGGTCATGACGGCCATGTTGCCATTCTGTTGGGTGCCGCAAGGCTCCTGAAGGCAAACCCTCCAAAGGGGAATGTTGTCTTTATCTTTCAGCCTGCTGAGGAGGCGGTCGGCGGGGCCAAGCCTATGATCGAAGAAGGCGCTCTTGAAGGTGTTGATGTCATCTTCGGCGGACATATTGAGACACATTACAGGGTCGGAGAGATAGGCATCAAAGAAGGCGTGCACACAGCTTATACCGACTCTATTGATATAGAGATAACAGGCAGGGGCGGACATGCCGCAAGGCCGCATGAAGCAGTTGATTCTGTTGTTATATCCGCCCAATTGATAATGCATCTTCAGACAATCGTATCAAGAGAGGTGGACCCGCTCTCGCCTTCGGTGATAACGATAGGATATATGCGGGCTGGGACAGTATCAAACGCCATTGCCGAGAAGGCGATATTGCAGGGGACAATAAGAACCATCGAAACCGCTACTCGGGATGAAATAGTTGATAAAATCAGGAGAACAGCATCCTCGCTATCCGCCCTTCATAGCGCGCGGATAGATGTTAAGATTACGCCGGGCTACCCTCCTATAATAAACAGCGGCAGAGAATGCGGGCTCGCATGGGAAACCGCCGAAAGACTGCTTGGAAAAGGGAGTGTCATCTCTATCCCGCACCCGAGCCTTGGTGGTGAAGATTTTGCCTACTTCACGCAAAAAATTCCGGGATGCTTTGTCAGGTTTGGAGCGGCAAAAGATGGCTCTGAAGATAAGGCGTCTCACAGTTCTCAATTTGATTTTGATGAAGAGGCGCTAAGGGTCGGCGCAGTTTACCTGTCTGAACTCGTGAGAGATGCTGAGGAGAAACTCAAATAGCAGAGTGAAAATTCTAAACTTTTTATGCAGATGCTGTTAATATATAAAAAAGTCCCCAACAGGCAATAATGGCTGAACGCATACAGACAACGATCTCTCTTGCAATACTATTTGTACTTTTTTATCTGCTATACAAAATATTAAGCCCTTTTCTCATTATCATAGCCTGGGCAATGGTTTTGAGCATTACATTTTATCCGCTTTACAGGGTGATTATCAGGCTTAAGGCTCCCCCTTGGATCGCTTCCTTAGCTACACTTACTATTATTCTGGCTCTTATATTAGGGAGTTTTACTTATATTGCCGGTTCTCTTCTGAATGAAATTACCTTTGTGTACAGCGATCTGGAAGAGAAAGGTTTTGAAACCCTCTCTTTGATACAGAATCATCCCCTCTTTGCAAAGATATATCAAAAAATAAACGCGTACAAGTTATTTGAGGGGTTTGACCTGCGAGATGGCGCTGTTACCGCCTTGAAGAAGATTGGCGCGTATATTGCCGAACATATTTCCCTGATCTTCAGGAACGCGGTTGTTTTCATAATGAACTTTATAATTATCTGCCTGACAGTCTTCTATTTTCTCAAGGACGGCGAAGCGATTGTTGCCTTTATAACAAAGTTCCTGCCCTTCTCTGATGCCCAGAAAAAGAGGCTTGAATATCGTGTTAAGGAGATGGTGGTGGCTGCTATATACGGGGGAGTTGCCGCAGGTATCGCACAGGGAATTCTTGGGGGGATTGGTTTTCTTATATTCGGGATACCATCGCCTGTTTTCTGGGGAACAGCAATGGCCTTTTTCTCTTTTATCCCTGTCTTCGGCTCTTTTCTTATATGGGGGAGCGGCGTTATATTCTTAATCCTCTCCGGAAGCCTTCTGAAAGGTATCGGGCTTCTTCTTTACGGCGTGCTATTGATAAGCTCAGTAGATAACGTGATAAAGTCGTGGGTTATAGGAAGCAGGACAAAACTTCATATACTCATTATTTTCTTCAGTGTGCTTGGCGGAATGATCTTCTTCGGTTTTGTGGGATTTATTCTCGGGCCGCTGATCGCAGCCTTATGCCTCTCACTGCTTGAGATATATACATATGAAGAGGTTGAAGAGTAAACGGATCAGCCTTCGACTATCTTTTCTTCTTCCTCCTGCCGGACTTTACACTCTATGCACAAATCCGTAACAGGCCTTGCCTCAAGCCTCTTGATACCTATCTCATTACCGCATGATGTGCAGATGCCGTATTCGGCATGATCAATGCGTTCGATCGTCTCGTCTATCTTTTTTAACAGCATCCTCTCCCTGTCTCTCAGCCTCAGCATAAAATTTCTGTCAGTCTCTGCTGTTGCCTGATCACCCATATCAGGGAAATTAAGATCTCCGGGGAGGTTATTAAGCGCCTCTTCAGCCTCTCTCAGGAGAGAATTTTTTTGGGACAGAAGACTCTTTTTAATCTCCTGTATTTTATTTTTACGCTGCGACAATGCCGGTTTTGCTGCCATCTTCTTCTTTTTTACAGCTACAGAGGGTTTCGCAGTACGTTTTTTAGATAATTTCTTAGAAACCGGTTTTTTCTTTATAGCAGTGGACTTTTTTATCATGGCCTTCGCTTTTGTAGTGGAAGTTTTCTTAGTCTCTTTTTTTGTCTGTTTCTTAGCGCTATTGGCTTTTTTTACAACTGGTTTCTTTTTAGTTGCCATAAGAAGTTCCTCAATATTAGTTTTTTAAACAGTACATAAAGTAACAGATTAATATCTCTTAAGTCAAATCAGATTTTTTTGTCTTTACCGGTTGAATTAATTTAAACATACATTTAATATTAATGTACTGTCGGAGGTTATTGAAGTGATTCCTGAATTAACAAAAAATAAACTTATAAAAGCAGCTACTTAGCCAATGGTTGAATCCCTCCTTTCCGTAGAAGACCTCAGCATATCCTTTGCTTCTGAAAAAAAATCGTTAAATACGGTCAATGAGGTCAGTTTTAAGGTTTCAGAACAGGATTTTCTCGGAATTGTCGGAGAGAGCGGCTGCGGCAAAACTCTGACAGCGCTGGCTATTATGAAACTCCTGCCGTCAAATGCAATCTCTTCCGGCAGGATAATGTTTGAAGGCAAGGATATTCTTGCTTATAAGGATAAGGACTTACAGAAGATCAGGGGAAGCAGGATCTCCATGATATTTCAGGAGCCGATGACCTCTCTCAATCCGGTATTCACTGTCGGAAACCAGATCGCGGAGGCACTGATGATCCACAAAGACATCTCAGCCAAAGAAGCGATGAGTGAGACGATCGAACTTCTTAGAGTTGTTCAGATACCGTCGCCTGAATTGAGGGTCAAAGATTATCCCCATCAAATGAGCGGCGGCATGAGGCAGAGGGTGATGATCGCAATGGCAATAGCATGCAAGCCTTCTCTCCTGATTGCTGATGAGCCCACAACAGCAATAGATGTTACCATACAGGCGCAGATCCTGGAGCTTCTTGGCAGCCTTCAGCAGAGAAACAGAATGTCCCTTCTATTTATCACACATGACCTGGGCATTGTAGCGGAATATGCCAGCAGGGTTATGGTGATGTATGCCGGCAGGATAGTCGAAGAATCCCCGGTGCAGGATATATTTGTCAATCCACGGCATCCTTACACAATAGGCCTCCTTGAATCTTTGCCGGGAAAGAAGGGGAAAAAACTGAAGCCTATTCCCGGACAGGTTCCAAATACAGAATCCCTGCCATCAGGATGCAAATTCAGGACAAGATGCCGCTATGCGATAGAAGAGTGCGCTTCTCAGGAACCTGATCTCATGCCGGTGGGCAATGAGCATCGAAACAGATGCATAAGGGCGATGGAATTATGAACGACCTGTTAAAATTGGAAGGGACTAAGAAGTACTTCCCTGTGAAACGGGGACTTTCTCTGAAGGCTGTGGATGATGTAAGCTTCTCTGTTGCCGCAGGCAGCGTTTTTGGTCTTGTTGGAGAGAGCGGATGCGGCAAGTCAACGCTCGCAAGGCTTATTCTCGGATTAATGGAACCTACCGGCGGAGAGATCTTTTTTGATGGGATGAATGTTATAACCGCTAAAGGGCATGAACTCTCTGCTATAAGACGCGGGCTTCAGATCATATTTCAGGACCCCCTAGCCTCGCTTAATCCGAGGAAGAGGATTCAGGATGCTATTGGCGAGGCGCTGCTGATAAATGGTGTTGCAAAGAGGAGTGAAGTGAAAGAGCGCGTTGCGCATCTTCTCGGAAAGGTTGGAATAGATGAGGATGCTCTCGGCAGGTATCCCCATGAGTTCAGCGGAGGGCAGCGGCAGAGGATATGTATTGCAAGGGCTCTGGCTGTAAACCCGAAGATGATTGTTGCTGATGAGGCTATCTCATCACTTGATGTTTCCATCCAGGCACAGATAATAAATCTGCTTGAAGACCTGCAGGATGATAATGGGCTTGCGTATGTTTTTATCAGTCACAACCTGCTCACAGTGGAGCATTTCAGCGACACTGTTGCTGTAATGTATCTTGGCAAAATTGTTGAGATGTCAGGGACAGAAGAGCTTTTTAATGATCCCTTGCATCCATATACCGAAGCGCTTTTATCTGCTGTACCAAAGCCTGAAGCCGGTAAAAAAGGTAAAAGGATCATACTTGAAGGAGATGTGCCGAGTCCCATGCATATGCCTTCGGGATGTCCGTTTCATACAAGGTGTCCAAAAAGGTTTGAACCATGCGACAAGGAGATACCTGTTTACAAAGAAGCGAAGAATCAGAGATGGGTATCGTGCCATTTGTGGGGATGAAGAAAGGATGAAGAAAGGGAAGGTGAAATAAATGATACTTGGCGTAAATGTTGACCATGTTGCTACAGTAAGACAGGCAAGAGGCGGAACTGAACCGGCCCCGCTTGCCGCAGCTCTTTTGGCTGTCAAAGGAGGAGCGGACGGCATAACTGTTCATCTGAGAGAGGACAGAAGGCATATACAGGACAGCGACCTTAAACTCATAAGGCGAAAGATAATGGTTGAGCTCAATCTCGAGATGGCCGCAGTAAATGAGATGATAGAGATTGCGCTTAATGTAAGGCCTGATATGGTCACGCTTGTTCCTGAGAAAAGAAAAGAACTCACAACAGAGGGCGGAATAAATCTCAGGGCAAACAAAAGAAAGATAGAGAAAGCAGTTGATATAATACAGGGAGCCGGAATTCCCGTGAGCCTCTTCATAAATCCGTCAATTGCAGATGTGACTCTATCAAAGAAGACAGGCGCACGGATGATTGAGATACACACAGGCCGTTACGCTGATACTAAAGGCAAAAAGCAGGACGTTGAATTTAAGAGGGTTTTGCAAGCCGTAAAGAAAGGACTCGAGTTGGGGCTCTTGGTAAATGCCGGGCACGGCCTGAATTATTCAAACGTAAAAAAGGTCGCCTCCCTTAAAGGCATAAGGGGGCTCTACATCGGTCACAGCATTATCTCAAGATCGGTCTTCACGGGGATAGAAGATGCCGTGAGAGAGATGAAGAGGCTGATCAAAGCAAGTAGTCAGTAGTAAGCAGTTAATGGAAGGAAAGGAAATGATTTACGGCATAGGGATAGACCTCGTAAAGATCGGCCGCATGAAAGAGGCGGTAGATAAATGGGGCAAGAAATTTTTAGATAAGATATTTACAGAGAATGAGGTTGCCTATTGTTATGAGAAGCAGGAGCCTTATCTCTCGCTGGCCGTGAGGTTTGCGGCAAAAGAGGCTCTCATAAAGGCGATAGGCTCAGAGGTCTTTGTGCCCTTGACAGATATCGAGATCGTGAATAATAAGAACGGCAGGCCCTCAATATCGGCTAAGGGTCGGCTTGAAGAGTTTTTTAAGAGCAAGTCAATAAAGAACTGCCATCTTTCGCTCAGCCACGAAAAAGAGTTCGGTATAGCACATGTGGTGCTTGAAAAATAAAAGTATCAGCCTTTGTCTTTAATGCATCCTCTCTATCTCGCCCTTCTCTTCTGATACCTCAGGCTTGTAATCTCCGGGCTTTCTGCCGAAGCAGACGCCGAGCGTCTCATAGAAAGAGACGATATCGAGGCTGACATGCCTCTGCTTAATGACTTCTGCCGTGGGCTTGTATGATATCTTTGTCCCTTGCACCCTGACCACAGTATTTCCGCCGAGGCCTTTTGTAAGTAGTATCACCGCCGCGCCTCCTGCCTCTTTGCCGAAGTTGGTGTCGTAAGCTGATGACGCTCCCGAACGCACCAGATGCCCCGGCGTCACTTCCCTCACTTCCGGAATCTTGTAAACCCCCGGTACAAACATTCCTGTTCTCTTCATGAACTCCTTGATCTCGGGATCTTCCTTCATCCTTTTTTCAAGCTGCTGCCTTACGTACTTACCCGCACCCGCGAGTTTCTTATGCCCGAAAGCATCAACGCCTGCTGACTCATCATATAGCAATTCCCCTGTCGCAGTAGTCACCCCTTCCGCAGCTACAATGGTATACGTCCCTGCCTTTACATCGCTGCGCTCTATCCTCGCAAGAAACCTCTGCTTCACATGCGCGTATACTATATCAAAATCAACCGGTATCTCAGGGATCAGGATACAGTCCGCATCAGCGCCGACTCCTCCCCTGAAAGCAGTATGCCCGGCGTACCTGCCGAACGCCTCAAACACGATAACACGGTTGTGCGTATTGCCCGTGGTTTTAAGTTCTCTTACAAAGGTCGCAATCCTGTTGATGGCTGAATCGCCGCCAACGCTGTATGTCTGCAAGTCAAGATCCATAGTCTTAGGTGCATGCACACATGTTATGCCCTGTCCTGCAAGATCAACCATGACACTCCCTGAATCATCACCGCCGCTTATGACAAGCCCGCCTATATTGAATTTTTCCAGACCCTTTTTAATCCTCTCATACTTCTTTTCATCTTCTATCTTCTTGACCTTTACCCTTGAGTTCCCTGCTTCGGAACCAGCCATACCCGCATCAATCATGTCAAGCCTCTCTGGCGTAAGCACAACAACACTCTCCATATCGATAAGGTTGTAGAGTCCGGCATAACCATTAGGGATAATGACCGCCTCAATGCCCATCGAATTTGCCATCTGTGCCGCGCCTTTAATAACTCCGTTAATGCCTCCGCAGTCTCCGCCGCTTGTTAAGATTCCAATTCTTTTTATGCTCATATTAATGCTCCTTTCATTAAGGAAGATATATATAGATGGAACGAATAGATTTTACCACATTATAAAATAAGCTGCCAAAGTCATTTATAAAGCCTCTTCTCATTTTTATGGACAAACATGGTGAAATCATCGCCGTTGCCGCCCTGTTTTAATACAGCATGCGGAGAGAGTTCTTTTAATGCAAATTGCAGAATCTCCTCAGGAGAGACATAATGGAGTTGAAAATCTTTATTAAGGCTATGATCTGAGAGGGCATTAAAGGCAAGGGCAATGTTGCAATGTTGAAAGAGCTTCTTCAATACATTCCTGACAGTTTCATCAATTCCCGCGACCTTCAGATTAAATACCCCGCAGAGAAAGATGTAATCAAAATCCTCATTCAATCTCTCTTCCTCAATATCAAAAACCTTGAATTCGGCTTCCGGGAATTTGCTCTTTGCCAAAGAGATAAGATTATGATTGATATCAAAACCGGTATACGATACCGGAACATTCTTGTCCTTCAAAAATTGATAAAGATCCCCTTTGCCGCAACCGTAGTCAAGCACCTTCTTGCCGCTTATGTCACCTATACTGAGAACCTCTTCAAAACGAAGCTCCTGCCCTTTCTGCGACGCGCCCACACCCGCAGGCCTGTCGCCATGCAACTGAAGCGTCTTATCAAAAAAAGATATTACGTATTCCTTATAAAGCTCTTCCAAAATATTTCCTTTCAATAAATTCCCCCTTAGTAAAGGGGGATAGGGGGGTTGTTCAATAGGCTAACGAGTTTCAACTTCAACGATGATAACATAAAACTCAAAAATTCTTGCCTGAGACACGTTTTTCTTGTATGATAACAAGAAGTCAGTTAATAACCTTGTTGAATCTATGAAAACGATAACATTGTCTCTCTTTTGTGCCATTACGTTTTTGTTGTTCTCATGCAACCTATCTTCTACGCGAAGGGATAGTGAACCATTGTCAGGAGACGGTTCGGCTGAGACAGTGCAACTTAAAGTAATAAAGGTCTTCTCTGGTAAAGATGGCGACGCGATTTTCAGGGCCTATTTGGTGAAATGGAAAGACCAAGAGGTCATAGTCAGCGACACCCTTGCGCAGACGGACT
>JBFLVX010000094.1:0-9746 GCA_040758255.1 Nitrospirota bacterium
AGGGCCATTTGCTGTCTTTCTCCCCTGCGGCAAGCGGTGCTCCGATTGAATGAAGACAGGGGATGAATTCCCCATCCGTACCAAGCAGTTCCAGAACCCTGCTGCTTACACGGGTCATAATATGCATGTTGACAACAACATATGGACTGTCGGATATTTCAACGCCTATCTTTGAAATAGGTGAGCCGATGGGCCCCATTGAAAACGGAATCACATACATGGTGCGCCCCTTCATGCATGCCTTGTAGAGATTCAGCATAGTTGTTTTCAGTTCTTTGGGCTCCATCCAGTTGTTTGTCGGCCCTGCCTCTTCCTTCGAGGAAGTGCTGATATATGTGCGGTCTTCAACCCGCGCCACATCGCTCGGGTCCGACCGGAACAGAAAACTGTTCGGACGTTTCTTTAGCGGGATGGCTATGCCGCTTTTTAGAAGTTTCTGAATCATGAGGGCATATTCTTCCTTTGAGCCGTTACAGATATAAATATCATCCGGTTGGCAAAGTTCCGTAACTTCCTTAATCCACTCACTAAGCTTTTTATTATTCACAGTAATATTCATAACGCTTCTCCTTAAACCTTGATTTCCCTGTTTGTTGAGCATAAATTATACAAGTAGTCGTAAAAAATATCCATAAAGACTATAAAATTTCTTGTAATCGTTCACAGAATAATCTTTCAGGAAAATCATGACCAAATTTAGATAAAGACATCTCAGGAAACAGTAACGCATATTCGTATAGCCATAGACTATACCACAAATAATGAGGGGATACGATTCCGATAACGCTGTATATGGAAAATTCTTTAGTGAAGTTTTTATATACCGACTATTTTATTCTTTTCTGCCGAGTACAATTGTCCATGGAAAAGGGCTTTTAACTGTCATAACCTTCAATTTATTTTCAATGAAATTTTTAAAGCACCTACTGCCCCAGTGCTGAAGATGTTCAGCGTCATTTCCCCATCGTGATATATTTTTACCTCTCAAAAAATTGGAAATCATAAACAACGGTTCATTCGGCACGGACAATAAACAATACTTCCTTGAAACCCTTACTACTTCATCCAACACCTTTCCAGGCTCTTTCAGATGTTCCAGCACCTCCGTGCATATTACGAGATCAAATAAATCATTGTCATATGGCAAGCTGTAAATATCCCCTGTCTTTAAAATCAGAGATGGGAATATTTTCCTGCCGGTCTCGAGAGCGTTTTCAGAGCAGTCAACTCCTTCCAGAACCTTCCCAACCCCCCGTTTCTTAAATTCCGACAAGATAAATCCTTCTCCGCATCCAGCATCCAAAATATTATCTATTTTTATCCCGTCCAGACATCCGAATAAGGCATTTAAGAAGTTGCCTATTAAAAACCTCTGAACAGGATTCTTGCTTGTATATTTCCTGTAATTACTCGTTTCCTTCATATAAATTCTATAAATGCCTGCTCTCTCAGGAAGCCCTCTGAGCTGTTTGATTTGTATGCCGAGAGGCATGTCTCATATTCTTAATGGGCCACTAACATTTTAAGCTTCACCTTGTTCTGATAATGACATTATTTCAATAAAATGTTCAGGAAGATTATATCACGGAATATGTTATATTGGCACCAACATTTACCGTTAGACATTAAATCGCGCCATTATGGCATAATTTGATAGCCGACAAATCAGAGCTTAACAAAAATTAATACATTTAAGCATTGTTAATTGCATGCTTGCTTAAATAGTGAAATTGCCTTAAAATATCCTAAAAATAAGCCGGGGATAAAGAAGACTGTACCGGCATTTAATATTTATGTAGGAGGTGCAGCATGAAAAAGAAGGTGATTGAAGCAGCATCAAAGAAGCGGAAAAGCGTATCTGCCAAAGAAAAAGAGAGCAAAAGCGTCTGCGGAATCGGGAAGCAGTACTTGAAATCCCGTCCGGTCTGCAAGGTAACCTTCCGCCTGCCCAAGGAAGCCGCACCGTTTGCAAAGAGTGTGGCGATTGTCGGAGATTTTAATGGGTGGGACGAAAATGCGACACCCATGAAGATGCTGAAAAACGGCGGTTGTACCGCCTGCATTGAGCTTGAAACCAACAGGGAGTACAGGTACAGATACCTGATTGACGGCTCTTATTGGGAGAATGACTGGAACGCTGACAAGTACGAGCCTAACTCTTTTGGCGGCGATGATTCAGTAGTTATTGTATAGATACCGACGGTTCATAAGAAATACCGGCCTTGATTATTACAAAATAGCCAACGGCGGAATATTTCTCCCCGCTCGCCCGATATAACCTGACAATTACGCAAACTCAGAGCCTATGTTTTTCCATCGCAGTTGGGTTATAATACTAACCTATGACAATGGATTTTTCAGAGACTATCAGACAATTAACTATCTCAGCTCTGCCAATACTTGCAGCCATTATATTTCATGAAGTGTCTCACGGATTTGTCGCAAATAAGCTCGGCGACCCAACTGCAAAGTTTATGGGACGGCTTACACTGAACCCGCTTGCCCATATTGATCCCGTAGGCACTGTAATTCTTCCCGCTCTCCTGATGCTTACAGGGTCGCCTGTATTCGGATGGGCCAAGCCTGTTCCTATCAATCCTGCAAACTTCAAAGACCCTAAAAGAGACATGGCAATTTCAGCGGCAGCCGGGCCGGTTACGAATATCATGCTCGCTATACTGAGCCTCTTGATCTTGAAGCTCCTTTCTGCGTCTGCTGCCGTCTTTTTACCGGTAAGCGTTATCCTCCCTTTGACAATGATGTTTAGACAAAGTATATTAATCAACGTTGTTCTTGCGGCGTTCAATTTGCTGCCGATACCGCCGCTTGACGGCGGACGGGTGCTTATAGGCCTCTTGCCGCATAAACAGGCGGTTGCATACAGCAGAATCGAGCCATACGGTTTTTTTATTTTAATTATCCTGCTTATGACCGGCATTGCAGGAAAGTTAATTAACCCATTTATATATTTGATATTCGCTCTACTCAATCTGTTTTAGATATTCATCTATTCATCACATTGATTTTAGGAATTTAAATATAAGGAAAAGATTTATGACCTTATCTAAAAAAAGAGTGCTAAGCGGGATGCAGCCAAGCGGAAGACTGCATATAGGAAATCTTGTCGGAGCTTTGCAAAACTGGGTAAAGCTTCAGGATGAATATCAATGTTACTACTTTGTTGCGGACTGGCATTCCCTTACCTCGCAATACGCGGACACATCCCCTATCAGGGATAACATTATGGACCTGCTTGTTAACTGGCTTGCGGCAGGGCTTGATCCTGAAAAGGCAACCATATTTATACAATCGCGTGTGCCTGAACATGCAGAACTTCATCTTCTCCTCTCGATGATCACCCCTCTGGGTTGGCTTGAAAGAGTCCCTTCTTACAAGGAAAAACAGCTCGAGGTAAAGGATAAAGACCTTAATACTTACGGCTTTTTAGGATATCCATTGCTTCAGTCCGCTGATATATTAATTTACAAGGCCAATTATGTGCCTGTGGGGGTTGACCAGGTCTCTCACCTTGAGATTACCAGGGAGATTTGCAGAAGGTTCAATAACTTTTACGGCGAGGTCTTCCCTGAACCTGAGGCGCTCCTGACAGAATTCCCAAAAGTTCCCGGACTTGAC
The DNA here is from genome assembly GCA_040758255.1 of Nitrospirota bacterium. Taxonomy (GTDB): domain Bacteria; phylum Nitrospirota; class Thermodesulfovibrionia; order UBA6902; family UBA6902; genus JACRPZ01. The sequence goes on from JBFLVX010000094.1 coordinate 3,637, forward strand.
GGCAGAAAGATGAGCAAGACTTATGACAACTGCATCTACCTTTCCGATACACCGGCGGAGGTCGAGCAAAAGATAAAGACAATGATGACCGATCCGCAAAGAGTAAAGCGCACCGATTCAGGAGACCCTGAGCTTTCACCTGTATTCCAGCTTCATAAGATATTCTCAACCAAAGAAGAGCAGGATGAAGTATCTGAAGGCTGCCGTACAGCAGGAATAGGGTGTCTTGATTGTAAAAAGATCTTGATAAAGAACCTCTTCTCAGTTTTAGAGCCGATATGGGAAAAGCGCGGCAAGTTTCTGAATAAGCCGGAAATTATTAAAGAGATAATTGATGCAGGCTCTTTGAAGGCCAGAGAGATTGCTTCAAATACAATAGCAGAAGCAACAAGGGCAATCAGGCTTAACGCCCTAATGTAACACATTAAGCCAAGACCGTAACTATTTGTTAAGTAAGCATAATTATCCCATATTGACTTTTTTCTGGACAAACCCTTCCTAAAGAGTTATAATTTTAGCATCAGTCAGGCTCTCATAAATTTTCCCAAGTAAGTATTAGCAGTAAATAACTATAACAGGTTTGTTTTAATAACTATAAATTTCTTTCTTGCAGCGGCGGCGGTTACACCCCTTAAAGAGTCGGATAGGCGGTCTGACAAAAAGGCGGAAAACTAACCCCGCCTTTTTTTTGCTCATTAACCCAAACAATACATTAAGAAAATGCAGGGGTTGTTAAAGAAGATAATTTTCGATACCTTAGTCGCAATACTAACCAACCTAAGAGTACACTCTTTTATTCAAAGCCTTCTTTCAATAAATTTATCGGGTTAATTATCTGATTGAGCAATATCTGCATTTTTCAGGTTTTTAGCTTGACTATTAACATAAAGTTATGTCATGCTCTCTTCAGAAGATTACTGGAAGTAGATGTTGTTTAAGCCTCGAATAAGTAAAAGCTTGTCGGTTTACTCATAACACGCCTCCTTGTAAGCTTCAAAAATCTATAAGGAGGTATCACAATGCCAAAAGGAACTGTAAAGTGGTTCAACGAGTCTAAGGGATTCGGTTTCATCACTCAGGAAGACGGCCCGGATGTATTTGCTCACTATTCAGAGATACAGGGTAACGGCTTTAAGACAATAGCAGAAGGCGAGAGCGTCAGCTTTGAAGTAATCAGCGGCGACAAAGGGCCAAAAGCTACAAACATTACAAAGCTGTAATAAATAGCTTTAATGATGAGAAGCAGGCTGTCATAAACAGACAGCCTGCTTTTTTATGTTTAAGCTTAACTATAAAAGGAGGCTTCAATGCCGCTGCTGAGAGGACATCACCTCATATGCCTGAACTTCTTTGATGGAGAAGGGTATGACAAAGCTTTTATAAAGAACCTGAAGAATCTTATTGATCGGGTTCAAGAGGAAGAGATAATCATATCTTCAGGCGCTGATGATGTATGTATAAGCTGTCCCTCTATAAAAGAAAACAGATGTCTGTATTCAGAAAATTCCGATAAAGAAATCATAGAAATGGACACAAAAGCCTTGGCACTTCTCAGTCTTTCACACGGAGATAAAGTTGTATGGAGTACGATTAAAGAAAAGATATTAAAGATATTTCCTGAATGGTTCACACTTTATTGCAAAGAATGCGATTGGCGAAACGCATGTGAGAAAAACGCCTTTTTCCAGAAGCTAAAATACCTTCACCGAACAAAAGAGCAGCAGTAATCAGTAATCGCCCTGACCTTGAGCAAGAACTTCGCATTGGCCGGAACATCAAAAGTCTCTCCGCCTTTAATAGTCCTCCAGTCGTTCTCTCCGGGAAGCAGCACATCGAGATTTCCTGAGAGTATCTCCATTATCTCTTTGTCGGCAGTGTTGAACTCATACTCGCCCGGAAGCATAACTCCAAGGGTCTTCTTTGAGCCGTCGCTGAAGAGGACTGTCCTGCTCGTTACCCTTCCATCGAAATATATATTCGCCTTCTTTAGAACCGTTACATTTTTAAACTCGGACATGGCACCCCCCGCATAAGATATTTATTTTGATGCGGTAATGTACCAGAGACCATGCAGGTTATGCAAGACAAATAAAACCACAGAGCTCACAGAGATATTATTGGTTTTATAACACCTTTTTTTCAAGTAATTCTCTGTGTTCTCTTCTTAAATATTTTTGTCAATAATCGACTTTGCCCTTGCATAAAGGGTGCACAGAGAAAATCATTAACAACATTCAATTCTTCTCCTACTATCAATATATTCCCTTTGTGTTCTTTGTGGTTAATTGCATTTTCCGGATCACCAATTGAGCGAAAGTAATGAGACCTGATAAACTACTGCATGAAAGACTGGAAGCAAAACGTATATTTTGTGCTCGTTGAACCAAGGGAACCGGGAAATATCGGTGCGTCCGCCAGGGCGATAAAGAATATGGGTTTTAAAAACCTCTGCCTTGTAAAACCTCCGGCTGAGATGTCCGAAGAGGCGAGATGGTTTGCGCACAATGCGCATGATGTGCTCTGCTCCGCAAAGGTGCATGATTCTGTTGAAGAGGCGATAAAGGATAAGGCCGTTGTCGTGGGGACAACTCGCAGGAAGGGCAAGAGCCGAGGTCTGATATTGACTGCCTCAAAAGGAACTCCGAGAATCCACGATCTGGCGGCAAAGAATAAAGTCGCTATCCTCTTCGGTAGAGAGACGAGAGGACTTTACAATGATGAGATAGATGAGTGTAATTTCATGATCACGATCCCGAGCAGCAAAAGCCAGCCCTCTTTGAATCTTTCACAGGCAGTTATGATAGTTGCATATGAGCTATCAAAATGCGGAGAAGAAACATTGGAGGAGCAAGTCAAGGCAAAAAAGAAGAAGATTGACAACTCGTCCCTGCCGAAACACCTTCAAACCCGTGAAGATCTCGCATATTTATACAAAAGGATATCCCAGGTGTTGGAACTGCTTGAATACTTCCCAAGGGGGGAACGAGATATTTTGCAAAAGATCATCTTCAACCTGAAACGCTTCCTCGGCAGGAGCGGACTGACTGAATCCGAACTGAAGATGCTACTTGGACTATGCACGAGGATAGAGAAAAAGCTGGGGGGAAAAATAGGCGGATGAATAGCCATAGCTTTTCATTAAGGCCCTTCTCACCAGTTGGTATTCCAATAACGATCAAAAGCAGCATAGGGCGGCTTTCCAATAGACTCACAATCAGCTATTCATTGACCGGCGCTCTTTCGGATCTCATTATCCCTCCCCCGGCGGAGATGCCTGAACGCAGAAACAACATCTGGGAAGAGACATGTTTCGAGTTCTTCCTTGGTTTAATGGATAATGACTGTTATTGGGAATTCAATTTCTCACCGTCAGGCCATTGGAATGTATACCGCTTCAAGGCATATAGGGAAGACAAACAGGAGGAAACAGCTTTTGCATCGCTACCTTTTAACGTCAGCAGCAGCGCTGACGCATTTATGCTTGACCTGGAGTTTGATTTAGACAAAATCATTCCCGAAGATGAGAAGTTGATCGCCGGCATCGGCGCGGTTTTAAAACATAGAGGCGGCAATATGACACACTGGGCATTGGCTCATACTGGCCAAAAGGCTGATTTTCACAATAGAGAGAGTTTTATTATCGCATTGTAATAAATCTGCTTACTTCCTCCTCTTGTTCTTAAACTGAACCTTTTTTCGCCGCGAATTCTTAGCGCTTGTGCCATTGACAAATATCGCTCCTTACCTTATCATATTTTTGTAAGGAGGGATAAAATGAGGTCGGTTATAACATCCAAGTATCAGACCACGATACCTAAAGAGATTAGGGAAACGCTGAAGATTTCCGTCAACGACGCGGTAGAATGGCGGATAGACGGAAACACCGCTGTCGTGTATCCAACCCAGCGGGCATTCATGGCACGCAGGGGAACCGTTAAGACCGGCAAAGGCGATATTGCCGCCGACATTGCGAAGGCGCGGCTGGTCCGAGCGGAGCGCAAAAGGTGAAGCTGTTCGTGATAGATACGAATGCTCTGCTGTCATTCGTGACAGACCGAAATCCCGCGCAGCAGGCGGTCATGACCGGCATCTTCGAGCAGGTTGCCGCAGCGCGGGCGTCAATACTGTGCCCTCAAAATGTCATAGCCGAATTTGTCTATGTGATGGACACAGTATATCATCAGACAAAACAATCTATCCGCTCGATTATCTCGGACTTTATTGCTATGCCAGGCATCACGATTGTGGATACAACTGATTTAAACGCGATATTATCTCTCTGGCCGGAAACCTTTGACGACTTTGGAGATGCTATCGTAGCCGCTTGCGCTCAGGCGAAAAAAGGAGCCTCCGTCATTACCTTCGACCGCCGGTTCATGCGTAGACTGGCATCCTGCCGTATTCCGCATATGAATGGTAAGTCCCGATAGAAAGTCGGAAGTCAGAATGTAACACACTCCATCCTGCCTTCAGGATTCAGACCTATGGATCACAAACCTGCAAGATTCAAGACGCGACCCCGTTCCGTTCAAGGACTCAACGAAAAGAATAGCTATTTGTACGCCTACAACTAAAGGATTTTGTGGAAATCAAAACTCATTTACCTACGATAGAAATAAATTATCCTTAAGTGGTGGAATCTTCCTCAGACTGGTTGGGCTTGGACTGCTCTTTTTTTCTCACAAATACTAACATTTTGGTGAAATAACTAAGAAGACTTAATCTTTTTCTCTCCTCTTTTGATTCTTCTAAATATGAAAGTTTTTCGAGTGATTTTATATAACCCTCTAAGTTAATCATAGATAATTTATTTTTAAAAAGTAGATAAGACAGTTCGAAAGTACTTATTTCCTCTTCTTCAAATATTTTGCTAATTTCCTCTTCGTTAGAATAAATATATGCTCGGCCAAAACCAAAATTCCACGGTCTTTCTATGACAGATCGGAATCGATCCTCGCCGAGTGGCGAATAAAAAAAGATTAGAATCTCAGCCCATATAATTGGGTCTACTTCTGGGAAAAGATTACTTGATACCTCATTTAACGAGAAATCATTTTCTTCCCTTGTTTGCCAAATCCTGCCAGAAGCCCACTTAAGGAAATGCCTTAGAGATACGTTAGATATAATATTTTCTGGATTTTGGAGATTACTCTTTGTGATCTTCCATTCTTTCGGGAAGTAATGATCCCAAATCTCATATTTCTCGGGTGCGTCGTATATATGCTGAAAAAAAACTTGATAGAAAGTATCAAATAGATACTCATTGTAATGGCGAGATGCCTCAGATTCTTTCTTATATTTTTCGGCGTGTTTTTTAAATCTTTCAAAGAAGGGAAAAGATTCCCTTTCCTTTAAGGCACGCGTTTCAATCTCTCGAAAAATAGAATCTATCGTTCTTGACAGGTCGCTATACAGACCCCATACATCTAACTTGTCTTTTTTATATAAATATCCATGTCCTTTTTTCCACATTCCAAAGTGCCATTCCAAAATATTGCTGAGCATGCCATCTGACCGTGTTAAAAAGGTAGTGGAACGATTAGCTATAAAATTATTGAAATCACCTAGTAGCTTTGACGCTATTATAAGATTATCTTTCATCGTTTTCTAAAAATCGCCTGATAGTAGAATTGAAGATATTAAAAAATTCTTGCTCATTCTGATAATTAATGTTCTCAGTTTGCCATACAGATCGCCATGCTTCTTCCATATCTAACGTATTTCTTAATTCTCTTAAATAACCAAATCTCAATCGAAATTTATTTCCTTTCATCCAATGATATGAGCTAATTAAAATCTTCGTGATAAAGACTACGCCAACGATCCAAGAAATTATCTCCAATAGTCGAGTCCACGGCAGTGAACCATTCCAGAATAAAAGAGGGAAGAATGTGAGACCCAAATATAATAAGAGACGCTTAGCTTTTATAATGTGATCCAATATTACATTTCTGTCTAATGTCTCAAATTCTTTTTTCTCACTGAAAATCGCAATCGCCACTGAGATCAGTATCGTCAGATAAGCAACCACGATACCAAGGAGTATGGCTGGTAAATCACTTTCTCCATCGACGCCCGACAATATGTATTGCAAAGGATCCATCCTTTAT
>JBFLVX010000095.1:0-9733 GCA_040758255.1 Nitrospirota bacterium
GCGGGCGTATGGAATTTACAGCAAACCGCAGCGTTTCTCTTACGGTCTCTTTAGTCTCATTGGGCCCGCCCATCATGAATATCCACACACATGGTAGCTCATGTCTGCGGATAACAGCGGCAGCTTTATGAACGTGCTCTGATGAAAAACCTTTTTTCAGCCCTTCAAGCACCCTGTCCGATGCGCTCTCTACGGTTATGCCTATTCCCGAAAAACCCGCCCTATCCATTGCCGTGATCAGTTCATCATAAATAAAGAGCGGGGTCAGCTCCAGGCTCGTCAATGAAGCCCCGCACCGGGCCTCTGCAAGTTTTTCACATATGGATACGGCATGGTCATAAGGAGAGTTGAATACGTTATCAACAAATTCTATATGCCGGAGCTTACGTGATGCAAGAGCCTTGACAGTGTCGGCAACCTCGTCAGGATTGACGAGGCGGTATCTGCTGCCTTCTATTTTACGGTATGTACAGTAAATGCATTTGAAATGGCACCCGAGTTTCGTTTGCAGGGGAACGGTGGATAATCTCCTGAGGTAATTTTTTATATTGATCCAGCGGGAAAAATCAGGAGACGCGCATTGACAGGAACCTTCTGAGGTAGAACAGGGGCTGGAACAAAAAACACCATCCTCGATCCTCGTAACACCGGAAACTTCTCCTGGAGGCTCGCCACGGGACAGCCTGTCAAGCAGCGCCGGGAATACCGTCTCACCATCACCGAGAACCGCCATATCAGCTCCGGTATAACGGAGCAGTTCCTCCGGCATAACAGAGACAGCAGCTCCACCTAATACAACAACAGCTTTTGACATGCCGCGTATCGCATCGACAATAGGAATAAGTTCTTTGAGAAAAAAAGACGGGGAAAGCATGTCATTGTTATCTATATTTCTGACCGAGAGGCCTATAACTTCGGGATGCCACTCTGATAGTTCGCTGCGAAGAGCGGACAAGGGTTTTCTTTCAAACATCATGTCCAGCAGTCTCACCTCATGTCCGCTTTTTTGAGCGGCATCAGCAACCATGCATGCGCCGAGAGGCATGACCGGCATGGGGAATTGATTCCGGTTGGTGCTGATGATAAGAATTTTCATGTATTAAAAGCGCTGAGATACAGACGAATAATAATGTCATTCTCAAATCGCATAGATTAAAGAAAGTAAATTTCAAAGAAATCTGCGCAAATCTGCGGACCGACTTAGCCTATCTTCTGATCTTCATGCTGATATCAGCAGCAGGGGCGGAGTGAGTAAGAGCGCCGGCAGATATCATATCCACTCCTGTTTCTGCGATAGCTCGCAGATTCTCCAGATTTACATTGCCGGAAGCTTCAATGACAACGTCAGCCTTGTGAGAGCGGATGATCTTTACCGCCTTTGTCATTTCATCTACAGCCATATTATCGAGCATTATAATATCCGCTCCTGATGAGAGCGCATCTTTTACTTCTTTAATGCTCTTGGCCTCAACCTCTATCTTGAATGATTTATCTACGCGCGACTTTGCAAGTTTTACAGCTTTCTTCACTCCGCCGGCAGCGGATATATGATTGTCTTTTATGAGAATGCCATCAAAGAGCCCGTAACGATGATTGCATCCCCCTCCCATCTTCACCGCGTACTTCTCAAAGAATCTGAGACCGGGCGTGGTCTTTCTTGTGTCGAGTATCTTTACTGGAAGCCCCGCAACGCGCTCAACAAATTTATTTGTAAGAGTAGCAATTCCGGAAAGACGCTGAAGGAGGTTAAGCGCTGTCCTCTCAGCCAATAAGAGGCTTCTCGTCTTTCCTTTGATCTCTGCTATAACAGTTCCCTTTCTGATCCTGCTGCCATCCCTCTTCTTAGCTTTAAACTTCACCTCACTATCTACGAGCTTAAAAGTCCTTCCGGCAAAAGGAAGACCGGCAAGTATGAAGTCTTCTTTTGCGATTATTACAGCCAGTGAAATATCTTTTTCCGAAATTATTGCAGATGTGGTAATATCGCCGCTTCCAATATCTTCATGCAGCGCGTTTTTTAGAACGCTATCAACTGTTGCTTTGTCCCTCTGCGCCTTAGTGCCTTTACGCATCCTCTTCCTTCATCTGGCAGAACTTCTCGATGTTGACCTGAATAGACTGTAATTTATCTTTTAATACTGAGAGCTTATCTCTGTTTTCATCAATAACTGCTTTAGGAGCATTCCTGACAAATCCCTCATTTGAAAGCTTCTTCTCAACAAACTGAAGATCATCCTCAACCTTCTTCTTCTCCTTGCTCAATCTCTCAATCTCAGCGCCTGCATTGACCAACCCTTTAAGCGGAACAAATATCTCCATCAAAGGCTTCACGGCAACAGAGGAATTTTTTGGCGGCTCTATATTATTGCCTATCTTAATGGTCCCGACTTTAGCCAGCTTTGTGATATATGTAATATTTTCATTCAGTATATCCGCTGCGCTGTCATGGGTCTTTATCATCGCCTCAAGCTCAAGCGAAGGCGATACATTAAGTTCACCCCTTATGCTCCTTATTCCTGTTACAGCATCCATCACAACCATCATCTTCTCTTCAGCCTCTTTATCTTCAATCCCGTCTTCCGCGCACGGATACCTGCGTATGCAAAGGCTCTCAGAATCTTTCTTTACCGGGATCTGCTGCCACAACTCTTCTGTTACAAAAGGCATTACAGGATGCAAAAGAGCGAGCGCCGTTTCAAAGACATGCACCAGAGAGTTGATTGCAGACTTTCTTGAATCTTCATTCTCTCCGTAGAGTTCAGGCTTTATCATCTCAACATACCAGTCGCAGAGTTCGTGCCATACAAACTGGTATAAGGTTCCGGCATAGTCATTGAACCTGTACTCTTCAAGCGACCTGTTCGCTTCTGATGCAACTGCCGAGAGGCGGCTCAGTATCCACTTATCGGCAAGGCTTAAATTCCTGATCTCCCTTGCCGGAATAAGTTCCTCGTCCTCTTTTATATTCATTGATATAAACCGCGCGGCGTTCCATATCTTGTTAATAAAGTTTCGGTAACCCTCCACCCTCTGCTCATCAAATTTTATATCCCTGCCCTGCGCCGCGTAAGCTGCAAGCGTGAACCTTACCGCATCGGTCCCGTATGCCCCGGTCATTTTGAGAGGGTCAACAACATTCCCTTTTGACTTGCTCATCTTCTGACCTTCTGCGTCTCTTATCAGCGCGTGGATATAGACATGCTTGAAAGGCTCCTGCTTCATGAACTTCAGCCCCATCATCATCATCCGCGCAACCCAGAAGAAGAGAATGTCAAAGCCTGTAATTAAAACGCTTGTCGGATAAAAAGTCTTGAGATCTTCTGTATCATCAGGCCAGCCAAGCGTAGAGAACGGCCAGAGAGCTGAAGAGAACCATGTATCAAGCACATCCTCATCCTGTCTCAGTTCCCTGTTTCCGCATTTGCATTTTTCCGGGGTCTCTCTTGATACGATGATCTCACCGCATGAGTCACAGTACCATACCGGGATCCTGTGCCCCCACCATATCTGCCTTGATATGCACCAGTCCCTGATATTCTCCATCCAGTCAAAGTAGCTGTTCTCCCATCCTGAGGGGATTATCTTTACGCTTCCGTTCTTAACAGCCGTTATCGCCTCTTCTGCCAGCGGCTTTATCTTCACAAACCATTGTTTGGAAAGGTACGGCTCAACAACAGTCCTGCACCTGTAACAATGCCCTACAGCCATGGCATGGTCCGTGACCTTTTCAAGATGGCCGGAGGCTTCAAGATCATTGAGAACATTCTTCCTGCATTCAAACCTCTCCTGCCCTTTGTACGGGCCGGCCTCTTCGTTCATCATTCCGCTGCCTGTCATGATATTGATGAACGGAAGGTTATGCCTCTTTCCTATCTCAAAATCATTCGGGTCATGCGCAGGCGTCACCTTTACCGCGCCTGTGCCGAAGGATGAGTCAACAAACTCATCAGCTATTACCGGAATTTCCCTCTCAATAATAGGCAGGCGGACCTTTTTCCCGATCATACTTTTGTATCTCTCATCATCAGGATTAACAGCAACCGCTGTATCCCCGAGATAAGTTTCAGGCCTCGTTGTCGCTACAGTGATATGCCCCTCGCCGTCTGCCAAATTATACTTTAAATAGTAGAGCTTGCCTTTCTTGTCCTCATGCTCCACCTCAAGATCGGAAAGGGCAGTGTGACACCTCGGGCACCAGTTGATAAGATACTCTCCCCTGTATATCAGCCCTTCTTCGTATAGCCTGACAAAAACCTCTTTGACTGCCCTTGACAGTCCTTCATCGAGGGTGAACCTCTCCCTGCTCCAGTCGCAAGACGCACCCATGCTCTTCAACTGATTTATTATTGTCCCGCCGTAAAGTTTCTTCCATTCCCAGACTTTTTTGACAAATTTCTCCCTGCCGAGTGTATGCCTGTCTATGCCCTGCTTCTTAAGGTCATTCTCAACAACATTCTGTGTTGCTATGCCCGCGTGGTCTGTACCGGGAAGCCACAAGACATTAAATCCCGACATGCGCTTCCACCTTATCATGACATCCTGAAGCGTTATATCAAGCGCGTGGCCTATATGCAGAGAGCCGGTTACATTCGGCGGAGGGATAACAATACAGTAGGATGGTTTATCGCTTTTTGACTCAGCCTTAAAGTAGCCCTTCTCAAGCCAGAGATCGTACCATCTCTTCTCTATCTCTTCAGGTTCGTATCTCGTATCAATCATATTTGCCTTTCTAAATTATTCATGTCATTACGAATCAAAAATTTTATGGTTAATCAAAAACAATTGTCAACTCAAAAAATGCAGATGTTGCGAAAGAAGATAATTTTCGATACCTTAGCCGCAATATTAACCAGCCTAAGCGCACACTCTTCTATTAAAATCTCTCAGCATATCTTTTCAATAAACTCATCGAGTTAATTATCTGCTTGAGCAATACCTGCATTTGTCCAGTGTCCTATTCCTTCTTATCCGACAGCTTTCTCTTTATCTCATAAAGCTTATTCAGTGCCTCGATCGGTGTCATGCTCATGACATCAAGTCCTAACAGCTCCTTGAGCACAGGGTCTGCCTGTGTAGTAAATAGGTCCAATTGTCCGGTTCTCTTTACTTCCGGAGGGCTGTCGGATGCGTACGCAAGCTTCGGAGCTCCGAGTTCATTCAGCTCCGACTTTTCAAGATTGGAGAGTATCTCCTTAGCCCTCTTTATCGTCTCTTCCGGAAGGCCCGCGAGTCTTGCAACCTGAATGCCGTAGCTCTTGTCAGCAGGCCCCTCTTCAACCTTTCTCAGGAATATTATCTCATCGCCCCACTCTTTTACCGCGACCGTCAGGTTCTTGACACCCTCAAGACAGAGCGAAAGTTCGGTCAGTTCATGATAATGGGTTGCAAAGAGCGTCCTCGCCTTTAAATGCGCAGCGATATATTCCACGACCGCCCACGCGATGCTTATGCCGTCAAAAGTGCTGGTTCCCCTGCCCACCTCATCAAGCAGTATAAGGCTCTTGCCTGTTGCATTGTTCAGAATATTCGCCGTCTCTATCATCTCCACCATGAATGTGCTCTGCCCTTTAGTTATCACATCTGACGCGCCTATCCTCGTGAATATCCTGTCGACTATCCCTATCTCTGCCTCTTTCGCGGGGACAAAGCTTCCTGTCTGAGCCAGCAGGACTATCAGAGCAGATTGCCTCATATATGTTGATTTGCCCGCCATATTCGGCCCGGTTATTACAAGCACATAGCTGGATTTTGCGTCCGCGAATATGTCGTTCGGCATGAACCTTTCATTAAGAGATATCCTCTCAAGCACAGGGTGCCTGCCCTCGATTATATTTATCTTCTCGCTGTCATTAATAAGAGGCCTGACATAATTGTGCTTCTTTGCGGTAAAGGCAAAACTCTGAAGCGCGTCAAGCTCCGCAATTGCTGAGGCGGTCTCCTGAAGCCTCACAGTCTCATTAGCTATATCGTTTCTTATTCCGGTGAATATCTCAAACTCCAGCGTCTTGCGCTTCTCTTCAGCGCCTAAGATTTTAGACTCATACTCTTTAAGCTCAGGGGTTATATACCGCTCGCCGTTTGTAAGCGTCTGCTTTCTTATATAATCTTCCGGCGCCTGTGCAAGGTTGGCGTTTGTAATTTCTATGTAATATCCGAATACCCTGTTGAAACCCACCTTGAGCGAAGATATTCCGGTCCTCTCTCTCTCCTTTGCCTGCAGAGCCGTTATAAAATCCTTCCCGCTTCCGCTCACAGCCCTGAGTTCGTCAACTTCGGAATTAAAACCCTTCTTTATAAGCCCGCCGTCTTTAATGCTTGGAGGCGCGTCTTCATCAATGGCCTTATCAATCAATGATACCGTGTCTGAGAGTTCATCAATCCGTCCGGAGAGTGAAGTTATGTATTTATCCTCCGATCCCTTAAGAGCTTCTTTGAGTCCGGGAAGTTCCTTGAGTGAATTCTTTAAAGAGAGGAGGTCTCTGGCATTGGCAGTCCCGCTGCTGATCCTTGACGTGAGGCGCTCGATATCGGATATCTTCTCAAGAGGCTTGCGAAGGGCTGAGAAAACCGCGCTCTTCTCTATAAGAGCGCTCACCGCATCCTGTCTCTTATTTATTTCATCAGCAGAAAGAAGAGGATTAAGAAGCCATGACCTTAAGAGGCGTCCTCCCATAGGGGTGAGCGTTTCATCAATAGCTTCAAGGAGACTCCCCTCAATATCGCCTGTCCTCATATTCTCCGTTATCTCAAGGTTCCTCTGCGTCACCGCATCGAGCATCATATGCGACTCGCGCCTGAGCACGCTTATCTTATTGAAAGATACGGCGTCCTTCTGCGTCTCCTCAAGATAGTTAAGCAGCGCGCCAGCGGCAGATATCGCCACTATCATCCCCTCACAGCCATAACCGTCAAGGGACGCTGTCCTGAAGTGCTTCAGGAGTTTTCTGTAAGCCTCGATATAATCAAAATACCAGTCATCATATGAGGTAAGATAATAGTCATTCAGGGCGCTGACTATTGACGGGTTGCTCTTAAGGCTAACTGGATAAAGGATCTCGCCGGGCTGAAACCTGTTTATCTCATCCTCGATATTACAGCATGACTCGTAGATCTTGAACTCACCCGTTGTTATGTCCGCAACCGCAACGCCGAATATATTCTCCTTCTGACAAAAAGAGAGGATATAATTATTCACCTTCGGATTCTCAGGCAAAAACGTCCCCGGAGTAATGACCTTGACAACTTCCCGCCTGACAATGCCTTTAGCCTCCGCAGGGTCTTCAACCTGTTCGCAGACGGCGACCTTATGGCCGCTTTTTATAAGCTTTGAGATATAACCTTCAGCGGCAAAGTGGGGAATGCCGCACATGGGTATACGGTCGTCCTTTCCCCTGTCCCTTGAAGTGAGAGTTATCTGAAGTATCTTTGAAGCGGTAACAGCGTCCTGCCCGAACATCTCATAGAAATCCCCGAGACGGAAGAAGAGGATGGCATCCGGATGATTCCGCTTGATATCTTGATACTGTTTCATTAAAGGGGTCAATGCAGACATAATTTGGGTACCTTGCAGGCTGCTGAAAAGCTTCTCTTTCGTCATTCCCGTGCTTAAGGCACCTACTGTTGGTGCAGACGGGAATCCAGTCTTTCTATATATTCTGGACTATAGAATATAACATAATCAGAGGGTGATATAACATAGAAAAAAGTCCTCTTTTTTGTAATTCCTGTTTGTTCGGACTCTTCTTATTCCCCCTTAGTAAAGGGGGACAGGGGGTTGTTAAAGATAGATTCCCGCCACGCTTTCCACCTCTGCCTGACAAGAATAAAAATAGCTTGTTTTTCATAGGCATAAGGGATTATCATTAATAAGTTTTTTGACGATAGACTGAATCATATTTTTAAGGACTTACCTCATGGCAAAGACAATATTAGAATCTTTCAAAAAATTAAAGGAAAATCTTGAAATCACAGAGTTACAACAATCAACGGTATCATCGCGACAACAAAACATAAGAACTGCTGTTAAGAATGAACTTACTGTTTTAGATTCATTCTTAACAGGATCATATTCACGAAGCACATTGATTGCTCCTTTAAAAGAAGCAGATATCGATGTCGTTGTTGTTTTAGATGCGAAGTATTTTTATCACTATAATGGCCAAAACGGGAGCCAAGCAGGACTGCTTGATCTATTAAAGCGAGCACTTAGAAAAACATATCCTAATACCCCAGATATAAGTAGGAATGGTCAAGCTGTGACAATTCAATTTACGGACTTTATGGTCGATGTAGTCCCAGCCTTCAACCGTAAAGGAGGGGGTTATCTAATTCCAAATTCAGTGAGTCAAACTTGGATTTCTACTGACCCTAAAAAACACGTCGATATTATGTCAGCCGCAAATAAAGCGCATGACGGAAACTTGATACCCCTCATCAAAATGATTAAGGGCTGGAATAGAACAATTAATGATGAATTTAGATCATTTCATCTCGAAGTAATGGCACTGAAAGCACTTGATCCGGTTAGAATCTCTGATTATCCATCTGGCGTTAGATATTTCTTTGACAAAGCAAGAAGTTATGTAAAACAAGAAAACTCTGATCCTGCAGGATATGGCGGAGATGTTGGAAGCTATTTAAACACGCATGATAAAATTGATAGTGCTGTGAGTCGTTTCGAAACCGCATACGAGAGGTCATTAAAGGCAGAAGACTACGCAAAGCGCGGTTATATTGAGGATGCAGTAAAGATGTGGAGAATAATATTTGGCGATTACTTTCCTGCGTTTGGCTAAAAAGGATTTTTATGACTGAGCAATTCTCTACAGAAGAAAAAGTTATTTCTATTGCGAAAGATGAAATTATCAAAGAAGCAAAGCGAATAGAAGAAAACAGTCTCTATAGCGCCAAAGGACATTTCGTTGCAGCACACTTCTGGGACAATTTCCATTTATGGATAGGGATACCCACTGTTGTTTTAGCAGCCGTTGCCGGGACTGCGGCGTTCGCAAAGATTGATCAAAATAATTTCATAGCAGGTGCGCTTTCGATAGTTGTTGTTGTACTCACAGCTGTAGCCACTTTTTTGAATCCTAAAGAACGGTCGCATACACACCTTACCTCAGGTAATAATTATGACTCCCTTTTGACGAGAGCTCGTATGTTCTGGACAATTGAGTGTCGAAGAGAAAATTTAGAAGACGCCCTTTCAGCTAAATTGAACAGTTTGTCAGATGAAAGAGATCGTCTAAATCGTGAGTCTCCCCAAGTTCCGAAATGGGCATTTAAGAAAGCAAGGAAGGGGATAGAGGAAGGCGAAGCAAGCTATAAGGTTGATGGAAAAGTTGAATCGTAAATAACTGCCCCATCTTCGGCAACTGCGGCCACTATCAGTAAGTATAATGGTCAGACTTAGTTAGAATAGAGAAGGAAAGAACTGGTGTCAGATCTTGACACTTGACAAAAGAAATGCAATCGAAAATAAACTAAAAAAGCAATTCAACGCTTGTTATAAAAAATCCCCCTGAGTCAAACATCCTCAAGTAACATTTGCTTCTGTGGCAACTGGGGTGGCGCAATTGATAAACGGATGCTCTACCGCCCTTCCCTAAGTCGAAAGACATACGGTTGAAGTAATCTCACGGCTTGAGGTCGATTCTGCTTTTGTTACGCTTGCTCTTTATATAAGTACAGGTTTGAAAGTGCAAGGTCACAACGCTCAAGTGTTCTTAGA
>JBFLVX010000096.1:0-9474 GCA_040758255.1 Nitrospirota bacterium
AAAGAAAAATATGGTCTACTTCATTTTGAAGTTGTACCACAAGAAAATGGCGACTGCAAATGACGATGCAACAAACCTATATGTGCGCGTAATAGCAAGTACGATGCTGCACGTGACTCAGGAGTTCTCTCTCGCTTCGCTCGCGCTTCTTTTACAGCGTCCCTTTAGTCGAAGGCACGCCCTTTGTCTTTGGATGTATCTTTACAGCGGACTGCAGCGCCCTGCCGAAACCCTTGAATATCGCCTCGAAGATGTGGTGAAGATCGCGGCCGTAATTGAGATTAATGTGAAGGTTCATCCCGGCGGTATTGGAGATTGACCTGAAGAAGTCCTCAAACAGAGATGAATCAATGTCCTTTATCTGCCTGCCGCCTCTCGGCAATTTTACATTATAGACAAGATAAGGCCTGCCGCTCAGGTCTATTGCAACCTGAGCGAGACATTCATCCATGGGAGTCAGGGATTCCCCGTATCTCCTTATGCCCTGCTTCTTGCCAAGCGCGTCCTTTATCGCAAAGCCGAGGACTATGCCGACATCCTCTATAAGGTGATGGTAATCAACATCAATATCGCCCTTTGCCTCCACGCTCAGATCAAAATGTCCGTGCTTTGACATAAGGCTGAGCATGTGGTCAATGAAAGGGATAGAGGTATTTATTTTATAATCACCTTTGCCGTCAAGATTAATGCTCGCCTTGATCTTCGTCTCTTTTGTCTCTCTCTCAACCTTTGCTCTTCTCGCCATAAATCCTCCTGATGTCAGACCGCTGACTTAATCGCTTTTAAAAATGCCCTGTTCTCATTTGGCGTCCCAACCGTCACTCTCAAACAACCGTCAATTACGCCCTTCATATTTCTTATGAGAATACCACGCTTGAGCAACTCTTTGTATATCTTATCAGATTCATCTGTCCTGAATAAAATAAAATTCGCATCTGATGGGTACGGCTCAATGCCTTTTATCTTCTTCATCTCATCAAAGAGCTTCTTTCTCTCAGAGACTATCGCCTTTATTTCTGAACGCATCAGAGCGCTCTTCTTTAAAGTCTCAACCGCAAGCTTTTGCGAGAGGGAATTAAGATTAAACGGAAGCCTAACCTTATTCACCTCATCAATGACATCCTTGTGAGCTATCATGAATCCAACCCTCAGTCCGGCAAGGCCGATCTTGCTGAGCGTCTTAAGTATAATGAGATTCTGATATTTCTTCAGGAGCGGAAGAAAACTCTTTTTGTCTGAAAAAGCCTTATACGCCTCGTCAACAATCACAAGCCCTTTTGACTGCCTTATTATCTTCAATATTCTCTCTGCTGAAAAAGAGTTACCAGTCGGGTTGTTAGGTGAACTGAGAAAAATGAGCTTAGGATCTCTCTTTCTAACCGCTTTGAGCATCTCCTCAATATCTAGATCAAATTTCTCATCAAGAGGAATACCCGTGCTCTCTTCTCCCTGTGCCTGAGAGATTATCCTATACATCGAGAATGTGGGTGTCGGAAATAAGACCGGGCCTCCAAAGGTTGTTATAAGGCATTGGATAAGCTCATCAGAGCCGTTTCCGTGAAGGATATTCTCAGGCTTGACCTCGAATTGTCTTGCAAGAATATTACGTAACGACTTGGCTTCAGGGTCAGGATACCTGTTTGTCTTTACGGTCTTTAAAGCCATTACGCCGTAAGGGCTCTCATTCGCATCGAGCTTGACGCTGCAAGGTATCTCCTCCGCGTGATACGCACGGAGAGAGCGGATGTTCGGTTTTACGAGACTCTTGATATTCATCTTCAAATATTATTTACCGTAAGTTGCGGCAAGGTATCCAATAATGGTCTTTGCCTCTTCGTCGGTTATCTTGCAGCCGTTAACATTCTTCATCCTCATCACTGTGCTCTCCCACTCTTTTTCCGTCTTCTTCTTTGACTTGGGCCTGTCCGCGCTGTGACATTGGCTGCATTTAGTCTCGAACAAAGCCTTTGCGTCCACCTTTGCTTCCTCAGCCCCGTATGCAGTTACTCCCGTCAGACAAAATATTAATGTCAATGATGCAATCACTATTTGCTTCATCTTCTTTCCTCCTCATTAAAGGGTTTTATTAATTATATCATTAACCAAGGCAATGCATGAGAGATAAGGCAGGTGTTATGAAAAAACTTATTTTTCGATACCTTCAATATGATTATGACCAAACGTGCCAATGAGTATTTTATGCAAAGGCTTAAGGTAAATCTTAATAAAATTTATCGAGTTAAATAAGTTTTTGAAGAATATCTGCCTTATTGTGTGAGATAACAACCTTTACTTATATACCCTCGTGACCCTTTGCCCTATAGATGTAAGAACTTCATAGGGGATAGTGCCTGTCCTATCCGCAATATCTGCCGACGTTATCCTCACCCTCCCCTGCGAGCCTATCAAAATTACCTCTGAATCTATGGTGACGCCGCGAATATCCGTTACGTCAGCCATAATGGTATCCATGCATACCCTGCCGACAACCGGCGCTTTCTTCCCGTTGATAATGACCTCACCGTTATTTGAGAGCCTTCTGCTGTATCCGTCTGCATAGCCGACAGGTATTGTCGCGATAACGCTCTTTCTCTTTGTCATAAAAGTCCTGCCATAGCTGATCGGAGTTCCGGCAGGGACCTTCTTTAGAAGCAGTATCCCGCTCTTCAGGCTCAGGACAGGTTTGAGGTTGTCGTCCTTTGAAAGTCCGTAACCATAGAGCATGATGCCGGGCCTTACCATGTTGAGATGCGCATCTTTCATGCTCAATACAGCGGCGCTGTTTGCGATATGATGGTATTTAAAGCGTATCCCCTTCTGCTGAAGCTCCCTCTTAAGCGCGTGAAACCTCTTTAACTGCAGAGCCGCATATTGCTTATCCTCAAGGTCTGCATCGGAAAAATGGCTCATCAGCCCTTCAAGCTCAATATTCTTCAGGCAGGCTATCTTGGGAATATCAGTTAACGCCTTGTCTATGGCAAAGCCGGAGCGTCCCATGCCGGTGTCTATCTTGATATGTATTGCGATCCTGCGTTTGAGCCTGACCGTTTCTTTAGACAATCTCGTGGCAGTGCTGAGGTCAAAGACTACAGGGGTGAGATTGCATATGAAATACTCGTCAATATTATCTCTGTCAAAGAAGACAAGAATGGGAGTGTTTATGCCTGATTCTCTGAGGTCAATGGCTTCGCTTTTAAATGCCGTGGCAAGGGAAGAAACACCCTGCCTTATGAGATGTTTTGAGATTTCTACTGCGCCGTGCCCGTAGGCGTTTGCCTTTACGACTGCCAGTATATTTTTATTGCCTGTCTTCTGCCTGGCAATTTTGAGGTTGTGAGCTAATGCGTTAAGATCAATTTCAGCAAATGCCTTCTGCATTCCGCTTATGACTTACTCTCTTTGCCTGCCTCGGTATCTGCCGGTTTGTCTTTCGGTGTAACGTCAATCTCATTCGGTTCGGAAGAAGCTTTTTTAAAATTCTTTATCGCCTCTCCTATGCCCTTGCCTATCTGAGGCAGCCTTGAGGCTCCAAATAGGATCACCACAATCACTAAAATGATAATTAATTCGCCTGTTCCAAGACCAAACATTTTCCCCTCCTTACAGCTTTAATTGTGATCTGTCTTGAGGCTGCAAATAACGCTCAATATCCTCAGGAGTGTTAAGGTTAATAAAAGACTTTGCTTCAGGGTCAAAGCCTTTTACCTCAGTTTTGCTGATATATTTTACCTTTTTCTTATTTAAAAAATCCTTCATGCCTCTTTTGCCGGACAGGATGCCCTGCTCCATAGATGATGTAAGGCGTTTTGAGTAGAACGCAAAAAGCGGTTCAGCCGCTTTTCCGGAGACAGGGACCACCGCATCATGCCCCTCCCTCATGGAAGCGGCATATCTTATAACATCCTTATTTATAAAAGGCATATCGCATGCAGATACAAAAACCCACTGATTGGATGAATTCAGCAACGCGGTAAATATGCCGGTCATCGGGCCTCTAACATCATAAACATCGCCTAACAATTGCGCGC
The DNA here is from genome assembly GCA_040758255.1 of Nitrospirota bacterium. GTDB lineage: Bacteria > Nitrospirota > Thermodesulfovibrionia > UBA6902 > UBA6902 > JACRPZ01. Next base: position 4,029 of record JBFLVX010000096.1, read on the forward strand.
CGAGATATACATATTCCTCAGGCTGGTTTGTAATAATGAAGGCTTCGCTGAAGAGGCTCCTCATGATCCTGAGGTTTCTCTCTATGATCTTTTCTCCGCCAATCTTGATAAATGCCTTTGAAACCGGCATTCTGGTGTTTTCCCCTCCTGCAAGGATTACGCCGGTGCAGTTCTTTATAAGACTATTTTTCTCCACGAATTATCTTCGCTAATTCCTCTGCAAGAAGTGTGGTCTTTGTCTCTGTTCCGTTAACCATGTCTTTAACCAGAACCTCGCCCTTTTTCAATTCGTCTTCGCCAAGTACAATGACCTTTTTTGCGCCGATACGGTTTGCCTTGCGCATCTGGCTTTTGAGCGATGTACTCTCATAATTCGCCTCTACCCATAATCCCTGAGTCCGCAGTTGTTCGGCAAAGAGCAGGCCTTTCTCAGAAGCCTCCTGTCCGAGCGGGCAAATAAGAAGATCAGGCGTTTCAGGTTTGCCTATTGAATCTTTGATTAAAGGGATAATCCTTTCCATGCCTATAGCGAAACCGATTCCCGGAGTTAGCGGCCCGCCGAAGTCATCAACCATACCGTCGTATCTCCCGCCTGCTGCAACAGCCTTCTGCGCGCCGAGTGATTCGCTGGTGACTTCAAAGGCCGTCTTTGTGTAGTAATCAAGTCCCCTGACAAGATTCGGGTTGATGGTATGCGGGACTTTGAGCATACCGAGGTAATGCTTCAGCCCGTCAAAATGCTCTTTGCAGTTAGCGCAGAGATGAGTGATTACCGACGGCGCGCCCTTACGCAAGTTGATGCAATCCGGGACCTTGCAGTCCAGTATTCTTAAAGGATTAAGTTCAAACCGCCTCTGACAGTCGCCGCAGAAGCCGCTTAATTTATCACGCAAAAAATTCTTCAGAGCCTCTCTGTAATCAGGACGGCACTCTTTACAGCCGATAGATGTTACCTCAAAATTAAGCCCCGTAAGTCCGATACTCTCCAGTATCTTTGAGAGCATGGCAATTATCTCCGCATCGAGCTTTGGATCTTCAATGCCCATTGCCTCGGCGCCTATTTGATAGAACTGCCTGTATCTGCCGGCCTGCGGCCTCTCATAGCGGAACATCGGCCCCATATAATAGAACTTCTGCGGCGGGGGTTCATTGTAAAGATGGTGCTCAACATATGCCCTGACAAACGGCGCAGTGCCTTCAGGCCTCAATGTTACGCTGCGGCCTCCCCGGTCCTGAAACGTGTACATCTCCTTTTCAACAATATCGGTTGTCTCGCCTATGCTCCTGATAAAGATGTCGGTTGATTCAATTACCGGCAGCCTTATCTCATGATAACCGTAGGATTTAAAAATTGCTCTTGACGAAGCTTCGATCTGCTGCCAGATGGAGATATCCGGAGGCAGGATATCCTGAACTCCTTTCAAGGTCTTAAACTTCATCGGGGATCTCTTTTTCGCGCTCCTTGTCAAATTCAAGCATGGTCATGTGGCTCTCTATGAGGCGTTTTACTTCCTCCTTAAAGTGCCTTCTGATGCCCTTAAGATCGGTTATGTCTTCATGTATCTTGACCACCTTCTCCTGTGCCTGTTTTATCATCTCATCCGACTTCAGCTCAGCCTCTTTCTTTATGAGTTCCGCTTCCTTGGCAGCGTTGTTCCTGTACTCCTCCACCATCTGCTGTGTGTTTATAAGAGTGTCCCTGAGAGTTGTCTCTATGTTTTTATACTCCTTTAACTGTTTCTCCAGCCTTTTTGATTCTTCTCTCAGATTTGAGTTATCTCTCAGAAGCTCTTCCATCTCCTCTCTTATCAGTTCGAGAAAGGCATCAACCTCCTCCATATCAAAGCCTCTGAATTTTGTGGCAAATTCCTTCTGCTGAATATCAAGCGGTGTTATTCTCATCCTACCCTCCTCCAAATTGAAGACCTATCTTCATTAAAGTTTGAATCAATAATTTTTGCACGAATATAATAACAATTATCACTATAAGAGGTGAAATATCAACCGGCCCGAGCCTATAGCCGATAATACGCCTTACCGGCCTGAGTACAGGGTCTGTAACCGAATAAAGAAACCTCACTATAGGATTATATGGATCAGGACTGACCCAGCTGATAAGCGCGGCTATGATAATAATCCATTTGTAAATTTCAAGCAATGTATTCAGTATTTTTACTATGGCTATAATCAAGACAAACACTATTCCCTCCTCCCTAATTCCTCAGCCCTGCTTTTAGCAGCCTGCAACGCGTCAGATACAATACCTCTTAACCCTTTTTCATCAAACATCTTCAGACCTGCCGCTGTAGTGCCGCCGGGCGATGTCACCATCTCTCTGAGTTTCGACGGCGGCATTCCGGTCTCTAATAGCTTTGCTGTGCCTATGGCGGTCTGGACAGCCAGAGTTGACGCACCGTCTTCACTCAGCCCCAATTTTACTCCGGCTTCTATCATTGCTTCAATAAAAAAAGCGATGAAAGCAGGCCCGCTTCCGGATACTGCTGTCACGGCATTCATGTTCTTTTCGGGCAATGCCAAAAGCTCGCCGATTGACATAAATATCTCCCTCACAACTGACATATCCCTGTCGTCAAAACACTCGCAAAGAGACATAACCGTCATGCCGGACTGAACAAGCGCTGGCGTATTCGGCATAACACGGACAAGCTTTTTCGTCTTCAGCTTTGAAGATAAATACGAAAGCGTGATGCCTGCGGCAATCGAAACTACGGTTTTATCTTCAGTAATATCCAGGCTAATCTCATCAAGCACCGATTCCATGTTCTGAGGTTTCACGGCAAGGATAATAATATTGCAGGAACCCGCTGCTTCTTTGTTGGACGAAGTTGATTTGATGCCGTAGGTCTGCTCAAGATATTTCCTTCTTTCTTCCCTCGGTTCAGAGACAAGTATTTCTTTTCTTGCCCCTTGCCCCTTGCCCCTTACCCCTTTTATAATGGCTTCCGCCATATTCCCGCCGCCGATAAAACCTATTTTCATAATCCCCTCTCTCCGAATATCGCCGTGCCTATTCTTACCATTGTAGAGCCTTCCTCTATTGCAACCTCAAAATCATTTGACATGCCCATTGACAATTCCGGCAGGTTATAGCCTTTCTTTCCCGCTTTCTCCCTTAATTCTCTCAGTCTTCTAAAATACGGCCTTACTTTTTCAGGGTCAGCAAAATAAGGCGGTATCGTCATAAGTCCTTCAAGTTTGAGATTCTGCATCTTTGAAACCGCTTCAAACAATTCCATCATATCTTTTTCTTCAACGCCATGCTTAGTTGCTTCATCAGAGAGTTTTACCTGTATAAGAACCCTCTGTTTCTTACTCATCTTCTTTGCCTGTTTGTTAACTCCATCCGCAAGTTCAATGGAGTCAATAGTATGAATCAGATCAAACAGTTCAACAGCGGTCTTGGCTTTGTTCTTTTGCAGATGCCCTATCAAATGCCACTCTATTTTTTCGCTCTTAACTCTTAACTCCTCACTCTTAACTTTCTTTTCCGCTTCCTGCACCTTGTTCTCTCCTAAAATCAAGAGCCCGGTGTTTACAGCCTCCATGATATCCGGAAGAGCAACCGTCTTTGTAACCGCAATCAGTTTTACATCCTGAGGATCCCTGCCGGCCTTTAAAGCCGACCTGCTGATTTTTTCATTAACTGTTTTGAGATTTGCCGTAATCCCCACTGTATAGAAGATTAGCATTTTTGCTCTTTATTGACAAGATAAACAGGTCTGTCCGTCAACGAATATTTCATGGTTTTTGTGTTATCATTTTACCATGAGCAGCGAACGCATACTCGTCGTTGAAGACGAAGCAAAAATTGCTGAAATCGTAAAGGCATATCTTGCAAAAGACGGGTTCAGTGTGACCGTAGCAGAGACAGGGAGCAAGGCAATATCCCTGCTAAAAGACGGATTTGACCTGATTATACTTGACCTGATGCTCCCTGATATGACTGGAGAAGAGATTTGTGAAACTATCCGCAAAGATTCTGACCTGCCCATTATTATGCTTACAGCAAAGAGTGACGAAGAGAATAGGATAGCGGGCCTCGGTATCGGCGCTGATGACTATATAGTCAAGCCGTTCAGCCCCAGAGAAGTGGTTGCGCGGGTTAAGGCGCTCTTAAGAAGGACAAAAGGGCTGAAAAAAACCGCTGGCTTTAACAGCGGGAATCTTGTAATTGATTCGTCTAATTTTAAGGTTATAAAAAATGGAACTTCCATAGTTCTTACGCCCACTGAATTCAAACTGCTCCAGTGTCTTGCTGAACGGCCTGAGCAGGTATTTACAAGGCTTCAGCTTGTCAATGTCATCCTCGGTTATGACTACGAGGGTTATGACAGGACAATAGACGCGCATATAAAAAATATCCGCCACAAGATAGAGGACGACCCGAAGAACCCTTCATATATAAAGACTGTCTATGGATTAGGTTACAGATTTATCGGCCAGCCTGATGAGGACTAAATTATTTCTTGCCTTCATACTTGTAATATGCCTTGCCATCTTCTCAAATGTCATATTTGAACGGCTCATCATTGCGGATTTTGATGAATTTCTCCAGGGGAAAGAAGAGGACAGCATTTACTGGGTCATGGCTTCACTTGAAGGGAGTTATAAAGACAGGCAATGGAACTGGGATCTTATTCATGAGGCGATTCACTGGGGGTTAATGCTCGGCTTTGAGAGCTATGTTGAGAACGCCTCAGGGAGCGTAATTTTATCTTCCGCCGATGTTTTATCGTCAACAAACCCCAATATGCTTAAGATGATGAACTCTCTCTTTAAGCTGCCTTCAGGCTCGGGCGATTTTACATGGTATCCTCTCTATTCAGGGGGAGAAGAGATCGGCAAGCTCTATATCAGGCCGCTTGAAAGACTTGGAACTCTGCCGCTTAAAGAGAAGATATTCAGGGAAAGGGGGAGAGAATTTCTTGTCATCTCCTTTTTAATAGCCGGTGGAGGGGCGCTCTTTCTGGCTCTCCTCTTTACAGTATTCCTCTCAAAACCGGTAAGACGTCTGACTGTTGACGCGGAAAAGATCGCAAAAGGAGACTTTTCAGTAAAGGAACATGAGCATAAAAGCGCAAAATTTCTTAAGAATGATGAAATTGAAAGACTGACTGAAACCTTTTACTACATGTCAGAAGCCCTCAGGAGAGAGGACGCTCTTAGAAAGCATCTAACTTCAAATATTGCTCATGAATTGAGGACCCCTCTCACTATTATCAAAGGAAACATTGAGGCTATTGAAGACGGGGTAATGTCGGATACCCATGCGGTTATGGGCAATATAAGATCAGAGATACAGAGGATCATATCTCTTGTGCAGGGGATAGAGGATATTACAAGCGCGGAGGCCAGCTTCTTCAAGAGGGGGGAAGCCGAGGAGGTCAATCTCAGGGAATTTATAGAATCAATAGCAGAGGGGATG
>JBFLVX010000097.1:0-9339 GCA_040758255.1 Nitrospirota bacterium
TCTACAGGCACGCATCATGCGGGCAATATAATGATGGGCTTCGGCCTCCTCTCGATTCTTGTCGCGGCATTTTCGCTCCTGAGACAGAAGGATATTAAACGTATGTTCTCCTATTCGTCCATTGAACACATGGGCATAGCGACATTTGCCTTCGGCCTCGGAGGGCCGATCGCCACATTCGGCGCGCTCCTTCACATGCTCGTGCATAGTCTTGCAAAGTCAGCCATATTCTTCACAGTAGGCCATGCTTCTCAGATGCACCGGACACAGGATATGGACAAGATCATGGGTCTCTTTAAAGGCAATCCTCTTGTAGGATGGGGGTTGATGTTTGGCGTAATGGCGATTGTCGGGATGCCGCCATTCGGGGTTTTTACCAGCGAATTTTTGATATTGACCGCGACAATTAAAGACGCGCCATGGTTAACCCCGTTTCTTCTGCTGGGTCTTGGGGTCGCATTTGCAGCGCTCTTCAGAAGAGTTCAGCCTATGGTCGCAGGCGATGTGCCTCCTCACCAGAAGCCGATGAAGGCAGCACATGTTCCTGTGATGCTGCATATGGCGTTGGTGCTTATACTGGGCATCTATATGCCGGGTTTTCTTAATAACTGGTTTCATACTGCTGTGGAGCTTTTGAAATGAGCGTGCTTATAGATGCCATAACCCCCGTGATAGGCGCTGAGTTTAGGCGCGATGAAGGCCTGCATCCGTCTTTAATCGTCTGCTATATCGTTTCGAGGGAGAATTTTGCCGAGGCCGCAAAAGCGATGAAGAAGGCGCATGCCCTGCTTGCCGCTGAATGGGCTTCAGATGAAACGCTTTTTGGAAGGGGCTTCGGAATTTATGCTTGTTACAGATGGGGAGCTGAATATCTGATTATAAAGACAGAGACGCCGTTTGATGACCCAACATTTCCGAGCCTTACTAAGAGATTTTTACCGGCGTACCGGTTTGAGAGGCAGATCCATAGCTTAATGGGCGTGACCCCTGTCGGGCATCCTGATTTAAGGCCCTGGATAAAATTCGAGGACTGGCCTGAAGACGCGTGGCCGCTCAGGAAATCTTTTGACGCCTCAAAACCGATGCCGCGCATTTTCGGTGATTATAAATTTGTCAGGGCTGAAGGCGAAGGAGTTTACGAGATACCGGTCGGGCCTGTTCACGCGGGAATTATCGAGCCGGGGCATTTCCGCTTTCAGGCGGTTGGAGAGGATATCCTCAATCTTGAGGAGAGGCTTGGGTATGTTCATAAGGGGATAGAGAAGAGGTTTGAGTCTCTTTCATGGCAGGAAGGATCAAGGCTTGCGGGACGAGTCTCCGGTGATACAACCGTAGCCCACAGCCTCGGTTACTGCATGGCGCTGGAAACGATGACAGGATGCAGCGTCCCTGAACGGGCGCAATGGCTTCGAGCCCTCTTTCTTGAAAGAGAGCGCATCGCTAATCATCTTGGAGACTTAGGCGCTATATGCAATGACGCCGCCTTTGCCTTTATGCTTTATCAGATGTCGCGGCTCAGAGAGATAATGCTGCGCATAAATCACAAATTATTCGGACACAGGTTTATGATGGACAGGATAATCCCCGGAGGCGTGACGATTGATATTGATGCGGATGGGAAGGAATTGATACTTGAGGAATTAAAAAAACTCTTGAAGGAGTTTAATAAGCTGGTGATAATCTATGACGAGAACTCATCCCTTGAAGACAGGGTGCGTGACACAGGCATTCTAATCCCTGATAAGGCAAGAGAGATCTGCGCTGTTGGAATTGTCGCAAGAGCCAGCGGCTTGAACCTTGACTGCCGGACGCAAAACCCTTGCCCGCCTTATGACCGCATTGAAGTGAATGTGCCTGTACTCATATCAGGCGATGTGCATGCAAGGGCATGGGTCAGAGTTGAAGAGGTGAGAGAATCTATCAGAATTATACGCCGGATACTTGAGACGCTTCCTTCAGGCAAGATATCCGCCGAGTGCGGAATTCCTTCGCCGGATGCGTCTGGCTTTTCCGCTGTAGAGGGATGGCGCGGGGAGATAATTTACTGGCTTCAGGCAGGGACGGATGGCGACGTCAACAGGTGCATGGTCAGAGACCCTTCCAGCGTCAACTGGCTGGGGCTTGAGCAGGCGGTGCTTGGCAATATAGTGCCTGATTTTCCGCTTTGCAACAAGAGCTTCAATCAATCATATTCAGGGCATGATTTGTAAAAAAATAAGTCATATAAGTCGTATACGACATATCATACGAAATGATAAGGATAATTAAACAGATAATACGGACAGGCATTGTGACTGAGCCGCTTTTGCCGGAGGTTGACGCGGAGATTACGGAGGCCGGGGCAAAGTTGGAAGAAGCTATCAGAAAGCGTTTCAGAAGAAGCCTTACGATACGTCAGGTGGACGCAGGCTCCTGCAACGGTTGCGAGCTTGAGATTCACGCGATAAATAATCCGATCTACAACTGCGAGAGGTTCGGCATTCAGTTCACAGCTTCCCCCAGGTTTGCAGACATGCTTCTTGTTACAGGACCGGTGACGAGAAACATGGAGATCGCCCTTCGTAGGACTTATAATTCAACGCCTTCTCCAAAACTTGTGGTTGCTGTCGGCGACTGCGGATGCAACGGCGGAATATTCGGAGAAAGTTACACATCTTTAGGCGGCATTGATAAGGTCATACCCGTAGATGTATTTATCCCCGGCTGCCCGCCGACCCCTCAGCAAATTTTGGCAGGCATCAGAACGCTGATAGAAGACCCGAAAAAATAAGGGCTGATGAAATGGTCATCAACTCAAGCCATAACGCTGACGCGTCTCTGTCACTCTATATTTCTTAACGAACCTCACCGGATTATAAGACATCTTGGCATTTCTCATACCCTTAACGCCGAGGTCCTGTTCCCTGTTTACAAACGCATAGCCTATGCCCTCGCGCATCAGAAACTCCTGATTGATGATCTGATAAAGTCCGGGGATATCCGGATTCGCCTTTTCAACATGGATGACAAGCGTATCGGGTAAATATCCTTCAGCAAGCGTCAATGCGGCTATCTTATTATCGAGTTTTATCGCGCCGCCAATGAGGCCGAGGGCGTCAAAGTTTTTGAGCATTATTAATATGGCGCATCTCTCTTTGCTGAGCCCCTCGTCCTTCTCACAGTCCCTCTCTTCGCACCAGTAATCCTCAAACTTAATGCATTCCTCAACCAGTTCAGCGGTCATCGGGATATATTCATACTTGTACTCTTTTCTGAATTTATTCACCTTGTTCTTCTTATCATGAAACCTTCTGCCGTTCAGACCTATAAGCTCTTTCACATCATGGATATAATCAAAGTGTTCCCGCTCCTCAATGGCCGAGTATTTCCCGCTGCCTTCGATATACCTCTTCACAAAACTCTCAGGGACCCTTTCAATGCATGGTTTGTCTCCCCGCGTCTTCAGATAGTCAAAGAGCATGTCAATATCCGGCGCATCGCCTACGGGGCAGAAAAAGGACGCGGGCGCATGATTTTTAAGGATTATCAGACTGCTGCCAAGTATGGATATCTTGAAATCATATGCGGCTGTAAAGGCAAAGATATTTGTAAAGGTATATTCAGAAGCCTCAAGCGGATATCGGGAGATAAAATCATTTATCTCATCCCTCATTGTAAGGTCAACAGCTTTAAATTCAGGAAAGACCGGAATAGCCATAGATAAATTATATATCAAATGGAGATCTTATCCACCATCCACCATCAAAAAAGACAAACCACAGAGGGCACAGAGTTAAGTCCGATATTTTTATGCTTTTCTTTTATAACGCAATGTCTTTCTCTGTGACCTCTGTGGTTAAATGCATTATTTGGGTTAACGGTTAGCCTGTCATAGCAGATTTCTATTGAAAATCATTAAATCCTGCTTATACAATACAATGACAAATAATATTGAATTCAGTAACGATATTTTCTGAGAAAAGAAGGTTTGGTATTGAGCCGGCGTTGTTATCGAGTTAACTACATAATAACTTGTTATGCAAACAGTACCCGAGCAATCGCTTCGATTTGGCGTTTTTGACGACGCGGGTCACCGAGCCGCGACTTGGAAGTGTTGGAGTCCCGCTGCGAAAGAGGACATTTATCTTTCCTGCCGTGAAATGCACGGCGCGCTGAAGGCAAGCCTTCATGAATCTGGTGCATGGCACGTCGCGTACGACAGCAAGTTTTTTGACAGCGCCGTTCGGCCCGCTGACAAGACGGAGAAAGGACGTTTTATCGACAAGTGGCAGGTCCCGAAGCCTATCGCTCCCGGATGCGTACGTGCGTTTCGGATCATTACCCCGTGGAGCTCAGTAAGCATACCCAGCGACGACATACCAGCGGTCTTCCACGTTCCGAAGCCTTCGGAAGGAAAGGCAATCGAGTTTGATCTTTTTATCATTGAACCGACTACTTCGGTTTTAGGATGGCCGTGTAAGAACAAGATGAACACTTCGTTGGTGGGTTCGTACACGCTTCCGAGTGGTCGTTCCGTTTGGGTCGTGTATTGGGAAATTCCAATGCCACAATTGCCAACACAGTCTGGAAAAGCGAAGTTCTTTGAGGGCAAGTCACTTGAGGACCTGAAGGGAGACGGACTGAAGCTATTAGCGTTCGGGGACGAACCAGATGGCTCGAAGGTAATCTACGATTGCAAGATGTCCTTTGAAGACCGCAGAACCTAACCAGCTGGTCGAGCCCGATGCGAAACGGCGTTCGCGCGGCTCAACCGCCGCATTCCCCTTTCGCTTACATATGGTAAGCCTCTCGAAAACTTGACATAGTCTCAACAAAGCTGGTACGCTTAGACACAATCACTGCAGTACCCGGATGAAAACTACATCGTTGTAACCCCCTGAATACAACCTTACTTTTTCCCCGAACGCAGAACAAACTACATAAGGAGTTTTATGGAATTTAAAGAATTTGATTTACACCCCACTGTTGCGGCCGGGGTAAAGACCGCAGGTTATTTAACGCCGACACCGATTCAGAATCAGGCGATCCCGCCGGTCCTGAAAGGAAGCGACGTAATGGGTCTTGCGCAGACCGGAACAGGAAAGACAGCGGCCTTTGTGCTGCCGATACTGAATCGCCTGATGCAGGGGCCGCGCGGCCATATCCGCGCCCTTGTTATCGCGCCAACGCGTGAGCTGGCAGAGCAGATTCACGAAACTATCAGAATTTTGGGAAAACAGACCCGTCTCAGAAGCATAACAGTTTACGGCGGTGTTAGCATAAATCCGCAGATACAGAAACTGCGTACCGGCGTTGAGATTGTCGTGGCATGTCCGGGACGTTTACTTGATCACATCGGTCAGCGCACCGTCAATCTGTCCCAACTGGAGGTGCTCGTGCTTGACGAGGCAGACCGCATGTTCGACATGGGCTTCCTTCCTGATATAAGGAAGATCATCAAACAGGTGCCTGCAAAAAGACAAACCCTGATGTTCTCGGCAACCATGCCTGATGATATCCGCAGGCTGGCGCACGAAGTCCTCCACGCTCCGGTTACAGTGCAGGTTGATCACGCCGCGCCTGCGAGCACTGTAGCTCATGCTCTCTACCCGGTTGATCAGCACCTTAAAACAGCGCTTCTCCTTGAACTGCTGCGCCATACCGATACGGATTCTGTACTGGTATTTACGCGTACAAAGCACCGCGCCAGGCGAGTGGGAGAGCAGTTGGAAAAGTCAGGCTACCGTGCCGTATCGCTGCAGGGAAACTTGTCTCAGAATAAACGCCAGGAGGCGTTAGACGGATTCCGTAAAGGCGCATATCAGATACTTGTCGCAACCGACATAGCAGCGCGCGGCATAGATGTATCAAGCATATCCCATGTAATAAACTATGACATGCCTGATACCGCGGACGCGTACACGCACCGTATAGGCCGCACAGGACGCGCCGCCAAGACCGGTGACGCCTTCACGTTCATTACCCGTGAAGACGATGGTATGGTGCGGGCGATTGAACGCGTACTCGGTGAAAAAGTTGATCGCCGCACAGTGGAGGGCTTTGATTATAAAAAGCCGTCACCTGCTCGCGATACTGAATTCGCCCGGCCGCCGCGTGAACCGCAGCGCCGCAGAGAACATACTGCCGCACAAAAGCCAAAGGGGCATAACGCGGGAAGAACGGAAAAACGGAAGCCGGTAACCACGGAAGTCAAAAAGACAATACAGAAGAACTTCGCTTCAAGGCGATTTACATGGTCAGCGGCAAAGAATAACAGGACGCAAAATCCCGTTGCGTGAGCAAGCAGGGTTTAACACTCAGGATTACCAGGTGATTCCCTAATAACGGATGGATGTCACAACAAAGGTTGATGTGCCATTGGGTCTGTTCACGATAACTTCGTCACCCTCAGCCTTGCGTAACAAGGCCTTTGCCATAGGTGAATCAATACTTATGTAATTCCTGTCAGGATCTGATTCATCCGGACCGACAATGCGATACTCGTACGTGTTGCCGTTATCATCCTCGATCTCAACCCACGCGCCAAAGAATACCTTTGATGTATCAGCAGGCATCCTGTCCACTACGATCAGTTCGTTAATTCTCTTTGCAAGAAACCGTATACGGGCATCAATCTCCCGCAATCGTTTTTTACCATAGATATATTCCGCGTTTTCAGAACGGTCCCCCATAGCAGCAGCCTCGGCAACAGCCTGAGTAGCCTGAGGGCGTTTGACCTTCCAGAGGCATGAAAGCTCATCACTTAATCGCTGTTGTCCTGCCGGTGTGATATACGGAGAGACACTTATTTTATGGCGTAATGGCTTTTTCATATGGGGGCATACTGCAATGCATGCTCGCGGAATAACACCGCTTTCCGGTCCCGAGCATAGATATATCCGGGCTTTCGCTTCGGGGCGGACTACATGACTTTTGTTCTTGGATTAGCTCTCACCCTTTGTCCGGGAGAGCCTCTGCGCCTTTGAAAGAAGGCTCTTTGCCATCAGAGGATTGCCGGTCTTCAGGCATAAATTCGCAAGCGCATTCAGGTAGACTGGATTATCCGGCTCTATTTCAGACGCCTTCTCAATGGCCTTCTTTGCCTCGTAGTTACTGCCAAGCTTTTCGCATGCCATTCCATAAAAGTAGTGGAATTCCGCCTTAGTGTCATCAGAGGATACGGCCTCTGCAAGGAGAAGTTTTGCCTGTGCATATTTCCTCTCCATCAAGAGCGACTTGCCCTCATTAAACTTTACTTTTGCATAAACAGGGTTCCGCGCATGTTTTACAGGTTTCTCTGCCACGGGTTTTTCAGCGGGCTTCTCAGTTATTGAGATGTCGTAAGTCTTTCTTCTATGAGGGGTTGAGAGGGCTGTGTATGCCTCGTTTATATGAGAGAATATCTCGCCTGTCTTCTCTTTAAGCTGATAATACTGGAGATGGAAATGTATATCAGGATGAAACCTCTTTGCAGATCTGTAATAGGCCCTTCTTATCTCAGGGATGGATGCGGATTTTTTTACACCTAAAAGTTCGTAGTAATTAAGACGCTTATACTTTCCGTACATATCCTCAATTATATGCCTGATATCCGGCTCAGGCTCTTTAGAGAATATACTCCTGATATCTTTTTCGTGGACTGCGTAATGCTTTTCGGTTGTTATTACCATCGTACTCAGCAGGGCATGAGCGGTCCTTATGACTTCAGCTCTGTCTAAACCGGTTTTTGCAATAATATCTTTGATGGATAGTTTATGGTCAACAGCGGATATAACCTTCTGTCCTGCGTCATCAAGCCTCAGATCCTGAAAGAGATTGGCAGGGTCTGAAGAAAAGTAGAGCACACTCTCAGGGGAAGGCAGTTCATTTGCAAAAGCTCCGGGCCCCTTTACCCTCTTCTGGCCGTAATAAATAAGGTTTGCGGTGGAGAGGTTCAATGTTATCAGCTCTTCAGTTGGGAGGGGCCTCTCTTCAAAGATGAAACCGCCGTCCCTCAAAGGGAATAGGTTCATGATTATCCCCTCTACCTGGCCCCAAACAGACTCAAGCACCTTGCGCGGCGAAAGATAGCCGAGGCTTACAAGCGCCTTGCCGAGCCTCTCCCCGGTCTTCTTCATCTCCTCGGATGCCAATGCATATTGTTTTGAGGTGATCTGTCCATGAGTTACAAGCATATTCCCGAGTCTCTCGTCTTTATGGTCGGAGGCTGCGAATATCATGTCCCCGTCTCTGTAATATATGCTTCTTGAAATCCCTCCGTCTGTAACTCTTAGAAGTCCTGTCTTCTTGGTGCGCTTTAAACCAATGAATGTATCGCTCAGCCTGAAGTCCCTAAGCTCTCCCTTAATCTGACCAAGGCTTTTCAGGCCCACCCTGTAGCCGGAGTTCTCTTTCTTTGTCCACATAACCTTTCCAACTGTTGTAATGGAAAGGGGGGTTAATTGCATGCCTATTATGTCTCCTATTTTGATATCAACCTCGTCAAAAAAGGTGGTGCCGATGCCGCTCAGAGAGTAATCCACCAATTTTGCCTTAACAGGCTTTCTCTGGAAGTTAAGGTGGATATCCGTCTCCTTTAAATATCGCTTGAAATGTCTGTATTCTGTCATGCTATTAACCTGATTTTAATAGTTGAATAATCTTATATCAACCCGAGCCAATAAAGATTATACTCATGAAGAGAATAAAAATAAAGGTTTTTTTGAAATAACTCCCCCTTCCCCCTCTTAAGAATAATTCCAGGCAACTTTCAAGCTGACCCCTTACCACCCCGTCCCGAAGTTTCGGGACACCCCTCCTAAAATATGAGGGGAGTTAAAACATAAAGCTCCCCTCCTTTATTAAGGAGGGGTAGAGGTGATTGTTTTAGTCTGCAAATTTGTAAAAAATGCCAAAAATATGCTTAAATAGTGTCTGTTTATAAACGCAGTTCATTGGAAGGATGCTCATACTTGCACCGCAACTATGTATAAGATAACGCTTATTCCCGGAGACGGCACAGGCCCAGAGATAGTGGACGCTGTTGTAAGAGTCCTTGAGGCAACAGGGCTTTCATTTGAATGGGACATCCAGAGCGCAGGCGCTGATGTCTATGAAAAAGAGGGGACTCCTCTTCCCCAGAGGGTGCTTGATTCTATAAAGAAGAACAAGATCGCCCTCAAGGGTCCGGTCACAACGCCGGTCGGCTCAGGCTTCAGGAGTGTAAACGTTCAACTTAGGCAGGCGCTTGATCTATTCAGCTGCGTAAGGCCCTGCAAAAGCTATAAGGGTGCAAGGACAAGATACGATAATATAGATATCGTCATAATCAGGGAAAACACGGAAGATCTATATGCGGGCATTGAGTATCAGAAAGGCTCT
>JBFLVX010000098.1:0-9248 GCA_040758255.1 Nitrospirota bacterium
ACCACTACAGTTTATGAAGTTGTATATATTATGCGATTTCTAACATACCGGATGTCAGCCACTATGGGCAACCGCTTGCGGAAATTGTTGTAAACAAGCACATCTATGGCAGCTATTGAGTGGTAGCACTTGACGTTTCGAGAAATCGGCGTTGGTAAGGCGCAGAATATCTGCCTAACACTGCGCCCTTGCTCTGTCACGCTCCCTTGTTAATCATTTATACTTTAAGCTCTTCGGGTCATTAATAAGTAGGTGTGCTTTTCAAGTCAGCATGAAAGTTGCGGGCGAGTCTTTGGCAAAGGTCTTTAATTAGTCTTATACCATATATTGCATGAACCTTCCTGAGATACCATGCATGGCCCCTTGGGACTTTGCGGCGTGCATGCCTTTTTAAAAAGTTTACATTTGGATGGATAGGCCTTGCCGAGTATCACGTCTCCGCATATACAGCCCGGTATCTTCTCTTCCTTTACCTCTTTAAGTTCAAAAACCTTTCTTGCGTCTTTTGCTGAATACGCGCTCTTCAGCTCAAGTCCTGAATCAGGGATGTAGCCTATGCCCCTCCAGTTCACGCTTGAGACCTCGAAATATTTATGCATTATCTTCTGCGCTTGCGTGTTGCCCGCTGGTCTGACAACGCTGCTGTAAACATTGGTTGTCTCGGCAACACCATCTTTGATCTGTCTCAGTATATCAGCAATACCGAGCAGGAGGTTCTCTGCCTCAAAGCCCGCTACAACTGTCGGGATGCTGTATTTTTCAGAAAATACATTCCACGCGTTTGAGCCGACAATAGCAGATACATGCCCCGGCGCAATGAAGCCATCTATGCCGATATCCGCGTCTTTCACAAGTATCTCCATTATCGCAGGTGTCAGCTTGTGAGAGCTTAAGATATAAAGGTTATCAGGAACGCCCATTTCAAGTATCGCCGCTGTGGGCGCGGTTGTAGTCTCAAAGCCGATTGAGAAGAAGACGATCTTTTTGTCAGCATGGTCCTTTGCGATGGTGAGAACTTCAAAAGGCGATGTGACCATCCTGTAGTTCTTCCCCGCGCTTCTTATTGATCCGATCTTTGACGGCACTCTCAGCATGTCGCCGTATGTCACGAGTATTACATCGTCCCTTTTTGAAAGGTTTATAGCATTGATTATGTCGCTTTCAGGGCAGACACATACAGGACAGCCGGGGCCTGGAATGAGTTCAAGGTTTTGCGGCATAAGGCTTCTCATGCCTGAAAAGGCGATGGTGTGCTCATGCGACCCGCAGACATTCATTATCTTGACCTTGCGATCATACGGGACAAGTGAGTGGATGTGTGCAATGAGCTTTTCTGATTTGTTCAACATATTCTCGGAAGCATATCGTCCTCAAGCATATCGAGCATGCGTTCACCGCCTATCTTTGTTTTAAGCCTCACGCCTTTGTACTTTGTTGTTATCCTGCCGATGAGAGCCGCGTCTTTTCCCAATGAATGCTTTCTCAGTTTATTCAGAACCTCGTTTGCAGCCTCATGTGAAGTTATTACAACCGCCTTGCCTTCATTGGCAAGGTAGAGCGGGTCATAACCGAGCATATCAGAGATAAACTTAACGTCATCCCTGACAGGAATATTCTCTTCGTAAATTTCAACGCCGAGGCCTGTCTTCTCCGCGACCTCAACAAGTACTGTGGCAACGCCCCCGCGCGTCGGGTCGCGCATCCATTTCACGCCGTCAATATCAAAAAGAGGCGTGAGCAAACCATTAAGCGGAGCGCAGTCGCTCTGTACTGATGCATCTATGTCAAACTCATCTCTTGCAATGGCAACGGCAGTGCCGTGATCTCCAAGGGTGCCTGTGACAATAAGCGCATCGCCGTCTGAAATATTATCAAGAATAAGGGATCTGGCTATCTCGCCGACAGCAGTAGTGTTGATATATAGGCCGTCGCATTTGTCCCTCTCAACTACCTTTGTATCGCCTGTGACTATCTTCACGCCTGCAGCTTCTGATGTCATCTTTATGCTCTTAAGCACATCTTCAAGATGTCTGATGAGAAAGCCTTCTTCAATAATGAAGCTTAGCGAAAGATATTTCGGGGACGCGCCGCTAACAGCGAGGTCATTTATCGCTCCGCATACAGCCAGCTTTCCTATATCTCCGCCCGGAAAGAATAAAGGACGCACGACATAAGAGTCAGTTGTGATGGCTATGCGCGGGTTTTCAAAACTTATATAGGCTGCGTCCTCAAGAGGCTTTAGTTCACTTGAATCAAGATATTTGAGAAAGAGTTTCTCTATAAGATCTCTCGTGAGCCTGCCTCCGCTGCCGTGTCCGATCTCGATCTTTTTCATGACTTGCTCTGCTTGATTTGTCATTCCGGCTCCCCGCCTATTTTAGGAGGGGACTGAGGGGTGGTAATTGAAAGAAAAGATTTCCAAACAAACCACCCCTGCCCCTCCTTAACCAAGGAGGGGAGTTAAGACTCCCGACAAGCGGGAGTGACATCTTGGCTTTATTTTAGATTATTCCTCAAAAAATCAAACCATTCCCCCATTCCATCACCTGTTGTCGCAGATATGACAAATATCTTTAATTCAGGATTGAGTGACAGCGCGTCTTTCTTTACCTTCTCAATATCAAAATCAAAATAAGGGAGAAGGTCTGACTTGGTGATGATGAAAACATGCGACGTCTTAAATGCCTTTGGATATTTTATAGGCTTATCAGGCCCTTCAGGCACTGATACAAGGACAACCCTGATATGTTCCCCAAGATTAAAAAATGAAGGACATACAAGATTGCCGACATTCTCAATGAAAAGTAAATCCATCTTCTTTCCGTTAAGCTGGTGTTCAAGCTCATGCATGCCTTTATGTATAAGCGCTGAATCGAGATGGCAGGCGCCTCCTGTGGTAAGCTGAACAGCTGGCACGCCTTTCTTCCTTATCCTCTCGGCATCAAGGTCGGTCTCTATGTCGCCTTCAAGAACTCCCAGGCTGAATTCATCCTTTAGCGCCTCAGCCGTCTTTTCAAGCAGTGTTGTCTTTCCGGAGCCGGGTGAACTTATAAGATTTAAAGTAAAAATACCGTTGCTGTCAAAGTGCTCTCTGTTATGAGAGGCGGCATCTTCATTTGCCTTAAGAAGGTTCTGATTTATCTCAACGGTCTTTATCTCTTTAGTATGTTCGCATCCGCATGTGTCGCACATATCTCTCCTTACACCTCCAATTCTACATTCAGTATATCCATCTCATCGCCTGATAAAAGTTTCAGGCTGTAAGACTTACAATGAGGACAGGCCGGGAAATGTATACTCTCAATCTGAAAGCTCTCATTACACTCATTGCATTCATACTTTAAAGGGACTTCTTCTATTAAAATCTCTGCTGATGAAATGAGAGGGTTCTCCAGTTTGATAGCGTCGAAGGCAAACTTCAGTGAATCTATGACAATACCGCTTGATCTTCCTATCCTTAAATTGACGGCAATGATATATTTTGCGTTGTTTTCATTAGCTATCCTCGCAAGCTCATCCACCATGCCGAGAGCTATTGAGACCTCATGCACCCTCATCCTCCGCATCCATCAGGCTGAATATCTCATCAAAGCCCTTCCATATCTCATCCGCCATTTTTTCATCCACCTTTTCAATAGCAAATCCTACATGGACGATAACATGATCGCCTATATTCACATCTCCTTCCGGCAGAAGCTGAAGCCCTATATTACGCTTCACACCCCTTGCCTCGGCAACGCCTGAAGGGTAATTTATTTCAACTACCTGCATCGGTACACCTACGCACATAATATCTTTTATCCTTTTTTAGTCCCTGATAAACTATAGCGAAATTCAGCAGTTACATCAAGTCAATTTTCGTGATTGACTATAATTTCAAGGTTATGATACCGTTTACCTAATAACTGGTTCCCCTTCGCTTCGCTCAGGGGAATGAGGCAGTTGAGCCGTGAACTCCAGCTCTCCTTCTCTCCGCTACGGAGAACCAGGAGTTCGAAACCGACCGCTTCGCGGCGGCTCAACGGCCTCATTATACAGACTCAAAAGTATTAACAAATAGTATACGATGAAAACAATATCTGAGGAGATATTCGAAAGCTTTCTGAACATCAATAATCTGGAATTTGAGAAGATAAATGAAGATAGTTCACCGAGACCAGATTACTTAGTTAAAAAGGGAGACCTTAAATTGGCGTTCGAAGTTAAAGAACTATCTGAGGATGATAATTTCAAGACTGAACTAAGTTCAAGGATTATCGGCAATCACATTCGTAAAAAGATACATGGTGCCAAGAAACAAATTCAGTTCGCAGCTAAACAAGGTATTCCCTCCATCCTATTGATTTATAATAATATAGATCCATCTCATTTGTTCGGAACAGAAACCATGGATTTTATTACTGCAATGTATGGCGAATACACAGTACGTCTTAACAATAGCACAAGCAAGATAATAGATAGTTATCATGGGCAAAACCAATTATTATCGGAAGCAAAGAACACGTCTTACAGCGCAGTAGGTAAATTATTTCCTTATTTGGGACAAATGAAAGTCACCTTATTTGAAAATATATTTTCCAAAGTCAAGATACAGTATGAGAAATTACCATCTTGCTTTGATTTTATAAATATAAAAATAGACTCTGTATAACACTTTGTGCACATGAATGAGTGCTACAAAAAGCTATTTGAGCTTGCATTGTTATGAGATATGCAAATTGGTTTTAGACATTAAGCAGATAAAGGAGGAGAATTTTATGATAAAGCCACGTTATTCTATTTTTCTGTGTTTAATTTGTTTCAGTTTGTTTTTGCCTCTTGAATCAGTTTCTAAAGATGGGTTTAATTATGGTGAGACATGGAATTCCTGGGATAAGAATTTAAGGATTAACTGGGTGTGGGGGTTCACTTTGGGTCAGGAACTTATATTTGAAGAATTAGAGATTAAGGAAAAAGAAAAATATAAATATTACGTTTCATCTTTTGATGCTGACGTAATAAGTGACATAATGACGCAATATTACAGTGATGCCGCTAATACTCACATCCCTTGGAAATACATAGCGTATGCTGCAAAAATGAAACTCAAGGGGAAGAGCCATGAACAAATTGAAAAGGAATTAGAATCGTTTAGAGGGTATGCAGATTGGCTACGCAAATCAAAATAACATGAGAAAAAATAGAAGTTCCTAACAAATCAATCCAGAGCTGGCTTGAGCAAAAATATTTCCCGCAAAGAAATATTAGAGGCTTTAAGAGAATCCAGAAAACGGGCATAACAACGCCTTCAACCAGACGCAGAATTAGCCTCGTTTACTTCTTAACATTAACAGGATTTACCCCCCATTCCCTCAATTTATCCAAAACCTTCACATAGAGATCATCAAACCTTGCTTTTATATCTTCTGACATCCCGATGCTTGTCTCCATGGACTTCGGCTGGATTCCGATAAGGCACATCTCCGGCGGGGTTATCCCCATTAATCGCGCGGCAAAGAGCATATCAGGAAGCCCTATCTGGTGCACGGAAAGTTTCTGACTCAGGAAAGCGGGGATATTGTCTCCCATGACCGCATCAATAGCGCCGGGTTCTTTTTTAAAATTTGCGGCGTCAACGAACAGTACCTTGTCAGTGCCTTCCAGCATCGGCAGGAGATCCAACCCCTTCGTGCCGCCGTCTATCAAAGTTACATTGTCAGGGAAGGTATATTCATCGTTAAGTTTATTAACGATGTGAACTCCAACACCGTCATCGCTCAAAAGTATATTGCCTATGCCCAGTACCAGTATCTTCAATGACTGCTCCAAAAATGAGCCCCGGAAATCTCAATCACTCAGGACTTCCGGGGCCTATGTGAAAAATTATCTTTAGATATTAAGATTAACCTGTTTACTCCCACTCTTTACCGGTCAGAAATTTATATCCGCTGAAGATCGAGACGAGCAGCCCGTTCTTTTCCCTCGAATCCGCAAATATCACTACATACACATGCAGAACCGCAAATGCCAGCAGAACATACATCACAAGGTGGTGATAGAGCCTTATAATGGGCAGATACGTGAACCCGAGCATCCATCCGCCGAGGATAGCCCATACCGCGCCTGTATGGTTTACTGAATAGAGGGCAAAGCCGGAGAATATCTCAAAGAGGAATAGGAGAAAGATTATGAGATAGGTAAATCCAGCAAGCGCGGTATGTCCGGCAGCATAAGGCGGCTTCCTGCTAAGCAGAAGGTAGAACTTTAACGCAGCAATGAAGTCCCTCATCTTCTGAGTTGAGAACGGAAACCATACGCAGAAGCAGGCATATTTGTTGCCCATCAAAGACCAGTACATCCTGATGATGAAGCTCATCAGGAAGACATATGCGGATACAAAATGGATGAACCTCATCCAGCCCATGATGTACTGTTTTGAGGAGACGGCATGTAAATAAGGATTGCCTATGTACAGGCCTGTAACCGTGAATGCCGCTATGCTAAGAACAAAGAGCCAGTGGGTAAGCCTTACAGGAACTTCCCATACGTATACTCTCTTCCTCTCGCTCATAATATCCCCCTATATTACCTTTATCCTTGTTACCTCTTTGCCTTCGGCATCCACAACATGAACAGCGCATGCCATGCACGGGTCAAATGAATGCACAGTCCTCAGGATCTCAACAGGCTGCTCAATGTTTGCCACAGGCGTCCCTATCAGCGCCTCCTCGTAAGGGCCTCTCTGATCTTTTGCATCCCTCGGCGAGCCGTTCCATGTGCCGGGAACAACGCACTGATAATTCTGTATCTTCTTGTCTTTTATCTTTATCCAGTGTCCGAGGGCTCCCCTCGGCGCTTCGTGCATGCCGTATCCCTGAGCCTCTGGCGGCCACTCAGCCGGGTCCCACTTCTCTCCGCTGTGGATCTTAACATCGCCCTTCTTCATATTTGCCGCAAGCTGATTGATCCACACGGGCAACTGCTCGGCGGTTACGAGCGTCTCTACGCCCCTTGCCGCGATTCTGCCCAATGTCGAGAAGAGAACAGTAGCGGGAAGATTGCCGAGCGTCTTCAGAACGTGATTTACAACCGCCTGCACCCGTTCATGGCCTGAGGCGTATGCGACGAGCATCCTTGCAAGCGGCCCTACCTCCATCGCCTTATCATCATAGCGCGGGGCCTTCAGCCATGTGTATTTCTTGTCAGTATCAAGCTCCTCATACGGAGGCTTGGGGCCGGAGTATTTAAAGTTCGTCTCTCCGTCCCACGGATGTTTAGATACTCCGTCACCGCCGGAATACTCATACCATGAATGAGTCACATATTCCGTTACCTTCTTGTGGTCAACAGGGTGGATTGTGGAGAGGTCCTTGTTGAGAATGATCCCTCGCGGCAACCAGAGGTTGGCTGTATTAGAGACCGTGTCATTTGGAAACTCACCATAGGCGAGGAAGTTGCCTACGCCGGCACCGTGGCCTGCCCAGTCGAGATAGAACGGCGCAACAGCGAGTATGTCAGGAATATAGACCTTCTCAACAAAGTCCTTTGCCTTTTGGGCAATGCCCTGCATAAAGGCGATGCTCCCCGCATTCAGCGCGTTCTGGCTGTTCGGGTCAACAGGAATAGACATTCCGCCAACAATATAAGTCTGAGCATGCGGGTTCTTAGCGCCGAGCAATGCCTGCATCTTTATAACGTCCCTCTGCCAGTCAAGCGCCTCAAGATAATGGGCAACAGCCATGAGATTGGCCTCTGCCGGAAGCTTGTATGCAGGGTGTCCCCAATAACCATTGGCAAACGGGCCTAATTGCCCGTTCGCAACAAAGGTCTTGAGTTTGTCCTGAATACCTTTAAAATAATCTGTGCTTGACTTGTCCCAATCAGAGATAGACTGGGCCAGAGCCGAGGTCTTTGCAGGGTCGGCGCTTAATGCGCTTACGATATCAACCCAGTCAAGGGCGTGAAGGTGGTAAAAATGTATTACATGATCCTGGACGTACTGGATACCTGTAATAAGGTTTCTTATAATTCTTGCGTTGTCAGGAATTGTGATGCCTAAGGCATCTTCGACCGCTCTCACCGAGGCGGTTGCGTGAACCGTAGTTCAGACGCCTCATATTCGCTGCGTGAACGCCCAGGCGTCCCTCGGATCTCTGCCTTTAAGTATCAGCTCTATGCCCCTGAACATGGTGCTTGAGCTCCAGGCATCAACGACCTTTCCGTTCTCTACCTTTGCTTCTATCCTGAGGTGTCCTTCTATCCTTGTTACCGGGTCAACCACTATTTTTTTAGCCAATGTCAGTCACCTCCTTATGAATAAGTTATTCTTCTTCTTTCTTTTTTGGAGATATTGCCCTTGCAATTCCGTGAGCTGCTATTCCCGCAGCCGTTGCAATGGCAAGCCCAGCGCCGATCTTATCCGCGGTGCTCTCAACGCCAAAGCCCGGGACATTCGGAAGCCTCTTGTAGAACGGGCTCATATTATCCCAGAAGTCAGGTTCGGCACAGCCTATGCAGCCGTGCCCTGCCTGAACAGGCCAGCTTGTTCCGGCGTTGTATTTAACTGTCGGGCAATTCTTGAACGTCTCCGGCCCCTTGCACCCCATTTCATAAAGGCACCATCCCTGCCTGTGTCCCTCGTCACCCCATTGCCTGACATACTGGCCTGCGTCAAAATGTGCCCTTCTCTCGCAGTTATCATGAATTCTCTTGCCATACGCAAATAATGGCCTGCCGAGGTTGTCAGTGGCAGGTAGCGATCCGAATGTAAGGAAATGCACTACTGTTGCGGTAATATTCTCAACATTCACGGGACAGCCCGGTAGATTTATAACGGTTGCATTGGGCACCGCTTTTTTTACACTTACCGCTCCTGTCGGATTAGGCAGGGCGGCCGGAAGGCCTCCGAATGTTGCGCATGTTCCTACTGCAATCGTCGCAAGGGCGTTTCCGCATACCTCTCTTGCGATGTCAACTGCGGACCTGCCGCCTATACAGCAATATACCCCATCGTCCTTAAGCGGAATGGAACCCTCGACGACGACTATATACTTCCCTTTCTCATTCTTCACCACATCCTGAAGCGACTTCTCCGCCTGATGGCCTGCCGGCGCCATTATCGTCTCATGGTAATCAACTGAAAGCACATCAAGAACGATTTGGCCGACTGTTGGGCTTTCAGCCCTTAATAGCGCCTCAGTATTACCGGCGCAGTCCTGAAACTCAAGCCATACGATGATCGGCTTTTTGCCGGTCACAGCCTCGGCTAT
>JBFLVX010000099.1:0-9150 GCA_040758255.1 Nitrospirota bacterium
TTCTCATTGACTACAGGTATTATAGTCAGCATCTATCTTGCCTGTCAGAAGAAGAAAGGCGGAAAACGGGCCCATATTCTTCATAGCCTCCCACATTGGACCCTTGAACTTCAACCTTCTGAGCGACATTGCCTTCATTGGGCCATACTGCCCCTTACCCATCTCTATCCATCTGCCAGTCTCAGCCCACATAATATAGTCAGGCTCTTTGTCAATCGCCTCTCCGCCGTAAACAGCGACCGCCTTATTATCACGCGCCACTAATTTAAGCTGAACATGAGATGAGGCGGGACAGTCTTCTCTATAAACCTCTATCGTCTTAAATTCTCTCCCCTTCTTCGTGTTTGTCACCCATCCGCTCTCAAAAAGCTTAACGGTCAGAGTCGGGTCACTATTCCAAGTATCCACAGCAGCCTTTGCCCAAGCTGAGGACATAAAGACCGCTTTATCCGCTGAATATAGAGTAGTGACTGACAACAAAACAAAGAAGACAAGAAAAAAAGCTATCCTATTCATTAGTTCCCCTTTCTTTTTCATTCCATGACAGCAGTCTATTTCTTCTTCAAATAAAAAATAAACGTCCCGCCTTCTTCTTTAACTTCCAGAAGCTCATTGCCAGTCCTGTTTGCAAAAGCGGTAATATCGGATTTTGAACCCTTATCAGTAGCCTCCATCTTAAGTATCTGACCGGGCTGCATCTCATTCAGCGCCTTCTTCGTCTTTATAACAGGCATGGGGCAATTCAGCCCTTTACAATCTATTGTCTTATCAGCTTCCATTCTTCCTCCTTAATAAATAACTAATAATTGAGAAGTGAGAACTGAGAAATATTTTTTCCTACTTCTTACTCCCCATTTCCTACTTACTATATGAACAGGCTAACATTCGCGTCAAGCGCAAAATTAAGAAACTCTGCTGCGCCGCCTACCGTAACCCCATCAACAAGGTCATCCTTTGTGAGCCCTGTCATCTCAAGTGTAGGAGTGCAGGCGATCATCTTAACATCCACCTCGCGGCATGCCTCAATAAGCTCAGGGATAGTAGGCCAGTTAATCTTTTTGATCATCCCCTTCATCATTTGAGTGCCGAGAGCGGTCATGCCCGGCAGCATTCCGATGATGTTGGGCATAGGTATCGGCGAAGGCATTGCCGGATTTGCAATCGGCGCAACTTTTAAAGAACCATACTTGTGTTTGTTGATGATATCAACACCGTAAAGGGTGAAAAATATCGTCACCTCAACGTCCATAGCTCCTGCTGTTGAAGCCAAGATCAATGGAGGATAAGCCATGTCAAGGCTTCCCTTTGAGGCTATAATAGCCATCCTCTTTCTCTTCTCTTCCGCCATAAATTACCTCCTCAATCGTTCATTAATCAAAGTCTATCAAATAAATAGACCACATGCAATTCATTAATTATTGCAAGTACAATGCCACAAGGCGAGACATTATTTAGCTTACTCTAACTTGTTGAATAACAACGAAATACAATTGAAAATGCGCAATATCTTAAAGAGTAGGTCAATGAAACGTTTCAAGGCATTATTCAAGTTGAAACATTACATGTTACAAGGTTTCAACTTGAAACTGAGAAATTACGAGGTTTCCCTCAGCCTTCTCCAGAGAGTTGTCCTGCTTATGCCAAGGACTTTTGCCACCATATTTCTATTGCCCTTGTGCAGTTTCATTAATTCATCAATGCGGTGTTTCTGAATATCACTGAAAGTCTCAGGCCTCCCATATTCCTCATGAACCGCAGCGCGTTCAGCCGGCATGCCGGTGATAGAGGCGGGAAGCGAGTCAATATCAATCTTATCACTCTTGGAGCGGATGCAGGCATGCTCAATCGCGTTTTCAAGCTCTCTAACATTTCCCGGCCAGTCATAATCCAATATCGCAGATAGAGCCTGAGGGGTTATGCCGGTTATATTGGCTCTGTTAAGTGTCTTCATGTTGCATTTCTCGATAAAATGATTAATGAGCATCGGTATATCCTCCCGTCTCTCCCTAAGAGAAGGCATAACAATCGGCACAACACATAACCTGTAATATAGGTCTTCCCTGAACCTCTTGTTCTTTATCTCATCCTTGAGATTCTTGTTTGTGGCGGCTATTATCCTGACATCCACCTTTCTTGTTTTGTTGTCGCCGACCCTCTCAAACTCCATATCCTGAAGCACCCTTAAGAGCTTCGGCTGAAGCGGGAGCGGCATGTCAGCTATTTCATCAAGAAAAATAGTGCCTCCGTCGGCAAGTTCAAACTTCCCCATCCTGTCCTTTATGGCACCGGTGAAAGAGCCTTTAACATGCCCGAAGAGCTCGCTTTCAAAAAGCCCTTCAACGATAGCGCTGCAATTCACCTTCACAAAGGGCTTGCCTCTTCTGTTGCTCTCATGATGAATCGCCCTTGATACAAGCTCCTTGCCTGTTCCGCTCTCACCTTCGATAAGTATTGAGCAGTCAGTATCGCCAAGCGTCTCTATAAGCTCGTATATCTGCTGCATGCGGCTGCTCTTTCCTACGATATTTGAGAAGCGGTACCTGTCATTTATCTCCTTCTTAAGTTTCTCAAGTTCTGAGGCATCCCTTACCGTAGCGATTAATTCTATGTTGCCGGTGCTCTCCTTAAGAAACGCCGTGCTTATCAGAACAGGAACCGTCTCGCCGTCTCTTCTCACTATCCTTTCGGTGATATTAGCAAGGCCGTACCCTCTTTTTAAGGTATGGGAAAAAGGACAGTTATCTCCGCAGTTATCCGCGTTCAATATCTCATTGCAGGCTGAGCCAAGCACTTCCGGCTCCTTCAGCCCCGTTATATTCTCCATCCCCTTATTAAAGCTCGTGATGCGAAGCCTGCTGTCAACCGTAAATACGCCGTCCGCAAGGCTCTCTATTATCGAATCAACTTTACCCTTCTCCTGCGCCAAAATCACATTGCTCTTCTTCAGGGATTCTATGACCCTGATCGCCTCGCTCATCGGCCTGAAGTTCTCTATTATCCCGGCCATCGCGCCTTCGTCGTTATACAGAGGCGCGACATTAAGACAGAGCGGAATGGAAGAGCTGTCCTCTTTGTAAAGATTTATATTCATGAAATAAGAGGCGCAGCTCCCGTCAACACTCTTAGAATCAAAAGGGCAGCCCTCTTTGCAAAGGTCTGTCCTGATAACCTCGCTGCATGGCCTGCCTTCAAAAGTCTCATCCCGCAAGCCTATGAGCTCTTTTGCCATCCTGTTTACAAAAATGATTCTTCTGTCAAGGCCTATAACAACGATGCCCTCTGCGATGCTCTCAAGGATTGCAGGATAGAAATTTATCATCCGGGAGTTTTTTGCGGCTTTCGGGGAGGCTGATCTGACTGTTGATTGATTCATGGCACTTAATGTTGTTACGAAATAAATTTATATCTTATTTTAGCACAATCAGCAATAGGCACGGTTTGCATAAGTTGCATCCTCTGCTAAAATAGTCAGATGAAAAAGATGAAGTTTACAACTGGAGATGAGTCAGGTCATGAGCGGCTCGATACTTTTCTGTCATTGCAAAGCGGCATCTCACGTTCACGCATCCAGAGGTTTATAAAGGATGGGCTTGTGTCGGTCAATTCACGGGCAGAGAAGTCAGGCTGTAGATTGAGAGGGGGAGATATTGTGGAATTGGCAGTCCCTGACGAGCCTGAGATAACCCTTATTCCAGAAGATATACCGTTAGAAATAGTTATGCAGGACAGCGATGTTGTAGTAGTCAATAAGCCGCCAGGCATGGTCATATACCCTGCTGCCGGGCATAGAAGCGGGACACTCTTGAACGCATTGATCGCAAAATGCGGAAGGCTCGCTTCAACAGGCGCTCCTTTAAGGCCCGGAGTTGTGCACCGTCTTGATAAGGAGACTTCAGGATTAATTATTTTTGCAAAGAATGATAAAACCTATCTTGACATCATCAAACAGTTTAAAGAGAGAGAGATTGAGAAGCACTACCTGGCGCTGATATACGGCACGCCGAAAGAAGAGCGGGGAGAGATAAATGATGCCATAGGAAGATCGGTTTCAGACAGAAAGAAGATGTCAACAAGGACAAAGAGAGGAAAAGAGGCTGTCACAAGATATGAGATGATAAAACGCTTCACAGGCGCTTCCCTTATAAAGGCAAGGATTATCACAGGAAGAACTCACCAAATAAGGGTGCATTTCGCCGATGCCGGACATCCCGTCTTGGGAGATAAGACATACGGCAAAAAAACAGCCCTAAGATGCGGGCAGAGAATTATTACATTCCAGCGCCAGATGCTTCACGCCTACAGCTTAAAGTTCAAGCACCCTTCAACCGGAAAATTCATAGAACTGACAGCGCCGATGCCGGAGGATATGAAGAAAGCTGTCGAGGCGTTGGAAGAGATTTATTCCTGAACGCCTGCCTATTCAGAAACCGCCTGCAATTCTTCCTTAAACCCGCACTCTTTTTTCAGGCAGGCGATGACTTCTTCTTTCTTTGTCTTCTTCTCGATGAGAATATTTGCGCCGCATTTGGGGCAAGGTTTGTTAATCGGTTTATACCATGTGGCGAACTTGCATTTTGGATAATTTCCGCAGCTAA
Organism: Nitrospirota bacterium; assembly: GCA_040758255.1. Taxonomy (GTDB): domain Bacteria; phylum Nitrospirota; class Thermodesulfovibrionia; order UBA6902; family UBA6902; genus JACRPZ01. The sequence continues at coordinate 4,596 of JBFLVX010000099.1, forward strand.
AAAATACCTTCCCTTTTTTTGTTCTTCTCTCCACAATATCCCCGCCGTCTTCAGGGCACTTGACGCCGATACTCAGCGCTTTTGTCGTCTTGCACTCAGGATACTTGCTGCACGCTATGAACTTCCCGAATCTTCCGGTCTTTAGAACCATTGGAGAGCCGCACTTCTGGCATATCTCATCTGTCGGCTGATCCTCGGCCTTAGGCGCCTGCCCTTCAAGAGGTTTTGTGGTCTTGCATTCAGGATATTTTGTGCATGCCATGAACCTGCCGAATCTGCCCCACTTGATTACCATAGGCTCACCGCATTTCTCGCAAGTTTGGTCCGTAGGTATATCCTGCGGCTTTACCTTGCCGACAATCGCCATAGCCTCTGAAAGATCCTTATCAAAGGGCTTGTAAAAATCCATTACAACATCCACCCATTTGTATCCGCCTTCCTCAATCTTGTCAAGATTGTCTTCCATATTCGCGGTGAAGTTGTAATCCATAATATCAGCGAATCTCTCCACAAGGAGGTCGCTTACCACTGTGCCGAGTTCGGTAGGCTTAAATCTTCCCTCAAGCTTCTCCGCATATTTTCTGTCCTGAATTGTCGAAATGATCGCGGCATAAGTGCTGGGCCTTCCAATGCCCTTGGCCTCCAGCTCTTTTACAAGCGTGGCCTCGTTGTAGCGCGGAGGCGGCTGAGTAAAATGCTGTTTAGGAGTTATCCCGAGATTTTTCAGCAGATCCCCTTCAGACAATGGAGGCAGCAATCCTTCTTCTTCTTTGGCGTTGTCAGTGCTTTCAATGTACAACGTCATAAATCCAGGGAAGGTAATCACCGAACCCGTTGCCCTAAATAAATACGATCCAGCGCTTATATCAATTGAAGTCTGTTCAAGCTGCGCAGCCTCCATCTGGCTTGCCACAAAACGCTCCCATATAAGTTTATAAAGTTTGTGCTGGTCCGGCTCTAAAAAATTCTTGACCTCTGAAGGCGTCCTGAATATGGATGTGGGCCTGATGGCTTCATGCGCTTCCTGCGCGGATTTTTTACTCTTGTAAACAGGCGGTTTCTGCGGCGCATAGTCCTTACCATATTCCTTGACAATAAATTCCCGCGCCTCCTTCTGCGCCTCAGACGCTATTTTAACGGAATCAGTCCTCATGTAAGTTATCAGACCGACAGAGCCTTCGCTTCCAAGCTCAATGCCTTCATACAGCTTCTGCGCGAGCATCATGGTTTTTTTAGCGGTATATCTGTATTTCCTTGACGCATCCTGCTGAAGCGTGCTTGTGATAAAAGGTGGAGAAGGCGAACGCTTCCTCTTCTTCTTATCAATCTTCTTTACGGCAAAGGTTTTATCCTTTAAATCCTTTACGATGCCGGAGGCATGCTCTTCATTCTTTATCTCTGCCTTATCTTTATTTATCTGAAAAAGCTTGGCATCAAATTTAGGAGGAACTTTGCCCTCCAGAGCTGCCGTTATGCTCCAGTATTCCTCCGTTTTAAATGCCTCTATCTCGCGCTCCCGGTCCACAACAAGCCGGACCGCTACTGACTGCACTCTGCCTGCGCTCAGCCCGCGCCTTACCTTGTGCCACAAAAGCGGGGACAACTTATAGCCGACAAGCCTGTCCAAAATCCTTCTCGCCTGCTGCGCGTCAAAAAGATTTACGTTGATCTTTCTTGGATGTTTAATGGCTTCTTTAACAGCCTTTTCCGTTATCTCATTAAATTCCACCCTCTGCACCTTATCTGAATCGCCGTTAAGTTCCTCTGCAATATGCCAGGCTATAGCCTCCCCTTCCCTGTCCGGGTCAGGAGCGAGAAATACTTTCTCAGCAGCCTTAGCTGCCTTTTTTAAATCCTTCATCACCTTTTCTTTTCCCTCAATCACAACATAAGTAGGAGCAAAGTTATTCTCAACATCAACGCCTATATCTTTTTTGGGAAGGTCCTTGATGTGGCCGATTGACGCCTTGATGATAAAATCCTTGCCGAGGAATTTACTCAGGGTTTTTACCTTTGCCGGAGACTCAACTATCAAAAGTGATTTCATAATTATTTATCGTTTTCCTTATGTCGTATTTTGTTATTTATTAATTTTCAATCACAAATCTCTTCCCGTCTATCTGCTTCACAATCCCTTTCAGCTCAAGGCTCAGCAATATTGACAATGCCTCGCTGCTTGATCTCTCTGTCTTTCGGATAATATCATCTATATGTTTAGGCTCGCTGTCAAGACAGGCATAAAGAATCTTTTCGCTGTCAGTCATCTCAGGCACCGGCTTTTTGGTTTTGGCATTGAACTTGTCTTCGCTGATAACGCCCTTTAACTGCGGCCTCAGTTCATCAATAACATCCTGAGCATTCTCAATCAACTTGGCCCCTTTTCTGATAAGGTCATTTGTGCCCTTGGAACCCGCTGATGTAATATTGCCGGGAACCGCGAAGACCTCTTTCCCATGTTCAAGTGCATAGCCTACTGTAATCAAAGAACCGCTGTCAACTGCCGCCTCAACTACTATCACGCCAACCGACATGGCGCTGATTATCCTGTTCCTGCGCGGAAAATTGTTTTTGTCAGGCTTAGTTCCCATAGGAAATTCGCTTATGACAGCGCCGGATGTGGCTATCTTCTCCATGAGCCCCCTGTTTTCAGGAGGATAAATGACATCTATTCCGGAGCCTAAAACGGCTATCGTCCTCCCCTTTGCCTTAAGCGCCCCTCTGTGCGAGGCAGAATCTATCCCCCTTGCCATTCCGCTTACTACAGTCAGTCCTGATGAGGCAAGGCCATAACTTATCTTCTCCGATACCCTAATGCCATATTCAGTTGCGCTTCTTGAACCGACCATAGCGACTGCGTATTTGTCATTCTCCTCGATCCCCCCCTTCACATAAAGAAGGATTGGGGCGTCATGTATATGCCGCAGGCTTTCCGGGTATGTCATGTCAGTAAAAACAACTATCGTTACTTTCTTTTCATTTGTTTTATCAAGCTCTTTATTGACCACGTCCCAATCCTTAAAATCTGCAATACTCCTCGCTCTCTCCTCTCCGATACTATCTACTTTTCTGAGTTCGCCCAGAGGCGTATTGAAGATATTTTCAGGCTCTCCAAAGGCTGAGACAAGCCTTCTTGCAAGCACGGGGCCTATATCAGGCAGAAGATTAAGGGCAAGCCAATATCTTAGATCGGGCATGATTGAGAAAAAAAACACAAAGCAACAAAGGCAGAAGGCACAAAGTTATTCCGTGTGCCTCCTCCCCTGTTGTTATATCTTTATTTTCTATTCAGTCTTGAATTTATCTTTAGCCGCAGAGCATTAAGCTTTATAAATCCCTCGGCGTCTTGTTGATTATAGACCTGCTCAGATTCAAACGTCGCAAGCTCAGGATTGTAGAGAGAGCGCGGCGACTTTCTGCCGGCTACCGCGCAGCTTCCTTTATAAAGTTTGAGCCTTGCTGTTCCGGTTACGCCCTTCTGTGAATGGTCTATAAAAGCCTGCAAAGCCTCTCTCTCAGGCGAAAACCAGTATCCATTATATATAAGTTTTGCATAGCCGGGTATTAATGAGTCACGGAGGTGCATTACCTCGCGGTCAAGTGTTATCGTCTCAACAGCCCTGTGCGCGACATGAAGTATCGTCCCGCCCGGCGTCTCATAAACACCCCTTGATTTCATGCCCACGAACCTGTTCTCCACAATATCCAGCCTGCCAATGCCGTGCCTGCCACCTATTGAATTTAGTGTTTTAAGGAGGTTTGCAGGTGAAAGTTTCTTGCCGTTAAGAGAAACCGGATCTCCACTCTCATAGCCTATCTCAATATACTCAGGTTTTGAAGGCGCTTTCTCAGGCGATACGCTTAATGTAAACATATCCGCAGGCGGCTCGGCCCACGGGTCTTCTAAGATGCCACCTTCATAACTGATATGAAAGAGATTCCTGTCTGTGCTGTATGGTTTCTTCTTGGTCGCAGTAACAGGGATTTTATGTCTTCTTGCATATGCTATCAGCGATTCCCTTGAATTGAATTCCCATTCTCTCCACGGCGCTATCACCTTTATGCCGGGCTTAAGCGCATAATAGGTCAATTCAAACCTGACCTGGTCATTGCCCTTTCCGGTGGAGCCGTGCGCAACGGCGTCAGCCTTTTCTTTCACCGCTATCTCTATCTGCTTCTTTGCTATAAGCGGCCTTGCTATGGAAGTGCCCAGAAGATAAGTTCCTTCATAAACAGCATTTAACCTGAGCATAGGGAATATATAATCCCTTACAAACTCTTCCCTTAAATCCACCACATACGCCTTTGAAGCCCCTGTTTGCAGCGCCTTCCCTTTGACAGGCTTAAGCTCCTCTTCCTGCCCGAGGTCAGCGCAAAATGCTATCACCTCGCAGTTGTATTTATCCTTCAGCCATTTGATGGCCACTGATGTATCAAGCCCTCCGGAATACGCAAGAACAACTTTTCTGATCTTCATTATCTTCTCCAATGCCTTCTATTTCGTTAAATTCAAACCCGTATATTATTGAAGTAAATATTACTACAATCAATAACAGCC
>JBFLVX010000100.1:0-9121 GCA_040758255.1 Nitrospirota bacterium
TGCTTGTCAACAGGCAGGTATGTTACCGCAAATCCGGACTTCTCAAGAAAGCGCGCCGTATTCGTGATGGAATGATGCTCGATCCTGGAGGTTATAATGTGCTTGCCTTTCTTCTGGCTTGCAAGGGCGATCCCTTTTACCGCAAAGTTGTTTGACTCTGCGCCGCTTGATGTGAAGATAATCTCATTCGGTTTCGCATTTATCAGCAGTGCGGTGCTCTGCCGGGCATTTTCTATGGCCTCTTTCGCTTTTACAGCAGGCTCATATAAACTCAGAGGATTGGCAAAGTTATCCTTGAAATATGGTAGCATCTCCTCCAGCACTTCAGGATGAAGAGGGTTGGTTCCTACATGATCCATATAAATGGTTTTCATAACTCCTCCGTAATCATTCTCTCTCTTTTTTCTTGATGTAAAATTTATAGTGGTCTGTATCCTCAAAAACACCTAAGAATTCATCTCCTGAGATATCGCACCATGCAGGAATGTCATCAAGCGCCCCATCGTAGTCTGTGAGGACGGCAAGCACTTCTCCTGACTTTATCTCTTTTATCTTCTGTTTGATTGTCAGGAGATGCATTGGGCACATCATATAAATAATGTCCGTGGTTGCATCTGCCGTAAGAGGTTTATCAAGAAACCTCAACTGGTTCGCGCTCTCCTGATTTAGTTTTGCCTCTGCCATTTTATTAATTCTGCTTAGCTAATTTAGACTCTTCTTTAAGAAGGTCGTTAAGAGTAATTGTTCCGAGAAAGTCCTCTATCTTTTTTCCAAGCGACTGCCAGAGGAGCCTTGTGACGCACTTCTCAACGAGACTGCATTCGGGTTTCCCCTTAACAGGGTTGAGGCACTCTGTTATCGCAACGGGGCCTTCAAGAGCGCTCAGTATTGTGCCCATGCTTATATCGCCCGGCTTTTTGCCAAGGGTGTATCCGCCGCCGGGCCCTTTCTGGCTTTTTATCAGTCCTGCTTTTCTTAATTTATTCAGCAACTGCTCAAGATAGGAGACTGACATGCCCTGTCTTCTGGCAATTTCCTTTATAGTCACGGGCCCGCTTTTATAGTCCTTGGCTATTTCAAACATAGCCCTGACTCCGTATTCTCCCTTTGATGAAAGACTGAGCATAATTATAAATTATAATAGTCTACCGTTTTTGTCAAGTATTAGGCGAGATGATTAATGTTGATAATTTTTGTAAGATCTCGGTACAAATTGTCCCTATCTTATTTTCTGTTGCGTGAGAGTGTGTTTAGATCGGAATTTACATGCTTTTGTAGCGGCAAATCCGCTGAAAGGGTCAGGTAACATGACTTATTAGAATCTTTATTTTTTAATATTTTTTGTTCTTTTAATTTTCTTACTCTTTATTGTTGTTTCCTCTTTCTCACGTTTAGAGGGCGTTTCAATATCTTTTATACGATTAGAAAGTTTTTTGATTTCTTGTTTCAAATCTTTTATCTCGTTTTCTAAATTTTGTGTAGCAGATATGATTATAGAATTAGGCAAGAGAGGCATTCCTGGTATTCCGTGTCCATCAAATCGGTCTTCTTTAATATGGCCGTTGTTATCTAATTTACGAATTTCGATGTCACGAAAATTTCGGTGGTGTCGAAGATCAAAGTGATTGCGCATGCTAGACCAATACTGGCTTACTAAGTGAACCAAACCTATTAATGAAGCAATAGAACCTGCAATATAGAGTATTTCTAATCCAGTTTCATGTTCAACAAGGATAATTTTTGAATTTGAATCGCTCAAGATGTAGCCAGTACCTTGGAAATTATCAGCAAGCTTTTGATGTGTTATATTCGCTTCGCGCTGAAGAATATCTAAAAGATTATGATATTCAGAGTATGAATTCACGGTTTCACGAAATTTTAATGAAATAATCTGATTTGGAGCAACGCCTAAGTGAGCAGAAGCATTTTTAAATTTTTCTTTAAAAGCTTTTTCTCGATAATCCATTTTGCTCCTTATTTATTCCGCATTTTAGAAAAGTTTATCTCTATACTCTGTTGCATGTCAAGAAAATTATGTGCAAATTATAGGCAACATGCCGAAAAACATGAGTTTTTGTATTGCAAGAAGGGTACAAGTGGCAACTTATTTTGTCCTTCACGGCTTGCCTGTGTGATATAATCAGTTCAAAGAAATGTTGATGAGGTGAGTTAAAAAAAATGTCAAAACCTATAGTTGCAATAATTGGAAGACCAAATGTTGGGAAATCCACGCTCTTTAACAGGATAGTCGGGAAAAGACGCGCGGTTGTTGTGCCCGCAGGGTATCTGTTTGATTCTCATCCTTCTCCCGAGGCGAAGGAGAACAGGAGTTTATGGCTTAACCGATTATGTCTTATTTCGTTATTGTCTCTACTATCGAAATGTCTTTTTTTATCCACTCATTTACTATCGTTGTAACCTCAACGCCTTTTTTCTTTGAGAATTTTCTCAACACTTCCATCATATTCGGCTCGATATAAATAGGCAGATATAATTCTGCGTCCGGACGATAAAACTTGCCTCTCTCCCCTTTGGAAAAATCGTATTCTTTTTTCATTTATTTTCCTCCTGATATTGCTTTGATTCTCTTCTCGTTGCTTTACGGCCTGAAATAATTCTAATTTTGCAGCAGTCGTCATCCAATTGCTGGAATGTATGGATCACAACCAGCAAAATACCATTCCTGTCAATTCCGATTGTAGCCCATCGCTCTTCATATTCGCTATGCTCACCATCAAAGACGGATATCATTCTTGGATCAAGAAAAATTGAGGATGCCTCCTCAAAACTAATCCCGTGTTTTTTACGATTTATTTTTGCCTTATTGATATCCCAGTCAAAATAATAACGCACTTACTGCTCCGTTTATGTTTAACCTACGATAAATTATAACAAATAGCGATTAAATAGGTCGAAACTTTCAACGGACGATTCAGATATTGCTCGTTCACAAGGTATGAAGAGTTATCTTGATTTTTATATTCATGCTCTGTGCCCTCTGCCGCATGGCACTTTTTCTCCTTCACGGCTTGCCTGTATGATATAATCAGGTTCAAGAAAAGATTGATAAGGTGAGTTAAAAAAATGTCAAAACCTATTGTTGCAATAATTGGAAGACCAAATGTCGGGAAGTCCACGCTCTTTAACAGGATAGTCGGGAAAAGACGCGCAGTTGTTGAGGATTTGCCGGGGATTACAAGGGACAGGCTGTATGAAGAGGTGACGTGGAATGATAAGGCATTTCTTATTGTAGATACGGGCGGGTTTCAGACAGAGTCTGATGAGGATATTGTCAGGCAGGTAAAGAAGCAGGCTCTTATTGCAGTTGAGGAGGCAGACATTATTATCTTATTAATGGATGCTGAAAGCGGGCTCATGCCTTCAGATATTGAATTGACAGAGTTGTTAAGAAAATACAATAAAAAAGTTTTCTACGTTGTGAATAAGATTGATGGTCCAAAGAAAGAGACGAAACTTCTGTATGATTTTTGTCAGCTTGGAGTTGACCTATTACCAATTTCTGCGCTGAAAGGGTATGGATTTGATGTCCTTAAAGAGAGTATCTCCGATTTACTTCCGGAAGGGAAGGGTGAGAAGTCCGGATTTCCAAAGATTTCCATTGTTGGAAGGCCGAATGTAGGAAAATCAACCCTTGTTAACTCCCTGCTTGGCAGCGAGAGGATGATCGTCAGTTCTGTGGCCGGGACAACAAGGGATGCCGTGGATTCGGTCTGCTCTTACTATAAGAGAAAATATATCATTGTTGACACGGCAGGCATACGCAAGAAGGGAAAGATGGCAAAGAGCGTCGAACAATATTCCTTTCTGGGAACAGTAAGAAACATTCAGGACTGTGATGTTGCCCTTATCGTACTTAATGCCGAGGAAGGCGTAGTTGAGATGGACCAGAGGATAGCAGGATATGTTTATGAAGCAGGCAAGGGCGCGATCATACTTTATAACAAGTGGGACACCGTGGATAAGGATGCGGTGTCAATTAAGGACATTGAAGAGCGGATATACCGGAAGCTATGGTTTATGCCTTATGCTCCGATCCTGACCATATCCGCAATCAGCAAACAAAGGGTCACGAAAGTCTTTGCAATGATTGACAAGGTTATCGCCGAAAGCTCAAAAAGGATCACGACTCATGAACTGAACCTGTTTCTAAAAGACGCGCTTAAAGTTAAGTCCCCTCCCTTAATTCAGGGCAGAAGGGTGAAAATTTATTATATTACGCAGGCCAGGACAGACCCTCCGTCCTTCGTGCTCTTTACAAATAAAAAGGAGGGGATCAGTTCACAGTATCTATCATTTCTTGAACATAAACTTAGAGAACGTTTTTCATTTCAGGGCGTGCCTGTGAAGTTTTTTGTAAGACAAAGGGAGAGTGAAGGAAAAAGGAAGCGGTAAAATGGATCTGCTAAAGATCATAGGTAAGAGCATAACATCATTTATAAAAGATGATTGTTTTTATCTTTCAGCCGCAATATCATACTTTCTGATAGTGGCATTGGTTCCGCTGAGTCTCTTAATCGTTTCTCTATTCGGTTACTTCCTGGGACAAAATCAGGATATCTATCACTACGCGCTCTCAAGACTCGTCAGTCTCTTCCCCTCGGTTACATCGGGGATTACCAATGAGCTTAGAAACATAATTATATATAAAGGCATAAGTCTGATAACGCTGCTTATTTACGGGTTTATTTCCCTCCAGCTTTTCTATTCCATAGAGCATGCCATGAATGCAATATTCAAGGTTCCCCAAAAGAGGCACTTTCTTTTATCAATATTCTGGACTATCTTTACTGTTACGCTTTTAATTATTTTTTTGTTTCTCTCTTTCGCGCTAAGCTCCGCAGTTGCTCTCTTAAAGGGATACACTTTAAACATAATCGGCATGGAAGTCGGCTATAAGGCCGGGATCTTCTTTAAATATATCGTTCCATTTATTCTCGTATTATCAACATTTACTGCTATATATGTAATTATGCCGGCTGTAAAAGTATCTCTGAAGAATGCTTTTAAAGGAGCGCTATTTGTTACAATCCTGTGGGAATTAGCCAAGCATTTTTTCACATGGTATGTAAAGAGTGTAACTCATTTCGGAACAATATACGGTTCACTGACCACATTTATACTTTTTCTCCTTTGGATGTACTACCTGTCATGCATCTTTCTTCTCGGAGGAGAATTTGTAAAGAATCTAAGCCGGAGGGCGTAATATGCATCAATTTATAAACAAGGAAGTAGAGGTTGTAACATCCGAGACTTTATACAGGGGAATTCTTATTGAGATAGGAGAATCCGAGATTCAGATGCAGTCTGAGAACGGATGGATTACAGTTCCCATGGAGAGGATTCTCGATATAAGGCTCAAGGATTGATTGATAAGTCATAAAAACAAAAACCCCCTTGCACACACAAGGGGGTTTTTGGCGGTTAGTTACAGCTTAGTGACATTTACAGCCTTAGGGCCTTTATCGCCCTTCTCAACATCAAAGCTGACCCTGTCGCCTTCGGCAAGCGACTTAAAGCCATCGCCCTGAATCGAAGAGTAATGAACAAAGATATCGCTTCCTTCCTCTCTTGTGATGAAACCAAAACCTTTTGAGTCGTTAAACCATTTTACTGTTCCTTCTGCCACTTCTTTCCCTCCTTGAAAATTAAAGCCTTATTATAAAAAAAGCCGCAAAGCTCAAAGTCTTTGCGGCACCTCCAGATCAAAAACATGACCTAAACGATTGAACAAATACTTATGAAAAGCTTGCAAATATTTTTAACACAATTGATAATTGTTAGTCAATAGTCAATGGTTAAATTGCAGCCTCGCCGATTTCACCCGTTCTTATCCTTATAATGTTTTCAATCGGATAAACAAAAATCTTACCGTCCCCTATCTCCCCGGTTTTCGCCTCTTTCTGGATTACTGATATCGCCTGCTCCACCAGTGCGTCAGGTATGACGATCTCTATCTTTAGCTTGGGGACAAAATTTACATCATACTCTGCGCCTCGGTAGAATTCCAGATGCCCCTTTTGCCTTCCGAAACCCTTAACCTCTGTTACAGTCATGCCCTGAACGCCTAAGTCATTGAGCGCCTTTTTGATGTCATCCAGTTTAAATGGTTTTATTATCGCCTCTACTTTTTTCATCTTGTCTCCTTTTTTAAGTGCCAGTGCATAGTGTCAGTGTCAGTAAAAAAACTTACTGACACTAATCACTGTCACTCTTCACTGTTTTATAGTGTGTATCCGCTTTCTCCGTGCTGTGCATGATCAAGACCTACAAATTCGCTCTGATCGTCCACTCTCAGCCCCATTGTCATGTCAAGGACTTTTAAAATAATCAGCGTAATAACAAAGGAATAAACCCATGCGGCTCCAATGCTTATAAACTGATTCATCAAGAGAGACGAATTTCCGAAGAATAACCCGTCATTCCCTGCGGAATTAATCGCCTTTGATGCAAATAGTCCGGTTGCAATTGCGCCCCATGTGCCGCCTACGCCATGCACGCCTACCGCGTCAAGAGAATCATCATACCCGAGTTTTGATTTCAGGCTAACCGCAAAGTAGCATAATATTCCTGCTGTAAGTCCTATTGCTATTGACGACATCGGCCCTACAAAACCTGACGCAGGAGTAATGGCAACAAGCCCGGCAACCGCTCCAGAGACAGCTCCGAGCGCAGTCGGTTTCCCCCTGTGCATCCATTCAGCGATCATCCATGATAATGCCGCCGCTGCCGTAGCGATATGTGTTACAACAAAGGCGGATGTTGCAAGAGCGCCTGACGCAACCGCGCTTCCGCCGTTAAACCCGAACCAGCCGAACCACAAGAGAGCTGCGCCTAAAAAAGTCATTGTTACGTTATGAGGCATCATCGGCTCTTTGCCGTAGCCCTTTCTTTTCCCTACAACGATTGCAGCTGCGAGCGCTGAAACGCCTGAACTGATGTGAACAACCAGCCCGCCCGCAAAATCGAGCGCGCCAAGATTCCTTATCCATCCGCCGATGCCCCAGACCCAGTGAGCAATAGGAACATAGACGAAGGTGACCCAGATCACAAGGAAGAGAATGTACGTGCTGAATTTAAAGCGTTCTGCAAACGCTCCTGTAATGAGCGCGGGAGTAATAACCGCGAACATCATCTGGAATATCATGAATGCCTGATGCGGGATCGTGGCCGCGTAATCAGGGTTCGGATCAAGCCCGACACCCTTTAAACCGATCCAGTCGAGATTGCCGATTACGTGTCCAACATCGGGGCCGAATGCTAGGCTGTATCCGTAAAGCACCCATATAATTGTAACAACACCCAGAGCGATGAAGCTCTGCATTATTGTGCCTAACACATTTTTACGCCTGACCATTCCGCCGTAAAAGAGCGCAAGCCCAGGGGTCATCAGCATAACAAGGGCTGTTGATATCAAAACCCATGTTGTATCACCTGTATCAATCTTTGGAGCAGGCGAAGTCGCTTCAACTGCTGCCGGAGCTGAAGCCGCAACCTGCGCCTCCTCTGCAAAGCCAATGCTTGCAAAACTCAATAAGCCAATCACTACCAAGATACTTAATAATCGTTTCATAATCTTTATGCCCCCTTTCTTAAAAGTCTATATCCAACTGTATGGTCGCAGTAGGTTTGTATGTGCTTTCATTGTATATGTCATAACCGAATATAACGCCTACGTTAGGAGCAAATTTCCAGGCTGCGCCAAAGCTCAATGCGCCGTAACCATTCTTGCCTCCCTGATAATCAACAGCAGCCCAGAGCTTGTCGGATATCTCAGAAATGGTCCTGTCCCATGAAAGGAGAAGGCCGCTGTTATCTTCCTTCCCGTCTATGTCAAGCAGAAGGTCCTCATTGCCGGTGTAATATCCTGCCGAGATCCTGCCGGCCTTACCAAAGGTCTTTGCAACAACACCATAGATAATGTTGTAGTCGGTTACATCGCTTTCTGTCCCGAAATCATATCCTCCTACGGCTATCGCAGGCGAACCCTCAAATAACGCGCCTTCGGGTGTGCCTAATTTTGCGTTAAATAGAAGGGGATACTTATGATTGCCGTTTGCGTCTCTGTAATCCACTCCGACCTCAGCCTGAACTTTCTCAAAAGGCAATACGCCGACGGTTAAACCTAAATTCGTGACAGTCGCTTCCGTAACACCGTCCTGGCTTTCAGTCTTGATATATGTATCAAGGCCGAGATGCATTTTCTTAAACGCCTGAATATCGGATGACGGGATCCATATCTGCGTTGACGGTGTGGCATGAGCAATGCCGGTAAGCATCACAAGCAAAATCATTTTTACTGCGAAGACTCTTAAAACTTTCATCTTATCCTCCTTTTTGTTTCGCTGGCTAATGCCCGCGTTTTATTATGTATTAAAGCCAGAACTGTGCCAAGATGTAACCCTTTGTTTTTAAATTGTTCTGATCCTTAATTAAGCTACAATTATGTAATTAAAAAACAATATTGTAGGGACAATTTTGTGCCCCCTTTTTTAAATATCGTAATACAGGAAGAACTCGTACGGATGAGGCCTTAGCCTCAGCGCGTCAACCTCGTTTGTCCTCTTGTAATCAATCCACTTGTTAATGGCATCTTCTGTGAAGACGTTCCCTTTCATCAGGAACGCGTGGTCTTTCTCCAGCGCATCAAGCGCCTCGTCAAGGCTGCCAGGCATCTGAGGTATGTTCTTCAACTCTTCTGCCGGAAGATCGTAAAGGTCCTTATCCAGAGGTTCGCCCGGATCAATCTTGTTCTCAATTCCGTCAAGTCCTGCCATGAGCATTGCCGAGAAGGCAAGATAGGTATTGCATGACGGGTCAGGGAACCTCACCTCAACCCTCTTTGCCTTGGGGCTTGCCGAGTAGGTCGGTATCCTTATTGATGCAGAACGGTTTCTTGCTGAATAGGCAAGATTTACCGGAGCCTCAAATCCCGGTGTCAGCCTCTTGTATGAATTTGTGGTCGGATTGGTTATCGCCGCAAGCGCCTTTGCGTGTTTAAGAACGCCTCCAATGTAGTGGATAGCCATATCACTTAAGCCCGCATAGCCGTTGCCGGCGAAGAGCGGCTTGCCCTTTTTCCAGATGCTCTGATGGCAGTGCA